>DATJTE010000203.1:0-70862 GCA_035503715.1 Rhizobiaceae bacterium | reverse complement strand
CCTCGACATGGGGCAGCGTTCAGGGTGGAGACTCTCTGCCTGCCGTTCAGCTCTACAACATCCTGCGCGGCTTCTATTGGGACGATGCCTGGTTCTATGGCCTGCAAGGCGTCACGCAGGCGCAGCTTCCCGACGATCATTGGCGCGCGCAGATCGTCAAATGTCGTACGCTGGTCGACATTCCCGGTGACGCGCAGGAGCAGCAATTCCGCTCAGGTGGCGAAATCCGTGTCGGCGTCGACATCGGCAAGACGATCGATGCGCTGCTGACAGCCTGCCACGGCAAACTGTCTGAAGCTGGTGGCGTCTACAAGGTGTTCGTCGGCGCGCCAGGAAGCTCCGTGGCGTCGATCACCGACGGCGACATCCTTTCCACCTCGGAACAGACCTTCACGCCGTTCCTGGGCCTCGCTGACACGATCAACGGCATTTCGGGGACCTATCCGAACCCGGTCGAGATGTGGAACGCCAAGACGGCACCGCCGATCAAGCGCACGGCGCAGATCGAGCGCGCCGGCAACCGCGAACTGATGGCCGATGTGGCCTTCGACCTAGTGCCATACCGCCATCAGGTGCAGCGCCTGATGAAGATGGCGCTGGACGAGGCTGCCCGCGACCGCCGTCACAACATCACGCTCGGCCCGAAATATTGGGCGCTGGAGCCGGGCGATGTCATCACCTGGAACTCGAGCCGCAACGGCTACATCGACAAGCTGTTCCGTGTCGACGGTGTTGCCGACCAGCCTAACCTCGATATCGTCCTCGACCTCACCGAGATCGAGCCGAGCGATTACAACTGGAACCCGGGCACGGATTCGCAGGACGAGGAAGACGCGCCGCTCACCTATCTGCCGCCGCAGCCCCAGGCGATCGTCGACTTCGACGCCGAGCCCGTCACGATCACCGGCGACAACGGCACGCGCCGGCCGGGCATTCGTCTGGTCTGGGATGGCACCGATCAGTACGGCGTCGATGCGGTCAAATGGGAGGTGCGGCTTCAGACCGGCGGCACGATCGTCAACCGCAACCGCACCGATGACGTCGAGGCGGGCGAGATCAGGATCGGCACGAACCTGTTCTCCAACACCGCCTATGAGGTGCGGGCGATCTTCGTCTCCAATGCGAAAAAACGACGGTTTCTCTGGTCGGAATGGCTGCCGGTCACCACGCCGAACGTCAAGTTCAACGATCTCGACGTGCTGCTCGAGAATTGGGGCGAGGATGCACGGGATATCCTGCAAACCGCTCTGGAGACAGCACGAGATGCGGTGACGCGCTCCGAGATATTGGCGGCATCTGTCGCGCTCAATGCCGGCGAACAGTTGCAGGGCATCGCCGCCGTTTCCAAGTCCACGCAAGGTCTGGCGGCGTCCTTCCTCGATCTCAAGGCCTTTGCAGGGCCGGGAGGCTCCCTGGCGGAGGCGTTGCTTGCCGTCGAGACAAGCTACGGCGATCTGTCGGCTGGCGGCCTGCTAAGTTTCGAGGCGGCGAGCAGCCCGATCGGCGGCGCCGATGCGCAGGTCAACATGCTGGTCCGCGCCGAGGAGGGCGGCACAACGGCTCAGGCCGGACTATCCGCCCGTGCTCATGTCGGTGGCGGTGGGGCGGTCACGAGCGACCTGCTGCTGTTCGCTGATCGCATCTTCATGACGAACGGTTCGGCGACCTTCAAGCCGTTCGTCATCACTGACGGCACGCTTTACGGCGATGCTCTGAAAGTGCGTACGGCGATGATCGAGGACGCCGCGATCACGTCCGCGAAGATCAATGACCTTGCCGTTACCAATGCGAAAATTGCGAACGCGACGATCGAAGGCGGCAAGATCGCCAACGCGGCCATCACCAACGCGAAGATCGATGACGCGACCATAACCGGAGCAAAGCTCGCCAACAGCACGATCACCGATGCGAAAATTCAGAATGGCACCATCCAGAACGCATCGCTTGCTAATGTCACGATCGAGAGCGGAAAGATCGCGGCAAGCGCCGTCACAGCAGAAGATGACGACACCGCCAGCGGTAGTCTCGGCTCCTGGGCGAACAACACCTGGACGACCGTCGCCAGTTTCACGCTGAATTCGTTGAACGGACACGCCTTTAAGCTGTTCTACGATGCGACCATTTCCGGGACGATCTCGGGTGACTCGGGATCAAACTCTCATTCGATAGGCATCCGCCTCACCGTCGGCGGGACCGTCATCAAATCCAATACGGCAAGCCGCATCGGCAACGGGGCTCTCTCGTTGGCTATCGACCGGGCGGTTATTGTTCCGCGTTCGGCCGGGAACCACACCGTCGCGATCCAAATGCAGCAGAGCACCATCTTCGGCCTCAGCGGCTCATGGAGCGCTGAAGTCTTCGGCGAATGCAATAAGGTTTAAGCCGCAATGGCCAATCCAAACATCTACGCCACCGGCACCGTGTCGGTGACCGCCGGAGGTACGTCCGTCACCGGCACCGACACGGGTTGGCTAACGTTCGGCGTTGCGGGCGGCACGCTTGTCATTGACGGCCTGAGCGTGCCCATTGCTTCGGTCGACAGTGAAACGTCGCTGACGCTGGAGTTTGACTGGCCCGGCTCCACGGTAACCGATGGTGTTTATTCCATCGGTCTCGTCGGATCGGAAGCCTCGTCGCTGATCCAGTTCAACACGAAGCTGACGAACCTCATCACCGATATCCGCACCGGCACCTATGCCGACATCTTCTCGGGTCATTCGTGGGGATCCCTTGCCGAGCGCGACGACTTCGACACGCGCGAAAGAGGCTTTGCCTATCTGGATGTCATGACCGATCCGTTCGGGCTCTATGTCCGGTCCAGTGACACGCCGGGCGAGTGGGAAGGTCCGAACTCATTCGGGCAAGGCCCGCAGGGTGAGACAGGACCGGAAGGTCCGCAGGGGGATACCGGCGCGACTGGACCTGCAGGTGCAGACGGTTCCGACCCCGGCATCCTGTTCAACTTCGATACGGCAACGGCAGACGCCGACCCTGGCTCGGGGGATCTGAGAGCCAACAATGCCAGCCTGACATCGGCAACCGTGCTCTATGTCTCGAAGACCAGTCGTGGTGGCTCAAACGTCGCAACGTGGCTGGCGACGCTCGACGACAGCACCAACACGACGGTGAAGGGGATCATCACCCTCGCCGACCCGGCAAGCGAAGCGCAGGTCGTTTACAACCTCACCGCGCTGACCGATTCCACGAACTACGTGAAGCTCACGGTTACGGCTGGTGCGGGCGCAACCTCGTTCGCCAATGCTCTGCCTATCAGCTTCCAGTTCAGCCGCGCCGGCGACAAGGGCGCTGATGGTGCCGGCACTGGCGATGTGGTTGGGCCGGGCTCCGCAACCGACAACGCCGTTGCTCGCTTCGACGCGACCACGGGAAAACTGATCCAGAATTCAACGGTCACAATCAGCGATACGGGGCTTGTGGCAGGTGCCAGCAACCTACCGCGTTCTGACACATCTAATGGGTTTACCGCCGCGCAGCAGGCGCAGCTTCGCGCGAACACATCTGCCGCGCTCAAGGGTCAGATCTTTGGTCTAACCCTCTCCAACAATACGACCGACGCAACCAACGACATCGACATTGCAGCCGGAGAGGCGGCGAGCACGGAATCCGATCCGGTTCTTATGGTGTTGGCGTCGACGCTCACGAAGCGTCTCGATACCGCGTGGGCGGTCGGCTCAGGCAACGGAGGGCGCGACACGGGCTCCATCGCCAATGGTACATGGCACGTCTGGCTGATCCAGCGGTCCGATACGGGCGTCGTAGATGCGTTGTTTTCGCTGTCGGCAACGTCGCCAACGATGCCCACGAACTACGACCGCAAGCGGCGCGTCGGTTCTGTCATCAGGATGAGCTCGGCGTTGGTTGCATTCAAGCAACTCGGGGATGACTTCCGGCTCTCCGTGCCGGCTCAAGACGCGAACGCCGTCGTCAATCCCGGCACGTCGGCTGTTCTCCTTGCGCTCAGTGTTCCGGGTGGCATCCAGGTGGAAGCCGGCATCACCTTCACTTACGCCGACACATCCGCAGTAGGTGGCACCGCTATTCTCGTGACGTCCCCCGATCAGGCCAACACGGCCCCTGACTTCGCTGCAAGATACGGGCAGGTGCTCGGCTCTCAGGCGCAAGCCGGTGCAACCCAAGAGCTGAGGGTGAGGACAGACACCTCTCAGCAGATGCGCTATCGGCTCAGCCAGTCGACCGCGGACCATTTCATCTATGTGGTCACCCATGGCTGGACGGACACGCGCGGGAGAAACGCGTAATGCCATATCTCAGTCGCGACGGGCAGGGGAGCATCTCTGGCATTTTCAGCCAACCGCAGCCTGGCTACGCTGAAGAGCTTGTTGATACCGCCGCTCCACCGCTGCGCCGTTCTGATTTCGAAGCCGCCATTGAGCAGCATCTCGACAATGTGGCGCGGCAGCGTGGATATCACTCTCCGGCGAGCGTCTAGCCGGCTTAAAGCCAGCGGTCGATCAATTTCCTCGCGCCAACAAGCCGGGCCGCGTTGATCAGTATGCCGCGCGAAAGAACGACAAGAAAGTAGACCAGTAACAAGACGGGCCAGACGACTGCCAGCACTGCGCGTGTCGCACTATCGGCGGTGGGCCGGAGCAGCGAACGGGCGCTCGTCGGGCAGCCGATCCAGTGCCAGACGCCGAGCAGATACATCGTCAGTAACGCGGCCCAGCAGATCATAGTTCTTTCCTTTAGTCGGGCAATCCGCCTTCAGGCGTACTCGCCTCTGGCGGGTCTTTCATATCTTTCCAGCGCGACCACTGCGTTTGCCTGCAATCCTCCGGTGAAGGCAGAGAACATTGGTATGCCGCATATGACAGCCCGGCCGGCAGAGGGCCGGCATAGCCGGGGTCGCGCGGCAAGCCAGAATACGAACAGCCCGAGAGCACCAGGAACAGCAGGACGTACCGCATCACTTCGGTCCGCCCGGAGCATCAGGATCATCGACACCGGTGATGCGGTCTTGCCGCCGTGTATCGCGTGCGCAGCCGCCGGCGAGCGTCTCCTTACAATCTGGCGGTATGCCGGCCGCGACTGGATCGGGCGCAACGCGATACTCCGTCCAACCGACATCGCCTGCGCATCCAGTGAGCGCAAGTAAACCGACAACAGCCAAAGAAATTCGCGGCATTCCGTAAGTTCCTCCGCCTCGAGCGGGGAAGAAATACCGAAAATTCACATCGAAAACAACCATCCGGCTTGACCCGGAGGAAGGAGAAACTATGGCATGGCGTCTCGCCAAGTCGCTCACAGTGCTGCGCGACCAGATCAACCAGCTTTCGCCGAACCGCTCCAAGGTGTCTGATGGCACCATCGGCGATCCGGCGCACTCGAAGCGCAAGTCCGATCACAACCCGAACGGGGCAGGGGTCGTCACCGCGCTCGACCTCACCAACGACCCTGCGCACGGCATTGTCAGCAATGACTTGGCGCTGGCGCTCGTCGCGTCGAGGGATACGCGCATCGACTACATCATTTCGAACGGCAAAATTTACAGCTCGAGCGTGCAGCCGTGGAAGGCGCGAGCCTACAAAGGCTCGAACCCGCACAACAAGCACGTCCATATTTCGGTGAAGGATCACCTCGCCGACGACGGCGCCAAATGGGACCTGTCCGGTCTGTCGGTGGCGAAGAAGGATGCTGCCAAGCCGGTGAAGGAGCCGGAAAACCCTGTGCTGTCGCTCGGCGCCAAGGGACCGTCCGTCGAGCGGTTGCAGAAAGCACTTTCGGCCGCCGGCGCGAAGATCACCGCGGACTCCGACTTCGGTCCCAAGACGAAGGCTGCGGTCATCGCATTCCAGAAGAAGAACGGGCTTACCGCCGATGGCGTGGTCGGCCCGTACACCTGGGACGCGCTTCTCGCGTAGCCCGGCCGCACACCACCTAACCCCTCACCGCCTCTCAGCGGCCATCTGTGGCCGGCTGTGGGCATGTTCTGAAAGGAGCCTCGAAATGGCAAAGATCGATATCGGCAAAGTCGTTGGCGGCGTTGTTGAGAACGTCGTCACACAGGCGCTCACTAAGGAAGCCGAGAAGCCGTCGAACGACCTGAAGGCGAAGGACATTGCCAAGGTCGCGCCGCCCGTCGCTGAGAAGATCGAGCAGGCGGTGAAGAAGCAGGTACAGCCGGTTATCGACCATCTGACCAATCAGGAGCCATGGTATCGGTCGCGGGTGATCGTGGGCCTTGCGGTTTCGCTGATCCTGAAGGCTGCCGCTGCGGCTGGCGTCGCCACTGACCAGCTCGACCCGGATAGCACGACCACGGCCGTCATCGCGCTCATCTCGGCCTTGGCTGACGTTTACGCGCTTTACGGTCGCACCATCGCCAGCAAGCCCATCGGCCAGTAACCACGCGCACCGCGCAGCATAAGCGCGGGCGCTCCACATCCGTTGCGCGAAGGAGGGGTCCATTCGCAAGCGACAAAGGCAACACAATGGACGAGCAAAACGGAAAGCGGCAGTTGCCTCAGCGATGGGCCGAACTGGACAGGCGAACCATCGAATGGATCGCGCGGCTCAATGAGGCCGAGCGGCAGCGGCTGATCGATGTCAGTCATCTCGAGGCTTACCAGTTGGAGCGGCTGGAAGACCTGCTGTCGTTACCCGAGGACAAATGGCAGGCCGGGTTCAAGGTGGTTACGCGCTCGGTCTGGTTTGCCGCGGTCATTCGCAAGGTGCCGGTGTTCATCGTCGGTCTGGCAGCGTTCCTCGTCGCGGTCGACCAGATCTGGAAATACGTCTCGCCCTATCTGCTGAGGTCGTTCAAATGAACCATGCGACGAGCTTTCTGCGCTTTCACTGGCTGTCGGCCCTGATCGCTTCGCCGTTTGCCATCCTATTGTGGTGGCTGGTCACAGCCATGATCGACCGGCAGCCGCCGATCATCTACGAGGGCGTCAGGCCGATCACCGCCAGCGTAGCGCAGGGCGCGTCGATCGAACTCGAATTCCGGGTGTTCCGCCTTCGCATCTGCGAGGCCACGGCCAAGCGCTGGCTCTACGACTCCGCCGGGCAGAAGCATGCCATTCCGAGCTATACGGTGGGGCCGGCACAGTTGGCAGGCCTTGTCACCTACCGGCGCAGCATCACCATTCCTGAGGCAGCGGCGCTTGGGCAGGCCACCTATCAGGTGGAGCTCTCCTACATCTGCAACCTGATCCATCGGCTTGGATGGCCCATTCTTGTGACGTCGCCGCCGATCCGCTTCGAGGTGACGCCTCGCCCGATCATCATCCTGCCGCCGCTACTGTCGGCGCCTAACGATGATGACGGCTGACCGATCGCCCGCGGTTCCTCCTCCCCCGCTGGTGGTAACGGCCCCGCTGGTCCTTCGGGATCGGCGGGGCCTTTCTGCGTTTCAGGCTGTCACTCTTCGTCTCCGAAGGCCTTTGCCAGCTTCGACGTGCCGATCCGCCCCGACTTTTCCTTCGGCATCGGATGCACTTCGAGGATGTCGTCATCGTCCGCCTTGATGGTTTTCTTCGTTCCATCCGGGAAAGCGACCGTGACGCCTTCCTTGCCAACGCGCGTGATGCTCAAGCGGTAGTCCACCCATCCGCCGACTTCGAACTTGCTCTTTGCCATATCGCTATTCTAGCGTGGCAGGATGAACCAGCAAGACATAGCCAAGCGCATCTTCAACACCGCAAAACAGGGAAAGGTCGTCCAGCTAAAACCGGAGACGGCAAAACAGGTCGCGCTCTGGCTGATGGAAAGCATGGAGCCGCAATTCCTGGATCGGCACGCGAACATAGACCTGTATGCCGAAGGAAGCTGCGTCTATCGCATGAAGCGAGACGGGTCAGGCATAATGGACCTCGCGGCTTGGGCAACAAATGCTACAGTGGCACGGGCGGCCTTCAACGAGCTACACCGGACCTACCCCAACGATCATTTCGTCCAGCGCCGGAAAGCTCACGTCGAAGCGGATACGAAAGAGCCGCCGGGGAACGCTTACGCTAAGACGAAGGGCGTGTGAGTGCCCTATGCCAGGGAGAGGGTTTGGCCGGGGAAGATCGTCGTGCTCTTGAGGCCATTCAGGGATAGGGTTCCTTGGTGGGGTTAGGCTGCTTCGAGCGCATCACGCGGAAGCTCGAAGAACGGTGTCTCACCGCGCTCGCGCGTAACTGCCTTGCCCGCACGGATGCAGCCGTAGGTAACGCCCGAATAGTCGAAGACGCGGGTGCCTTCAGCAACAGCCTCGTCCAGCCAAGGGCATTCTTCCTTCGTCACCGCGCGGCTAACGCGGTATTCCTTCTCGGTGTCCATTCCTCGTCTCCTTCGGGTCAGGGTGCTAGGCGGCGGTCGCAACGCGCCGGCAGTTCTTGCAGGCATTACCAAGAGGAACGTTGATGGTCATCCGGTAGAAGCCCCGGAAGCGGGGCGTGCAGCAGAGCGGCGCGCTGAGATGCCCGATGCGAATAACCTCGCCCCGGTATTCCTCGCCCGGCTCGCAGACGATGTGAAGCTTCATGCCTTTATCGATCTGCGCGTACGTCATCTTCCTTCTCCTTCAGGGTGACTATCTGTGAACGGGTGGGGGGCTAAGCGGCATCAAACAAGGTCTGTTGCGGATTCAACTCGGCATTGAGAACTCGCCCGCGCGCGATGCCGCAGTAGTCGGCGTCAAGCTCCATGCCGATAAAGCGCCGACCTAGCCTTATGGCGGCAACCCCTGTCGTGCCGCTCCCCATGGTCACGTCGAGAACCAGATCGCCCGGATTCGTGTAGGTGCGGATGAAATACTCCATCAGTGGCACCGGCTTTTGCGTCGGGTGCACCACGTGGGTCGGGGAAACGACCGGGAAAGGAAGGATCGTCTTCGGGTATTTCCGCGTCGTTGCCTCTTCGACCACCTCGTACTGCTTGCCGTAGTTGCCTGAGTGGCTTTTGACGCGCGGCTTCGTGCCGACATGGTTCGGAGCGCCTGTCAGAAATTGCGGATTGTAGGTGGGTTGAGCGCGGTAGAAAACGCATATGTCCTCATGCTCGCGCATTGGCTGCTTCTTCGCGTTCATGTGGCCGGTCGGACGGCTCTTCTGCCATACCCAGCTATATTTAAACGCCTGCAGCTGCGATGCCACGAGAACGCTTGTGAAGGGCTGCGCTGCAGTCAAGGCCACAACACCGTTCGGCTGCAGCGCCCGCCAGAGAAGCGGCCACAATTTATCGAGGGGAATGATGCTATCCCACGGGTTTTGTGTAGTGCCGTAGGGCAGGTCGGCGAGCACTAGCGATACGCTTGCCGGCGTCACTTGCGAAAGCAGGTCGAGGCAGTCACCATTCAGCAGGACAGGTTCATCGAACCTGCCGGGCACTACGCAAATTTCGCTGGAAGCCTTGGACCGAATGGTGGGCGTGACAGGGATTGAACCTGTGACCCCTACGATGTCAACGTAGTGCTCTCCCGCTGAGCTACACGCCCATCCGAAGCCGCGCATACATCATGAACGACCGTGAAGGTCAATAGCGGCAATTCGGCGCCTGTTTTGCCTGGTTTTCGGGCGATCAGGCCGCCTGCAGCATCTTCTCGACCTCGTTCACGAGGTCGCGCAGATGGAAGGGTTTCGACAGGACCTTGGCGTCCTTCGGGGCCTTCGAATCGGGGTTCAAGGCAACCGCGGCGAAGCCGGTGATGAACATCACCTTGAGGTCCGGGTCGATCTCGGTCGCGCGGCGTGCCAGCTCGATGCCGTCCATCTCGGGCATGACGATGTCGGTGAGCAGCAGCGAGAACGGCTCTTCGCGAAGCCGCTCATAGGCGCTGGCGCCGTTGTCGAAATCGGTGACGTCATAGCCGGCACGCTCGAGCGCCTTGACCAGGAAGCGCCGCATATCCTCGTCGTCTTCCGCCAGCAGAATTCGCGCCATTCTTCCCGTCCGAAATCGTCTTACAGGACGTCCTGCGAGGACCGTCCTGTTAACCATGCGCCTGTATATGAATCCTGAGCGGTAAAGATCAAGTGAACGGGCATGGAATCGAGCCCAAACAAGGGCTTGGTTCACGTATCGGAAGGCTGGACATGGACATCGTTGAGTGGCACGGTCCGCTTATGGGCGATAACTATTCCATCCGCGAGTGCGGGAGATGACGGCAGCGGACGATTTTGCCACCGTCCAGCCGTTCGAGATAAGATCGTCCGGCGCCCAAAGCGTCCCCTTCATTTTCAACTCGCCGCACAGCGGCCGCTATTATCCCGAGCGCTTCCTTGGCATGGCCAAGCTCGATGCGAGCATGATCCGCCGCTCGGAGGATTCTTTCGTCGATGAGCTGTTCGGCGGCGCCTTGTCTTTCGGGGCGCCGATCCTCGCGGCCAATTTTCCGCGCGCCTATCTCGATGTGAATCGCGAGCCGTGGGAACTCGACCCGCGCATGTTCTGCGATCCGGTGCCTTCCTTCGCCAATATCCGCTCGGCGCGTGTTGCCGGCGGCCTGGGCACCGTGCCGAAACTGGTTGGCGACGGCATGGACATCTATCCCGGCCGCTTGCCCCTTTCGGAAGCGCTCTCGCGCATTGAGACGATCTACAAACCCTACCACGACACGCTGAAGAAACTCGTCACGCGCACGCATGCCGCCTTCGGCTACGCGGTGCTGATCGACTGCCATTCCATGCCGGCAAGCATTCGTATCGGCGATAGCGGCGTGCGGCCCGACTTCATCGTCGGCGACCGGTTCGGCGCATCCGCCTCGCCCATCCTCACCGAGCACGCGATCGGCCTCCTGATCTCGATGGGCTACACGGTGGCGCACAACAAGCCTTACGCTGGCGGCTTCATCACGGAGCATTATGGCCGGCCGCCGAGGCGGCTGCATGCGCTGCAGATCGAGGTCAATCGCGGGCTCTACATGAACGAGCGCACCTTCCAGAAGTCGGCGGGCTTCGAAGCGCTGGCCGATGATCTGGCGCGTTTCGCCTGCGACCTGATGTCGGTTCCGGATTATCACTTCACGGAACTGCCGCTCGCGGCCGAATAGCGTCGCGCCGGCACGTCTCGCGGCTCTGCCGGAAAAAAAGACCGCATCGTTCGCACGACGCGGTCGAAGTCTAGGGAGGAAACGCCCAAGGAGGGCATGGACGAGCGAACCCGTCCGTGATTGAATCTATTGTGCGATGCACAAATGTCAAGCCAATTCATGAGTTGTTAAGTCCGATTTGTGTGACAAATGGGCGCGCTGGGCCGCTGCCGAAATTTTGAGCACACCGCAGGAGATGGAATGCGCGTCACAGCGGAGTTCATGCGCCGCATCGCGGCGGCCGCGGCGGCGGAGACCTTGCCGCGATTTCGCAGCGAGGGTGCCGTCACGAACAAGCTTTCCGCCGGGTTCGATCCGGTGACGGAAGCCGATCGGGAAGCCGAGCGCGCGATCCGCGCAGTGATCAATGCGGAGTTTCCCGATCACGGCATTCTCGGCGAAGAGCATGGGGTCGAAAAGGCGGACAGCCGTCACCAATGGGTCATCGACCCGATCGACGGGACGCGCGCCTTCATCTCGGGGCTGCCGGTCTGGGGCACGCTGGTCGGGCTGACGGTCGATGGCGATGCGGTCGCCGGGCTGATGTCGCAACCCTTCACGGGTGAGCTCTTTTTCGCCACCGAGGAGGGTGCGTTCTACGAAGGGCCGGGGGGCCCTCGCAGGCTGAAAACGCGGCCAACCAAAGCGCTTGCCGATGCAACGCTTTTCACCACGACGCCCGCGCTCTTTCGCGGTGCGCAGCGCGCGATCTACGACAAGCTCGAAGCCTGTGTCCGGCTGCCGCGTTACGGCACGGACTGCTATGCTTTTGCCATGGTTGCCGCCGGCCACGCCGACATCGTCACCGATCCGGGCCTGCAGCCTTATGACATTGTCGGGCTGATCCCTGTCATCGAGCGCGCCGGCGGCGTGGTGACGACATTCGACGGCAAGCCAGCGGAGAAGGGCGGCGATGTGCTAGCCGCTGCCACGCCGGAGCTTCACGCGGCGGCGATGGACGTTCTCAACGGCTGAGGATCAAACCGCGTCCGGGTCCGTGCCCGGGATGAACACGTCGAAGGCGGCGAGAAGCTGCTCGCGGAAAATGTCGGCCTCCTGCCAGACTTCGTGACGCGCGCCGTCGAGCGTCACCAGCGATCCGGCGCGAAGATGTTTGACATAGGCTTCGATCGCTTCGGTCGAAACGACTTCGTCGGCGCCCGCCGCGATGAACAGCATCGGGATCTGGATGCGCGCCATGAATTCGGGGTCCTGCACCGTTTCGGCCGCCACGCAGGCGGCGTGAATCCAGGCTGCCGTCGGCCCGCCCAGTCCAAGCTGGCGATGGGTATGAAAGATCTGGACGTTGCGCGTGTATCGCCCGAGATCGGTGGTCAGCACATTGGTCGCGAATGGCGTCGGCTCTTTCGGCCGCGGACCGCCTGAAATGTAGACCGAGCCAAGACCGAGATTGTAGAGCAGCGCGGTCAGGCGGCGAACGGTTTTCGACGAGAAGGGCAGACCTTTCAGGCCGAGAAGCGGCACACAAAGGATCATGCGCTGGACACGATTGACCAGCCGGGGCGCGGCAAGAATTGCGACCAGCGCGCCGGTCGAGTGGCCGAGGATGTAATAAGGCGCCCGGCAGTCGGCGAGGACGATGTCTTCGAAGAAGCGTTCGAGGTCATCGACATACTCATCAAAACTATCGACGAAGCCGCGCTCGCGATCCTTGATCAGCCTGTCCGACGCTCCTTGGCCGCGAAAGTCGAAGGTGGCGACGCCGAGGCCACGCGCGGCGATGTCCCGCGCCGTCTCGAAATACTTTTCGATGCACTCGTTACGGCCCTGAAGGATGATCACCGTCCCCTTGAGCGGCCGGCTGGTCGCGGCAAAGCGCGCGTAGCGGAGCGATCTGCCGTCCCTCGTCTTGAAGTAGCCGGCCGTGGCGTTTTCCGGGATGGGGTTCGCCGGGGTCTCGAAAAAAAGCTTGGACATGCAAGGAAACGGCTCTCGGGACTGCCTTGCATAGAAAGGCTCCGTCCGAAACGCAACCACGGCTGTCTTTGCAAAAAAGCTGAGGCCGGAAGCGCCGTCTGGGGCTTCCGGCCTCTGTCGATCCGGGAGGAAGGGACGTTACACCCGGTTCGGCCTCGTCGCGGAGCATCTGTCTGGCATCCGCATGTCCGATGTGTTGACCGGACTTTAGCGGCGCTGACCTGAACCCCCGCCGAAACGCGCATTCATCGGCGGTTCATGGTTGCGGCGCCTTCGAGGCGGGTAACGGCCCTTGAAATCGTTTATTCCGTCCCCAAATCACCTGTGCGGCCGCCAAATCGGGGCCGCTGGTCCCCGCCGAAACGCCATTTTGGGTTTCCGCACCGGATCAAACGCAAACCAATTGTTGCTCAATGGAGAACACGCAAATGCGTCACGTTGATTTTTCCCCGCTTTATCGTTCGACCGTCGGCTTCGACCGCCTCTTCTCGATGCTCGATGGTCTCGCGACGCCCGAAGGCGGCCAGACCAGCTACCCGCCCTACAATATCGAGCGCACGGGTGAAGACGCCTATCGCATCTCGATGGCTGTCGCCGGCTTCTCGGATGAAGAGATTTCGATCGAAGCCCACCGCAACGTGCTGACCATCAAGGGTGAGCGCAAGGACGTGGCCGACAATGACGGCGCCGAGGTACTTTATCGCGGCATCGCTGCGCGCTCCTTCGAGCGTCGCTTCCAGCTTGCCGATCACGTCGAAGTCGTCGGTGCAGCGCTGAAGAACGGCCTGCTCCACATCGACCTCAAGCGGAACATTCCCGAGCAGTTGAAGCCGCGCAAGATCGCGATCGCCAACGGTTCGGAGAGAACCGCGAAGCAGATCGAGGCGAAGGTCGCGGCCTAACGCCATAGTTCGGTACAAGAGACGGCGCCCTTTCGGGCGCCGTCTTTTTTTGTGCCTCAGATATGGCGACCCAGCTTGGCATCGATTGAGTGCCGATTCCCGCCACGCACCACGAAGTAGAAGGTGACGGCGGCCCAGATCATCGACTTTTCGGCGCCCATGTAGCCTTGGTCCTGGGCAATCCAGTGGAACCAGACCGTGACGAGAAGGACAATTGTCGTCGCGAACGCCGCCGGCCGCGTCAGGAGCCCGATGGCGAGCAGGATTCCGCCGAAGAATTCGGTGGCCGACAGCAGCGGTGACCAGAAGACCCCGGGGTAGAAGCCGAGACTTTCGACCATGCCGATTGCACCAAACGGGTCGACGACTTTGGCGCGCCGTGAACGACGAGTGCAACGCCCGCGACGACGCGCAGCAGCGTCTCGACGAACGTGTCGAGCGAGGCATAGGGACGGCCGAGCGCCGGGATTGCGAGGCTTTGCTGGGAAAGATTGGACATGTTCATTCCTTGTGTTTTCTTGATGCGCCGCACGCCACGCCGCTCAGCAAGCCGGTCACGCGGCCCGGTGCATCGATGAGGTGAGTTGTCTGTTGAAGTTTGAGCCGCGCGAATGCGGCTGCGCTCAGGTTTGCTTCGGTGGCCGCTCAGGCTGCGCGAGGAAGGCGGGCAACAGTGCGCGTTCGGCATAGGTAACGGCAATGCGGCTAATCCGCAGCTCGTGAACAGGACAATGTCCCAGCACACCGATCTCCTTGAGGCCGCAGCTTCCCTTGTCCGTCGATGGCTGGATGATGGCCGTGGCGTCGATGCCGCCGCACTGCTCAATCGTCTCGGGCGTACATGGGCTGTCGCCACCGGGCCGGTCGGCAAACGCCGGGCCGAAGCTCCCGCTGACCATCGCCAGCACCATCAGGAGTGCGAAGAAACGCCTCATGCGCGCGCTCTACACGGGCATGACCTCACGCGACAACAAAACAGATTGTTACCGGCTGGTTATTTGAGGAGCTCGATGAGACGGTCGACGTCCTCTTCCGTCGTCGCGAAGCTGGTCACGAAACGATAGATGCTTTCGTCTTCTTCGAGCTTCCCCTTGAAGCTCGCCGGCGCAGTCCAGTCGTAAAACACGGCGCCGTCCTGTCTGAGCTTCTCCGCGCGCTTGCGCTTCATGATGGGGAAGACTTCGTTGGCGTCCGGCTCCCAGGCGAGCCGCGCTGCGCGCGAATTGCGGAAATGCCCGGCGAGCCTTTCGGCCATTCCGTTGGCGTGGCGGGCGTTCTCCAGCCAGAGGTCATCCTCGAAATAGGCGTCGAACTGTGCCGAGACGAAACGCGATTTGGAATAAAGCTGCGCGCCGCGCTTGTGGATGAACGCGAACTCGCCAGCCTGGGCGGGATCGAAGAGAACGACCGCCTCCGCGCACCAGCAACCGTTCTTGGTGCCGCCGAAGGAGAGAATGTCGACGCCGCGCCGCCAGGTCATGTCCGCCGGCGTGGCGTTCAGCGAGACGAGAGCGTTGGCAAAGCGCGCGCCGTCCATGTGCAGCGGCAGTTCATGCTTTTTCGCGATTGCCGAAATCGTGTCGATCTCGTCGAGGCTGTAGACGGTGCCGCATTCCGTCGTCTGGGTGATGGAGATGGCCATGGGACGTCCGCCATGCAGGAACTGGGCCGGGTAGCGCCCGATTGCGGTCTCCAGCTTCTGCGGGTCCATCTTGCCGCGCTCGCCGGCCACAGGGCAGAGCCGCGCGCCGCCCGTCAGATATTCCGACGCGCCGGCTTCGTCGGCGATCAGGTGCGCTTCCTCATGGACGAATGAAACGCCGGCCGGGCGATTGACCGACACCAGCGCCAGCGAGTTCGCAGCGGTGCCTGTGCTCACATAAAAAACCGCCACTTCGCGCTCGAAGAGAATGGAGAACCGGTCGGCGACCTTGCGATCCAGATCGCTCGATCCATAAGCGGAAGCGTAACCGGCCGCGTGGAGGCCGAGGCTCGCCGCAACGCGCGGATGGGCGCCAGCCCAATTGTCGGAAGCGAAAATCATTGGATGAATCCGTTCGAGAAATGCGCCTGGGTTGTCGCGGCTTTTCCTTCAAGCTTCAAGAGCCAGGTCGCGTCAGCATCCGGAAGAGCAGCGTTTCACGTCGCGCAATAAAATTACTTCTCAAATTTCGATCCGCTAATTTAATTTCGTGATCCGTCTGGATTTTTTCCATTTCCGTCTTGAAGGCTGTCCACAATTCTGCCATACATGAAATAGGACAGCACTCCTGTCGTATTTAACGAAGCATGACCCGCCGGACCAGCGTGCTATAAAGCTGGCTCGGCTGTCCTTGCCACGGACGACGGCAGCAGCCGCATTCAGCAGGGAAATGAGATGTGCAGCGCGGTTTGCCGCGCCTGCGGCAACCGCCCGGAAGGGCCGAGAACGGAGGAAGAGCGATGACGCGCAAGCTGCCATCTGTGACGACGGTTCAAGCACCGGCCGCGCAGACGAAAGCGGCTGCGCTGAAAGCCGCCGCTGAGCGAGGTCTCTACAATCCGGCCAAGGAGCATGATGCCTGCGGCGTCGGTTTCATCGCGCATCTCAAGGGCCAGAAGTCGCACCAGATCATCGTCGATGGTTTGAAGATGCTTGAGAACCTCACCCATCGCGGCGCGGTCGGCGCCGATCCTTTGATGGGCGACGGCGCCGGCATTCTCGTGCAGATACCCGATCGCTTTTTCCGCGAGGAGATGGCGAAGCAGGGCGTCACGCTTCCCGAGGCCGGCCATTACGGCATCGGCTATCTGTTCATGCCGCAGGATGCCGCACTTCGCGAGCACATCGAAGGCATCGTCCGCGATACGATCGCGGCGGAGGGGCAGACCTTCCTCGGCTTCCGTGACGTGCCGGTCGACAATTCCTCGCTCTCCAAGGCGCCGCACATCGCCGCGTCGGAGCCGTTTCAGAGCCAGGTCTTTATCGGCCGCAGCGCGACCATCGCGAGCAAGGAAGAGTTCGAGCGGCGTCTCTACATTTTGCGCAAGGTGATCTCGGCGCGCATCCATGCCGAGACCAACGGCGTCGACAATGGCTTCTACACCGTGTCGATGTCGTGCCGGACCGTCGTCTACAAGGGCATGTTCCTCGCCTATCAGGTGAAGGCTTATTATAGGGATCTGTCCGATCCGCGCTTCGAAAGCGCGCTGGCGCTGATCCATCAGCGCTTCTCGACCAACACCTTCCCGTCGTGGAAGCTGGCGCACCCGTATCGCATGGTCGCGCACAATGGCGAGATCAACACGCTGCGCGGCAACGTCAACTGGATGGCGGCGCGGCAGGCGTCGGTCGATTCCGAACTGTTCGGCAACGATATCTCCAAGCTCTGGCCGATCTCCTACGAAGGTCAGTCGGACACAGCGTGCTTCGACAACGCGCTCGAGTTCCTGTGGCAGGGCGGCTATTCGCTCTCCCACGCGATGATGATGCTGATCCCGGAAGCGTGGTCCGGCAACAAGTCGATGGATGCCGACCGCAAGGCGTTCTACGAATACCACGCGGCACTCATGGAACCGTGGGACGGTCCAGCGGCAGTCGCCTTCACCGACGGTCGTCAGATCGGCGCGACGCTGGACCGCAACGGTCTGCGTCCAGCCCGGTATATCGTCACCAGCGACGACCGCGTCATCATGGCGTCGGAAGCCGGCGTGCTGCCGGTGGCGGAAGAGACGATCATTCGGAAGTGGCGGCTACAGCCCGGCAAGATGCTGCTCATCGACATCGAGGAAGGCCGCATCATCTCCGACGAGGAGATCAAGGCCGAGATCGCCGGCCAACATCCGTACCGCAAGTGGGTTGGGAACACGCAGCTCATCCTTGAAGATCTCGCGCCGGTCGAGCCGCGCGCGCTGCGCAAGGATGTCTCGCTGCTCGATCGCCAGCAGGCGTTCGGCTACACGCAGGAAGACACGCGCATCCTGATGGCGCCGATGGCGGTCACCGGCCAGGAAGCTGTCGGCTCGATGGGCACCGACACGCCGATTTCGGCGATGTCGGACAAGTCGAAGCTGCTCTACACCTACTTCAAGCAGAATTTCGCGCAGGTCACCAACCCGCCGATCGATCCGATCCGCGAAGAGCTGGTGATGAGCCTCGTCTCCTTCATTGGACCGCGGCCGAACATTTTCGACCTTGTCGGCAATTCGCGCCGCAAGCGGCTCGAAGTGCGCCAGCCGATCCTGACCAATGGCGATTTGGAGAAGATCCGTTCGATCGGCCACACCGAAGACCGGTTCGATACCAAGACGCTCGACATCTGCTATTGCGCGCAGGAAGGTGCTGCCGGCATGCGCGGCGCGCTGGAGCGGCTCTGCGAGCGCTCGGAAGCGGCGGTCGCGGGCGGCTACAACATCATCATCCTGTCGGACCGTCAGGTCGGGCCGGACAAGATTGCGATCCCGTCACTGCTCGCAACAGCGGCCGTGCACCATCATCTGATCCGCAAGGGTTTGCGCACAGCGGTTGGTCTCGTGGTCGAGTCGGCCGAGCCGCGCGAGATCCATCACTTCTGCCTGCTCGCCGGTTATGGCGCGGAGGCGATCAACCCATACCTCGCCTTCGACACGCTGCTCGACATGCATGCGCGCGGTGAGATGCCGAAGGAAGTTGACGCCAAGGAAGTCGTCTACCGCTACATCAAGTCGATCGGCAAAGGCATCCTGAAGGTCATGTCCAAGATGGGCATCTCGACCTACCAGTCCTATTGCGGCGCGCAGATTTTCGACGCGATCGGCCTGTCGTCGGCCTTCGTCGCAAAGTACTTCAGCGGCACGCACACCACGATCGAAGGCGTCGGTCTCGACGAGATCGCCGAAGAGACCGTGCGTCGTCACACCAGCGCGTTCGGCGACGATCCGGTTTTGCGCAACACGCTGGAATTCGGCGGCGAGTATACCGTTCGCCTGCGCGGCGAAAGCCATGTCTGGTCGTCGGAAACTGTCTCGACGCTCCAGCACTCGGTGCGCACCAATTCATTCGCAACGTTCGGCGAGTACTCCAAGCTCGTGAACCGCGAGACGGTGCGCGCGCAAACCATCCGTGGGCTTTTCAAGATCAGGACGGCGGCCGAGCTCGGCCGCGAGCCTCTGTCGATCGATCAGGTCGAGCCGGCCAAGGACATCGTCAAGCGCTTCTCGACCGGCGCCATGTCGTTCGGCTCGATCAGCCGCGAGGCGCACACGACGCTGGCCCGCGCCATGAACGCTATCGGCGGCAAGTCGAACACGGGCGAGGGCGGCGAGGAGCCGGACCGCTACATGCCGCTAGCCGACGGGTCACGGAACCCCGAGCGTTCGGCGATCAAGCAGGTCGCGTCCGGCCGCTTCGGCGTCACGGCGGAATATCTCGTCAACTCCGATATGATGCAGATCAAGATGGCGCAGGGCGCGAAGCCCGGCGAGGGCGGACAGCTCCCCGGCCACAAGGTCGACGCGACGATCGCCAAGGTGCGCCACTCGACGCCGGGCGTCGGCCTGATTTCGCCGCCGCCGCATCACGACATCTACTCGATCGAAGATCTGGCGCAGCTCATCTACGATCTGAAGAACGTCAATCCCGACGGCCAGGTCTCGGTGAAGCTTGTCTCCGAGGTTGGTGTCGGCACGGTTGCGGCCGGCGTCGCCAAGGCGCGCGCCGATCACATCACCATCTCCGGCTATGAAGGCGGTACCGGCGCTTCGCCGCTGACCTCCATCAAGCACGCCGGCAGCCCGTGGGAGATCGGCCTTGCCGAGACGCATCAGACGCTGGTGCTGAACGGTCTGCGCTCACGCATCGCATTGCAGGTTGACGGCGGTCTGAGGACCGGCCGCGACGTTCTGGTGGGTGCGTTGCTCGGCGCGGACGAGTTCGGCTTTGCCACCGGCCCGCTGATCGCCGCCGGCTGCATCATGATGCGCAAGTGCCATCTGAACACCTGCCCGGTCGGCGTCGCGACGCAGGACCCGGTGCTGCGCAAGCGCTTCAAGGGAAAGCCGGAGCACGTCATCAACTTCCTCTTCTATATCGCCGAAGAGGTTCGCGCGTTGCTCGCCGAAATGGGTTATGCGCGCCTCGATGATGTGATCGGCCAGTCGGAGCTGCTGGAAAAGCAGGCCGCGATCGGCCACTGGAAGGCGCAGGGTCTCGACTTCACGCGTCTCTTCCACAAGCCGGACGCGCCGAAGGAAGAAACCTATCACACGGAACTCCAGAAGCATCCGATCGACGACATTCTCGACCGCGAGTTGATCAGCCTGGCCAAGCCCGCTCTGGAGCGGCGCGAGCCCGTGACGATCGAGCTGCCGATCAAGAACGTCGATCGCACCGCCGGCGCCATGCTGTCCGGCGCCGTCGCGAAGCGTTTTGGCCACCCGGGCCTGCCGACCGACACGATCACCGTGAAGCTTTCGGGCACGGCCGGCCAGTCCTTCGGCGCGTTCCTCGCACGCGGCGTGACGTTCGATCTCGTCGGCGACGGCAACGACTATGTCGGCAAGGGTCTTTCCGGCGGCCATATCATCGTGCGCCCGCCGGAAAACACCGGCGTCGTGCCGGAAGAGTCCATCATCGTCGGCAACACCGTGCTCTATGGCGCGACCGAAGGTGAGTGCTACTTCCGCGGCGTCGCTGGCGAGCGTTTCGCTGTTCGCAACTCGGGCGCAATCGCCGTCGTCGAAGGCGTCGGTGACCATGGCTGCGAGTATATGACCGGCGGCGTGGTCGTCGTGCTGGGCAATACCGGGCGCAACTTCGCGGCCGGCATGTCGGGCGGCATCGCCTATGTGCTGGATGAGACCGGCGATTTCGCCGAACGCTGCAACATGTCGATGGTCGAGCTGGAGCCCGTTCCGGAAGAGGACGAGTTGATGGAGCGCCTCCACCACCACGGCGGCGACATGGAGACCAAGGGGCGCATCGACGTCATGGCCAACATGTCGGGCATGGATGCCGAGCGTCTGCACCAGCTCATCGAAAACCACTTCGAGTACACCGGCTCGACGCGCGCAAAACAGATCCTCGACCACTGGGCCGAATACCTGCCGCGTTTCGTCAAAGTGATGCCGGTCGAATACCGGCGCGCGCTGCAGGAAATCGAACAGCAAGTGCAGGTGGCGGCCGAATAGGCCGTGCTGGGCACCCGCTGCCGGTACATTCCCGGCAGCGGACCATCGGTGTGCTCACATCAACAGTTGAAGAGCAGGTACTGAATGCGCTAGCGGAAGCTGGCCGCCTAGGGAACGGAAGACAGGCTATGGGTAAGGTAACAGGTTTCCTGGAAATCGACCGCCGCGACCGGAAGTATCTGCCGGCGTCGGACCGGATTCGGAACTACAAAGAGTTCACGATCCCGCTGGGCGAGGAAGGCACTAAGGATCAGGCCGCGCGCTGCATGAATTGCGGCATTCCCTACTGCCATACCGGCTGCCCGGTGAACAACCAGATCCCTGACTGGAACGATCTGGTCTATCTCGGCAATTGGGAGGAGGCGTCGCGCAACCTCCACTCGACCAACAATTTCCCGGAGTTCACCGGTCGCGTCTGCCCGGCGCCCTGCGAGGCGTCATGCACGCTGAACCTGGAGGACACGCCGGTCACCATCAAGACGATCGAGTGCGCGATCGTCGACAAGGCATGGCAGCACGGCTGGGTCCGTCCGGAGATTGCTTCGTCGAAGACCGGCAAGCGGGTGGCGGTCGTCGGCTCGGGTCCGGCCGGTCTCGCCGCTGCGCAACAGCTTGCGCGTGCCGGTCATGCCGTCGATATTTTGGAGAAGCAGCCCAAGGCCGGCGGCTTGCTCCGTTATGGCATTCCCGACTTCAAGATGGAGAAGCACTTGATCGACCGCCGCGTCGAGCAGATGCAGGCCGAAGGCGTGACGTTCCATTACGGCGTCCATGTCGGCGTGAACAAGGATGCGGCGGAGCTGCTCGCGTCCTATGACGCGGTGCTGGTCAGTGGTGGCTCGGAGAAGGGTCGCGACCTGCCGATCGAAGGTCGCGATCTTGCCGGCATTCATTTCGCCATGGATTTCCTGCCGCAGCAGAACCGCCGCGTCTCCATGGAGCCGCCGCTCGACAATCATCCGATTCTGGCCGGCGGCAAGCGCGTCGTCGTCATTGGCGGTGGCGATACAGGCTCGGACTGCATCGGCACGTCGATCCGCCAGGGCGCGCTGTCGGTCATGCAGCTCGAGATCATGCCGAAGCCGCCGGAGATGGAAGACAAGGCGGTGACGTGGCCGAACTGGCCGCTAAAGCTCCGGACCTCGTCCAGCCATCAGGAAGGCGCTGACCGCGACTTCTCCGTGGTGACCCAGAAGTTCTCGGGCGAGAACGGCCAGGTGAAGAAACTCCATTGCGTCCGTGTCGACGCCAAGATGCAGCCGATTCCAGGTTCCGAATTCGAGCTCAAGGCCGATCTCGTTCTCTTGGCGATGGGCTTCGTGCATCCCGTGCATGAAGGCATGCTGAAGAGCTTCGACGTGAAGCTCGACCCGCGCGGCAACGTTGCTGCCAACGTCAACGACTACAAGACGAGTGTCGACAAGCTCTTCGCCGCAGGCGACATGCGCCGCGGCCAGTCGCTGGTCGTGTGGGCGATCCGCGAAGGCCGCCAGGCCGCCCGCGCGATTGACGAATATCTGATGGGGTCGTCGCTGCTGCCGCGCTGAAGCGGCAGCTAGCCTAACGCGGAATCGCCATCGTTTTTTCTGGCGCTACGGCATCCACCGCCGGGCGCAGTTCAGTCACGGGCGCCGTCGCTGCAGGTGCCGGAGAAACCTCAGCGCCGCCAAAATCATCCGCACGTCCCGGCTTCGGTGCGGGTGCAATCCCCTCAACCGCAAGCCTGTCGCCCGGCGATTCCGTGTCTTCCTTCTTCGGCACGACTTTCAGGCCGAGCAACTCCGTCCCGCCGTCAAGCTCGGGATCGGACAGCGATACCGGCATGGTGCGGTCGATCGCCGAAACGCCACCTGGCAGCGCGGCGGACGGAGGCGCGCCCGGGCCGAGCGGATCAAGTTCGGGAAGGGTCTTTCCGCCAACGAACTTCGCCAGCGGCTTCTCGACGTAGAACGCCACCTTGCGTTTGCCGGCCTTGGCCAGATTGATGCCGTCCGAGCCACGTAGACGCACCGGCTGGCCGTTGATATCAGGCCCGCTGGTTACGAACGCGCCCTTCTCGTCGACGAAACCGTCCCAGATGTCGACATAGACGCCACCGGCTCCTTCGGCTGCGCGCTTGTAGAAATCGTTGAAGGCGATCATGTCCTGGGACATCTTCGACGATTTGAACGAAGGCATGCCGACCCAGATCAGCGGCACGCGGGTTTCGGCGATCGCGGCGCCGAGCGCCTTGGTGCGGGCTTCGTACTCTTTGATCCACGCTTCCGACATCGGCGCCACGCGCTCGTCGCTGACCCGCATCTGCTGGCGGTCATTGGAGCCGAGCATCACGACGATCGCGGCGGGACGCTCCGCCTCGATCAGTCCCTTGATCTCTGCCGGCCAGTTGTAAACATCGTCGCGCACGAAGCCCGAGGATGGTTTCGTGCGGTCGATCACCTTGACGTTGGGGTCCTGGTCGAACGCCGGCGTTAGCCCCTCGGCCAGTCCAGTGCCGAGGAAATCGCCGACGACCATCACGGTTTTCGCCGTGTCGAGCTTGATCACTGCTTCCGGTTCGGCCGGTAGCCGGACGACAGACGATTTCTTTTTCGGTGTCGTACGGTTCTTGACGGTAACGGCAGGCTTTTTCGGCTCGATCCGTTTGCCGTTGAAGAGCATTTCCATCAGCGACCGTGGGCGCTGACGCTCCTGTGCGTAGGAATCACTGGAGAGCAGGCCGGGCAGCAAGAACACGGCGGCAAGGGCGAGCGTCAGGCCCGCCTTTGCAAAACGTCTCGATGTGATACCCGCCTTCGTACTCACACTTTCGCCTCTGCTACCGGCCCTGCAGCGACCTCAGGACTTCCTTGCTGGGATGACCGTCCTGGGTCAAGCCGGCTTGGGCCTGAAACGCGCGGATCGCCGATTTCGTGCCTTCGCCGATCTTGCCGTCGATCTTGCCGTCATAATAGCCATGGACGGAAAGCTGCTGCTGCAATTGCTGCTTTTCGTCGAAGCTCAGCTTCGTGAACGGCCGGTTCCAATCCTGCACGAGGCCGCCGTAGCCGGCGATTTCGTCGGCAAGGAGACCGACCGCCAGCGCATATTTGTCGGCGTTGTTGTAAGCCTTCAGCACGAAGAAGTTGCGCGTCATAAGGAAGGCTGGCCCGCTGCGGCCGTCGAGCACCTTCAATTCTGCGTTATCGCCGCCATTGCGGAACGGTTTGCCGCTGGCCCGCGTCACCCCGATCGATTGCCATTTCGACAACGACATCTTGCCGCCGGGGAATTTGCCGCCGGACGGCAGCGCCACCTCGTAACCCCAGGTCTTGCCGGCCTGCCAGCCGTTCTTTTTCAGGAGGTTGGCGGCGGTCGCCAGCGCGTCGGGAATCGAGTTCCAGATATCGCGGCGGCCGTCGCCGTCGGCATCGACCGCATAGGCCTGGTAGCTGGTCGGAATGAATTGCGTATGGCCCATCGCGCCGGCCCACGAGCCGGTGAGATGACTTTCATCGATGTCGCCGCTCTGCAGGATCTTCAGCGCCGCGATCAGTTGCTGCCGGGCGAATTTGGCGCGCTTCTTGTCCGCATAGGCGAGAGTGGCCAGCGAGCGCACGACGCTGCGCATCACATTTTCGTTCTTGAGGATCTCGCCATAGTTCGATTCCATCGACCAGATCGCGAGCAGGATGTAGCGGTCGACGCCGTAGCGCGATTCGATGCGGTCGAGGGTCTGCTTGTACTTGCGCGCCATGGCGCGGCCGACCTCGATCGAGTTCTCATGCACGCGGTTGTCGAAATAGTCCCAGACCGGCGCTTTGAATTCCGGCTGGAAGCGAGCCTTTTCAAGCACTTCCGGGTCGGGCGCGGTCACGTTGGCGAAGGCGCGGTCGAAGGTCGAACGCGAAATGCCGCTTTTGGCGGCGGTCGACCTGAAGCTGGCCACCCAGTTCTGGAAACCCGCATCGGCCTGCGCCGGAACGGTCGAAAAAACGAGTGCAAACGACAGGCCGGCGGCAGCGGCGGCGCTGATCAGGCGTTTGGCGGCGGTGCGGATGAGCATCGTCTCCCTCCTAAAATGGTCCCAAAGGCCATTCATCCCCGAACGCGGTTATCAATCAGTTTACCATAGCGGCTTTCGGGCAGGGTAGCGGACGTGCCTGTCGCGCCGCCCGCCCGGATTTGCGCGATGCGTTCAATATTCTTCAATTTCGGCGTGAAAATGTCGCCTCAGACCATTTGTTTGGGGTTTGGGGGCGGCTAGGTTCAAGCATGCGCAAGGTTCGCAAGGCAGTGTTTCCGGTGGCAGGTCTCGGAACGCGGTTTCTTCCCGCGACCAAGGCCATTCCGAAGGAAATGCTCACCGTCGTCGACAAGCCGGTGATCCAATATGTCGTGGACGAGGCCCGCGAGGCGGGCATCGAGCATTTCATCTTCGTCACGGGCCGCAACAAGGCGGTCATCGAAGACCATTTCGACGTCCAGTTCGAGCTCTACGACACGCTCGCCCAGCGTGGTAAGGACGACCAGCTCGCCCGGCTGCAGCGGTTGCAGCCGGCGCCCGGGCAGACAAGCTTTACCCGCCAGCAGGTGCCGCTCGGCCTTGGCCATGCGGTCTGGTGCGCCCGCGACCTGGTCGGCGACGAACCTTTCGCGCTGCTTCTGCCGGACATGATCATGCAGTCCGAGGTCGGCTGCATGAAGGACATGGTTGAGCTTTACGAGAAGACCGGCAGCAACATCGTCGCGGTGCAGGAGTGCGACCCGGCCGAGACGCACAAATACGGCGTCGTCGGCCGCGGCGAGGATGCCCATTCGGGCTTTGCGATCACCAATATGGTCGAGAAGCCGAAACAGGGAACCGCTCCCTCCAACCTCTACATCAACGGCCGCTACATTCTTCAGCCGGAGATTTTTGGCATTCTGGAGAACCAGGAGCGCGGCACGGGCAACGAGATCCAGCTCACCGACGCGATGCTGAAGCTGAAGAAAAACCAGCCGTTCTACGGCTATCATTACACCGGCCGGACGTTCGACTGCGGCTCGCCGGAAGGCTTCGTCGAAGCGAATGTCGCTTTCGCGCTGTGGCGCCCTGACATGCATGCGCAGATCGCGCATCTCATCGAGAAGATGGTTGCCGAGCTGAAGCCGGTGGAGCGCCGCAAGACCAGCCGCTAACGCTGCACCTTCAGGCCGAGGAATATCGAGCTCGTCTTCGAATCGCGGTCGGGCAGCGAGCTTTTCAGCGTCTCGTGGCGCGCGCGCGCGGTTACGCCGGCATAACGGTTCAGCCACCAGGTCAGACTGCCTTCGGCGATCAGCGTGAGATCGTGTGCGTCGATGCCGACATAGTCGCGGTACCGCGCGCCGAAAGCGAGCGTGCCGGTAAGATTGGCGCGCAACTGCCGGTCGATCGACAGCCGGCCGTCATAGAGGATCGATCCGCTTTCGCCTGCTGTCGTCGTGCCTTCGACCGTCGTCGAGCCGTTCAGCGCGACCGTCGTGCCACGGAAGGGCGACCAGCGGAGATCAGCTTCGACGGTCGCACCGGAGATCGGCTCCAGCCTGCTGTCGTCAAGTGTTTCGCGCAGCCAGCCGCCCGAGATTTCGCCGCCGAATTTTTCGCCCATGTCGAGCTCGACGCCGGCGCGTGCGGCCAGTCGCGTAGCCGATCGTTCGAAGCCGCTGGGGTCAACCTCGACATCCATCATGCGCCGGCCGTATTCGAATTCGACGAAGGGCGTGAGCGCTGGAGAAATTTCATAGCCGCCGCGCAGCGCGACCGTCGCTAGCGTCGAGTTACGATCCTCCTGCGAAAGGATATCGCCGTTGGTGAGCGTCGCGTCGCCGTACCAGTCGCGCTCGACCCGACCGGTGACTCCGAAGCGGGCTTTGCCGAACTCCTTGGACAGACCAAGGCTACCGTTGAGCGTTTGTCTCAACGGCCGTGTCGCGACGCCGACGATCTCGACAGGCGACTCGGCAGTTTCCGGCCGGCGCTCGTATTCGAACGTGCCGGTCGCTCGATAATCGTGCCCCAAATCGAGCTGGAGTTCGCCATTGGCGCCGGCCTGTGTTTCCTTGACTTCGGCGCCGGAGATCGTTCTGCGGAAAATGCCGTAAGAGTCGAGCCGGGCGGAGTGAAGCGCCCAGTCCGAAACGGCATTCAGTCGCAGTGTCGTCTCCGAGAGAAATGCGTCCTCGCCGTTCGGGCTGTAATCGGCGTTGGTCGTGTAGGTCACGCCGCTTTCGATTGATGGCCGCAGAATGAAGGAACCGGCGCGGATGCCGATCGCCTCGTACGGGTTCTCCTCTTCGATGCGGTCGATGCCTTCGATCGGCGCTTCCGGTTCGGCGCGCGGATCGACCCTAATGTCAGCTTCGCTGTCGACGGTTCCGGCACGAACCGTGCCGGTCGTCAGCGTGTCGTCCTCGTCCTGTTCCGCTTCGCTGCGGGTCGGCTCGGCGGTCGCTGCGCGATTACGCTCCGCCGCGGTCTCCGGTTCCGAGTCTCGCCCGGCCG
The DNA here is from genome assembly GCA_035503715.1 of Rhizobiaceae bacterium. GTDB lineage: Bacteria > Pseudomonadota > Alphaproteobacteria > Rhizobiales > Rhizobiaceae > OAS926. The sequence continues at coordinate 43,315 of DATJTE010000203.1, read as the reverse complement.
CGGTGGCGCGTTCCGCCGCGGTCGAGGGACGGCGCGGCCTGACCGGCTCAACCGGTTCGCCAAACGTGGACTGCGCATCCTGATCGTCCTCAGGGTCCGCAAACAGCGAATCCTCCGGCGTCTCGGCGACGGGTTCCTCGGAGGCCGGCTGATAGGTCGGTGTCGGGATTCCTGTCTGTTCCGCCGCTTGCGGCTGGGCTGGCGCCTCCAACGCCGTTCGGCGGTCGGCAAGAGGGACCCGGCTCAGGAGGTCGTCGTTGACGTTTGCTTCCGCAACGGCGCCGCGTAGGCCGGCTTCCTGCGCCATGGTGGGAAGCGCGCCCGCGCAAAAGAGCGGCGCTGCCAGCAGAGCGGCGCGGAAAAGCGCGGTCTCAGCGCGTTTTTGCGGAACGGGCCGGTCCCCGGACATGGCCACCTGACGATCGAACGGACGCGAAATTCTTTCCGAACCGTAAATCGCGATGGTTAACACAGGGTTTCGGAAAGGGCTGGAAGATAGGGGCATCGGGGCTGCCACTCTTCGTTGGACAGTCTCCCGCTAACGCGCTAAGCGCTTGCGCATGCAGGCGGGAAGCGCAGAAAAGCCGGATAACCGGCAGGCAGCCATCGAGTCCGCGCTCCGTACGGTCGCGACCGAGCAGGCGGGCATAGCGGCGCTCGCGGAGGCGTTTGCGAACGGTCTCGCCAAGCCATTTGCCGATACCGTGAATATCGTATCGGCGCTCGGCGGCCGCGTCGTTGTCACCGGGGTCGGCAAGAGCCACCACATCGGTTCCAAAATTGCAGCGACGCTGGCGTCGACGGGGACGCCGGCCTTCTTCGTACACCCCGCCGAGGCCAATCATGGCGACCTCGGCATGATCACGCGGGACGACGCGATCCTCGCGCTGTCCTGGTCCGGCGAAAGCGCCGAATTGCAGGGCATCGTACGCTATTCAAGGCGCTTCAAGATACCCCTGATCGCGGTGACCTCGAACGAAGCTTCGACGCTTGGACGCGAGGCGGATGTCGTGCTCGCGCTGCCGAAAGTTGCTGAAGCATGCCCGCACGGGCTGGCACCGACAACGTCGACGCTGATGCAACTCGTCATCGGCGACGCGCTCGCCGTGGTCCTGCTCGAAGCCAAGGGCTTCACGCCGAATAATTTCCGCGACTATCACCCGGGCGGTAAGCTCGGCGCATCGCTGATGCATCTGTCGGAGATGATGCGCACCGGTGACGCCATCCCGACGGTGCCGCTCGGAACCAAGATGCCTGACGCCGCGATGGTTCTGTCCAACAAGAAAGTCGGCTGCGTTCTCGTACTTGAGAGCGACGGGCGGCTCGTCGGCATCGTCACCGATGGCGACGTTGCGCGCAACATGCAGCGCAATCTCAAGGATATTGCCGTCGAAGAGATCATGACCCGGTCGCCCAAGACCGTCGCGCCGAGCATGTCGGCGGGTGCGGCCGTGGCGTATCTCAACGAAAACAAGATCGGCGTGCTGGTCGTGGTGGAAGATTCCCGACCCGTCGGCGTCGTGCATTTCCACGATCTGCTGCGTATCGGCGCGGCCTGATCCGTCAGAGCAGCCATTCGATCGGCAAATAGCCGACAAGCCGGAGGAACACGCGTTGGATGCGCGTCGTGCCGGGCTCGGTCGTGTGGACGATCTCGGTGCCGTCAGGCAACGCCTCCAGCCAGATAAGCTGGTCGTCCCGTAACTGCGGCCGGTACGCGGCAAGCGCGAGGGATCGATCGAACCCTTCGGCCATTCTTGTCGCCATGCGTGGGCTGTCGATCATCATGCCCATCTCGCAGTTGAGCAGCACCGACCGCGGGTCGAAATTGAACGAGCCGATGAAGATCTGATTGCCGTCGCTGGCGAATGTCTTGGCGTGCAGGCTGGCGCTGGAGGAACCCGCAACGTCCTGCACGTCGATGTCGAAGCTGCGCTCGCGCACCGGGCCAAGCCGCTTCAGTTCGAACAGCTCGACGCCGGCTTCGAGCAGTGCCTCGCGGTACTTCAAATACCCGCTATGGACGATCAGGACATCGTTGGCATGCGCCGAATTGGTCAGGATGCGGACGCGAAGTCCCGACTGCGCAAGGCGCGAGAAATATTCGACGCCCTCGCGGCCTGGCACGAAATAGGCCGAGGCGAGTTCGGTGTGCGATCTCGCGCCGGCCGCGACGGTGCGAAATTGCGAGACAAGCAATTGCTCGTCGGTGGCGAGGCCAAGGCCCTTTGCGGGGTCGTCATAAATGACCTTGATATCGGTCCATTCGAAGGCCGGCGGCTGCGACAGGATCCGGCCGCGGAACGCCTCGTACCGCGCAAGAGCTTGCCGCTCGGCATCCTTGGAGACGGTTTCGGAGGGTGCCGAAAGCTGCGCCAGCGCGTTGCTAGGCGATGCCGTCAGGATTGCGCTCGCGTCGATCGCAGAGGCCGAATTCCAATAGGCATCGAATTCCGCAGTAACATCCGCGACCACCTCGCCAACAGCCATGGCGCCGAGATCGATGTAGAAATTGGTATCGCCGACCTCGAAATAGATGTCGCCGATGTTGCGCCCGCCGATGACGGCTGCCGCGCCGTCGACGATAAGCGCCTTATTGTGCATGCGCCGGTTCATGCGGAAGAAATCGAACGCATAGCCCGCATATTTCGGTCGGCGCACGGTCGATGGATTGAACAGCCGGATCCTGATGTTCTCGTGCCCGTCGAGCGAAGCGAGAATCGGGTCGAGGCCGGGAATTCCGTTGTCGTCGAGCAGAAGGCGCACCGCTACGCCGCGATCAGCCGCAGCGAGCATGGCCTTGAGCATCATCCGGCCCGAAGTGTCGTCCTGCCAGATGTAATACTGCGCGTCGATCGAGGCGTCAGCCTGGTCGATCAGGAACAGCCGGCTGGACAGCGCATCGGCGCCCGACGCCAGCTCGGTCACGCCGCTCTTGCCCGGATGCAGTGCGGCGGTCTCGGCGAGCGACATCGCGAGCCACGACTCTTTCGCAAGGCCCGGTGATGTGTCGGCCTTGCGGCCGTCTGTCGAGGGTTGGGGAAAGATGAGCCACAACGCCAGGATCGCTGCGGCGACGCCGAGAGACAGAACCGCAAGCCAGAAGATCATGCGCCGCAGCATTCCGTCTCCGCCAGCACGCCCCTGCGCCCGATCATTCCAGACCGGCGGGGCGGCTGCAATCGATACGGACGCTTACGCTGCCTCGACGACCAGCTCCAGTTCGGAATCCGATGCCGCGGTGACACGCACTTTCGCGCCAACCGGCAGATCAGGCCCGGATACGCGCCACATCGTATCGCCCAGTTTCACGCGACCGCGCCCGTTGGCGATCGGCTCGGTCAGCGTCGCCATGCGGCCGACGAGCTGCGCGCCACGCTGGTTGAGCAACGGCATGTCGGAATCCTCGACCTTGTCGCTGCCCATCAGCTTGCGTCCGCCCCACGCCGCGGCGAGCGCCAGCACCAGGAATACGATCACCTGCGTCTGCCAGACCCACCAGGAGACGTCCCAGAGCGCGAGCGAAATCGCGCCGGTGACGATTGCCGCCAGGCCGATCCAGAGCAGGAAGAAGCCGGGCATGACGATTTCCAGCGCGAGCAGCAGGAAGCCGAGAACCATCCAGTTCCATGGTCCGAGCTCGCCGAAGATCTGCTGCAGCATGGCTGTTACTCCGCGGGAGGTTCTGGCGTGCGGGGCGTTACCGGCACGCGCGGCGGCCGAACAAGAGCGTTTGCCTGCGCGCCGCCCTCGCCGAAGACTTCCTTGGCGATGGAGCCGATGCCGCCCAGCGTGCCGATCAGCGATGAAGCCTCGAGCGGCATCAACACAACCTTGCTATTGCCGGCCGAACCGATCTTGGCCAGCGCCTCGGTGTATTTCTGCGCGACGAAGTAATTAAGCGCCTGCACGTCACCCTTGGAGATGGCGTCCGAAACAACCTGCGTCGCCTTTGCTTCCGCTTCCGCCGCGCGCTCGCGCGCTTCGGCGTCGCGGAACGCGGCCTCGCGGCGGCCTTCTGCCTCGAGCACCTGCGCAGCCTTCAGGCCCTCGGCTTCGAGGATCTGCGCGCGCTTGTTTCGTTCGGCCATCATCTGGCGGGCCATCGATTCGACGAGGTTGGCCGGCGGGTTGATGTCCTTGATCTCGACGCGCGTCACTTTGATGCCCCACGGATGCGCCGCCTCGTCGACGACGCGCAGCAGCCGCTCGTTGATGGCATCGCGGTTGGACAGAAGCTCGTCGAGGTCCATCGAGCCCATGACGGTACGGATGTTCGTCATGGTGAGGTTGAGGATGGCGTTCTGCAGCCCGGCCACCTGGTAGGCCGCCTGCGGTGCGTTCAGCACTTGATAGAAGGCAACGCCGTCGACCGCTACGATGGCGTTGTCGCGCGTGATGACCTCCTGCGTCGGCACATCGAGCACCTGCTCCATCATGTTCATCTTGGCGCCGATGCGGTCGACGTAGGGGATGATGACGTTGAGGCCCGGCGTCAGCGTGCGCGTATAGCGGCCGAACCGCTCGACTGTATAGTTGAAGCCCTGCGGCACCGTGCGGATACCGAAGAAAATCGTCGCAAGAACGAAGAGAACGAGCGCGCCAACAAGCACGTCGAAGCCAACGAGAGGCATGTTGCCCTCCTCCTAGGTTGCCCGGAACCGCGTTAGCGGTCGGCAGACACTTAAGTGTGAATTGTGGCGGACACAATCACGCGGCGCCACAATCCCCCGGCGTCATTACCCAAAGGAAAACAAATCGGCGTCGGCATCCTTGCCGTTCGCTAGCGCTGTGCGGATGATCTCGGACGCAAGCTGCGACCAGGTGATGCCGTTCCCGCCATATCCCAGGACCGCAAAGATTCTTGGGTGGCGTGGAACTGTGCCGATCAGCGGCAGGCCGTCGGCGGTCGAACCGAACGAGCCGGACCAGGCGAACTCGGGCGTGGTATCGATACCAGGCAGAAGTCTCTTCAGCTTCTCGGACAGGCGCCGTGTCTTCGCCGGAAGCAGCGCGTCACGGCGATCCTCGTCGGCGAACTCCTCGTCCTCGCCACCGCAGATGATGCGGCCGTCCGCGGTCGTGCGAATGTAGAGATAGGGGTCGGACGCTTCCCAGATCATCGGCCGCTCGCGCGGATAGGCGCGCGGCTGGGGCTTTGTCGCGATCGCCCAGGTCGAGATGATGCGGTGATGTTTTGCCGGCACGATCGATGCGAGTTCGTAACCGGTGGCGAGCACGATATGTTTTGCCGTGATTGTCGGCCCATTTTTCGTGCCAACCGTCACCGCGTCCGCTGCGTGCTCGAAGCTGGCCGCCTCGCATGGCGCATAAAAACGCGCGCCGCGTGTCGCTGCGGTCCGCAAGAGTCCGGTGGTCAGTTTGCGCGGATCGAGCGCGAGATTGCCATTGCTGATGATGGCGCCTGCACGGTCGATCCCAAATCGTTCCGATAATTCCGACCTTGTCAGGTATCGCGCCGAAATACCGGCTTCTCGCCGCGCCTCTGCCTCGTCCTTCAGGCCGCTTGAGCCAAGCTCTGTGCCGGAAAGATAGAGCGACGGCCGCTCCTCGAGATTGCACCCGATCTGCACCTCTTTGATCCGGTGCCGAAGCGCGAAGACAGAGAGCAGTGATCGCCGCCAGGCCTGTTGCGCTTTGTGCTTGCCGATCTTCTCGGACAGAACGGAGAGCGGATTGTCGATTTCGTAGAGCACCAGCGCCGTATTGGCGGCGGTCGATCCTTTCGCTGGGCCGCGACGGTCGATCGCGACAACCGAATGACCGTCAGCCGTCAGTGCCTCGGCGATCAGCGCGCCGCTGACACCCATGCCGACGACGAGCACGTCTGTCCTGATATCGCGCGTCAGCGTGCTGACGGGAACGGCCGGCGAGCGGTATGCTGACCAGACGGTGCGCCCGGTTCGGAGATCGAGATGTCGGTTCATGGATCGGTGTTCGGCAAGGAACACCGATAACGGGCGACGCGTGCGCGAGTTCCGGCTAAAGCCAGCCCCGAAGTTCGCGGCGCGTGAGCGCCTCGATGACCTTCATGCCCTCATCCGAGTCGTTCAGGCATGGGATGTGAACGAATTTTTCGCCGCCAGCATGCAGGAACTCGTCACGGACCTCGCGGCCAATCTCGTCGAGGGTCTCGATGCAGTCGGACGAAAAGCCGGGATTCACAATGGCGATGCGTTTGACGCCATCCTTCGCAAGCCTCTCCACCGTCTTGTCCGTGTAGGGCTGCAGCCATTCCTGCGCGCCGAAGCGCGACTGGAAGGTGCTGGTGAAACGCTCTTCGCTCCAGCCGAGCTTGTCGCGCAGCAGCCGTGTCGTCTCGAGGCAATGCGCGCGATAGGGATCGCCCTTGTCCGAATACGGTTTCGGTATGCCGTGATAGGAGGCGAGGATCATCTCCGGTTCGAAATCGAGCGTCTTCAGGTGCTTCTCGATGGAAGCAGCGAGCGCGTCGATGAACACCGGCTCCGCGTAATAAGGCGGCACGCCGCGGATCGTCGGCTGGTCGCGCATCCCCATCAGCGCGCGGAACAGCTTGTCGTAAGCCGTCCCGGTCGTCGTCGCCGAGTATTGCGGATAGAGCGGGAAATAGACGATCCGCCGGCAGCCTTTCGCGTAAAGCGCATCGACGGCGCTCTTGATCGACGGGGTGCCGTAGCGCATGCCCCATTCGACCTCGATCGCCGGTTCACCAGCAAGCGCAGCAGCGAGTTTTTCCGCCTGCGCCCGCGTAAATGTCCGGAGCGGCGACTCGTCCTTCTCGCGGTTCCAGATTTTCTTGTAGTTCGCGCCGGACTTTTTCGGCCGCGTGGTCAGCACGATGCCATAGAGGATCGGATACCAGGCGATGCGCGGCAGCTCGATGACGCGCGGGTCCGACAGGAATTCGCGCAGATAGCGCCACATAGGCGCAAAATCCGTGCCGTCCGGTGTTCCCAGATTGACGAGCAGAACGCCAATCTTTCCAGCGCTTTGTCCTGAATTGTCCACGAAAGCTCCGAGTTCGCCGCCGAACTTAATCAGCTACGGGCGGTTTTCAATGGAACGTCTGGCCGCAGGTCTTCTTCCAAAGAAAAACCCGCCCGGCTTGCACCGGGCGGGTTTTCTCCGATTGGTGTCGGACGATCAGCTCGCGGCCGGGATCTTAAGCGTGACGCCGATGGGCAGGGCGCGCGGCTTGTACTCCGGATTGGCGTCGGCGATCAGCTTCCACTTGGCGCCGTCGCCGTAATATTTTTCGGCCAGATCCCAATAATTGTCGCCAGCGACGACGGTGTGGCTCTGCTCTGTCCCAGCCGGCGCGGCAGGCGCTGGCGCGGCGGGCGCCGGCTCAGCCGCCGGCGGCGTGCCGCCATCGACTGCGGGTGGCGTGCCGGCGATGTCGCCGGAACCAGCCGGTGGCTCGGGCAGTTTCGGATCGGCCGGTGCGGGCGCCGGTTCAGCCGGCGCCGGCTCGGCAGCCACGACCGCCGCCACCTCGGTGATGCGTCCGTCGAGCTTCGGCGTATAGGGCCGGTGTGCCTTCAGGTAATCGGCGACGACCTGCTCTAGGCTCGGACCGTAGTCATAGGCGTTCTGAGCGTTGGAGCCGAACAGCTTGTAGCCGTCGCCGCCGCCGCGCGTGAAGTTGTTGGTCGCGATGGTGTAGACCTTGGCTTCATCGATCGGCGCCCAGGCGCCGTTTTCCTGGACCTCGACCGACTTGATGCGACCGGCACCTGGCGCAACCGACTTGTCGAAGGCGTATTTCAGGCCTGCGACTTGCGGAAACTGACCCTTGCCTTCTTCGATGGCGCTGACGCCATGCTCGAGCGAGGCGACGATGTCCTTGCCGGTCAACTGGAAGGTGGCGAGGGTGTTCTGGAATGGCAGCACCGTCAGAACCTCACCCATCGTCACGACGCCCTGATCGATCGAAGCGCGGATGCCTCCGCCATTCTGGATGGCGATGGTTACACCCTGGTCCTTGGTGCGGTCGATCATCGCGTCAGCAATGAGGTTACCCATCGCGCACTCGACAGCGCGGCAGCTCTCGCGGCTGCCGTCGATTGCCTCGGTCGTCTCGGAAACCTCGAGCGCCTTCAGCTCTTCGATAGGCGCGCCCATCTCCTTGATGCGGGCGAGCACGGCCTCGTCCTGCTTGATGGTGGCGTCGAGCGGGATCGGATCGCCAACAGCTTCCTTGACGATGCCGATGTCGCTGAAGGTCACCTTCAACTCGCCGAGCACCTTCGAGTAGGACGCGGCCTGCACGACCGGCACCTTATAGCCGAGCGGGTTGTCGACCATCGTCGGGTAGGGACCGGCCGCCTTGTCGTCCTTGTTCGAGAGCAGCGTGTGCGAATGGCCGCCGACGACGACGTCGACGCCGGGGATCTTCGCGATCTGGTCCATCTCGCGCTGGTAGCCGATGTGAGTCACCGCGATGATCTTGTCGACGCCCTGCGCGGCGAGTGCCTTCACTTCCGCAGTGATCGACGCAACGTCATCCTCGATGGCGATGTTCGGGCCGGGCGACGCAAGGTCAACGGTGTCGTTCGGAACGCCGCCGACGATGCCGATCTTCTGCCCGCCGATCTCCAGCACGACAGAGGGCTTCACCTTGCCGCTGGCGCCCGACTGAGCGTTCGGCTTGACGTTGGCGGCGACCACCGGGAACTGCGCCTTGTCGAGGAACGGCACGAGGTTTTCCTCGCCGTCGTCGAACTCATGGTTGCCGAGCGACATTGCGTCCGGCTTCATCAGGTTGAGGAATTCGAGCTCGGCCTGACCCTTGTAGGTCGTGTAGAACAGCGAGCCCTGGAAATTGTCGCCGGCGCTCAGGAAAACGACGTTTTCGCCTTCGTGCGCCTTGCGCCGCTCAGCCACCGCGGTGACGAGACGCGCGGCGCCGCCGATGCACTCGCCCTTCGTCTCTTCCTCGGCCGAGCAGGTCGATTCGAACTTGTTGTTCCCCTCGATGCGGCTGTGCCAGTCGTTGATATGCAGGATTGTCAAAGTGTAGTCGGCAAAGGACGCGCCGGCCGACACGGCCAAGGCCGACACCGACAACGCCGCCGTTGCAAGGATTTTTCTCATCGTTCCGTTCTCCCTGGTAGTCTCGCCGGAGGGCTTAAAGCCTCTCCTTGACCGCTGTGTAACAGCGCTCTCGCCCGGCAATTTCACATTGCGATTTTGCGGATGCAAGCGGAATCGCTGCTTTTCGCGGGCTGGTTCGGGCAAAAGCCAGGGGATGGCGCCGGTGCTCAGCGCGAATAGTCGCGTTCGTCGGCGATCACCTTGCCATCGTTCGGCAGAGTGCCTGCCGCGGCGAGCGTGACAGCACCGCCGAGCTTGGTCACATCGCGCAAGGATGCCTCGACGGCCTGGCCATCGAGCGCCGATCCGTTTGCCGGCTCGACATGCAGCACCATCTGGTCGCGCTCGCCGTCGCGGCTCACCACCAGCCTCGCCTTGCCGATCTCGGGGTGGCGCTTCACCACCTCGGCGATCTGCTTCGGGTCGACGAACATGCCCTTGACCTTGGTGCGCTGGTCGGCGCGGCCCATCCAGCCCTTGATGCGCAGGTTGGTCCGGCCGCAGGGCGATGTGCCCGGCAGGATCGCCGAAAGGTCGCCGGTGCCAAGCCGCACGAGCGGATAGGCCGGGTTGAAGCCGGTCAGCACCACTTCGCCGACGTCGCCGTCTGGTACGGGATCACCGGTGCCGGGGCGCACGATCTCAATGATGAGGTTCTCGTTGACGATCATGCCCGGCGTTGGCACTCCATCCGCGCCGGCGCTCTCATAGGAGATGACGCCGAATTCGGCCGTCGCATAGCACTGGAAGACTTTTACGCCGCGCTCGGCATATTCGGCGCGCAACGACGGAAAGAGCGCGCCACCCGAGACCAGCCCAAGCCGAAACGAGGACAGGTCCTTTCCGACCTCCTTTGCGCGGTCGAGCATCACCTTCAGGAAATCCGGCGTGCCACAGAAGACCACTGGCTTCAGCGCCTCGGCCGCGTCGACCTGCATGTCGGTGTTTCCCGTGCCGGCGGGAAACACGGTGCAGCCCAGAGTCCGAGCGCCCTTGTCGAGGAAAAAGCCGCCCGGCGTCATGTGATAGGAAAAGGCGTTGTGAACGATATCGCCCGGACGGATGCCGATGGCGCGAAAGGCACGCGCCGAGTCCTCCGCCTGGCTGCCCGTCGCTTCAGGTTCCCAGATCGGACCTGGCGACAGATAGATATGACTGCCCTTTAGCGTCGCAGCGTTGGCGAAGCCGCCGAAGGGCGGATCGGCCCGCTGGAAGTCCATCAGCTCGGCCTTCCTCAGCACCGGCAGTTTCGCCAGAGCAGCACGGTCGGTGACCGCACCGAGATCGCAGCCGGCAAGCCAGCGGCCGAGGCCCGGCGCGGCTGCAGTGGCGGTCTTCAGAAACGCGGGGAGGCGCGAAAAAAGATCACGCTCACGCGCGGCGGGATCCCTCGCTTCTAGTTGGTCGAACTGCGCGGCCATTGCTCCTCCCGGCGCTTCTCGCACGCACTATCGCAAGAGGCCCGTTAGGCGCGCAAGGTCGATCGCAGCCTATTGTCGATCAGCGGAGGACGATGAGGCGTCTAGGCAGTGTAGCGCGTAAGGATGAACTGCTGGCCGCCAGAACTCGTGCAGTTGAGCTGCGCCGGTGTAACCAGCAGGCAGTTGAAGCTGATCGGCGTCTGGCGGATCAGCGAGGTGCCGTTGATCTGCACCGAGGTGCCGTTGCTGACGATGTAGCTGCCTTCTGAGAGCTTCTGGCCGGTGTCGGTCGCAACGGTGGAGAAGACCCCACCGGCAAAGGTCGACATGCCGGTGCGTTGACCATCGATCCAGGAGCCTTCGACGCCGGTTGGACGGGGTGCCATCGGGCCGCCGCCCATGCCACCGCCGCTCATGCAGCCAGCCAGTGCCATCGCCGCTGCAAGTGACGCGGCCACGGAAGCCTTGCGTAGAGTGGTCATCCCAATCCCCTCTGGTCTGCTCATACTTTTGCTTTCGCCCGATTTGCGGGCGAAAGCAAGGCGAGACGGCAGCCGCCTAAGCATCAAGACGCTCAGCGGACCAGAATGTTCCTAAATTGCCACGGGTCTTTTTTGTCGAGATCTTCCGGGAAGAGGCCCGGCCGTCCTTCGAGTGGCGTCCAGTCGGTATAGTAGCCCTTCACCGGACCGAGGTAAGGCAATTGCACTTCGAGGCAGCGCCGGTAGTCCATCTCGTCGGCCTCGACGATGCCGGCGTTGGGATTCTCCAGCGCCCAGACCATGCCGGCGAGCACCGCGGACGTCACCTGCAGGCCCGTCGCGTTCTGATAGGGCGCGAGCTTGCGCGCCTCTTCGAGTGAAAGCTGCGAGCCGTACCAATAGGCGTTCTTCTTGTGGCCGTAGAGCAGCACGCCGAGTTCATCGATGCCATCGACGAGTTCGTTCTCGTCCAGCACGTGATGGGTCTCCTGCGCCTTGCCGGCCGCGCCGAACATCTCGTGCAGCGAAAGCACGGCGTCGTTGCAGGGATGGTAGGCGTAGTGGCAGGTCGGACGGTACTCGACCTTGCCCTTCTTGCTCCGCACCGTGAAGAAGTCGGCGATCGAGATGGCCTCGTTGTGGGTCACCAGGAAGCCGTATTGCGGGCCGGGTGTCGGGCACCATGTGCGCACCCGCGTGTTAGCGCCCGGCTGTTCGAGGTAGATCGCCGCCTTCGAGCCGTGCTTGTACGTCTTGGCGTTCTTCGGCATCCACTTCTCGTGCGTGCCCCAGCCGAGCTCGGCCGGCTGCAATCCTTCCGAGATGAATCCCTCCACCGACCAGGTGTTCCAGAAGACGTTCCGCGGCTTCGGCTTCTTGGTGCGCTGCGTGTCGCGCTCGGCGATGTGGATGCCCTTGACGCCGGCCTTTTGCATGAGCTTCGCCCAGCCGTCGCGATCGTTCTGGGCCGGTTCCTTGAACTTGATCTTCAGATCGTTGGCGAGGTTGACCAGCGCCCGCTTCACCAGCCACGACACCATGCCGGGATTGGCGCCGCAGCAGGAGACGGCCGTCGTGCCGCCCGGGTGCTTTTCTATTTCCTGCCGGACCGTCTCGCGCAGCGCGTAGTTGGTGCGCGTGGAGTTGTCGGCTTTCGTATCGAAGTAGAAGCCGAGCCACGGCTCCACGACCGTGTCGACATAGAGCACGCCGAGCTTGCGGCAGAGCTTCATCAGCTCGAGCGAGGAGGTGTCGACGGAGAGGTTGACGCAGAAGCCCTGACCGCCGCCATTGGTGAGGAGCGGAGTCAGCAATTTCTTGTAATTCTTCTTGGTGACGGCCTCCTGGACGAAGCTGATGCCGCGCTCGTCGAGCAGTTTTTTGTCGGTGTCGCGCGGGTCGATCACCACCATCCGCGATTTGTCGAATTTAAAATGGCGTTCGATCAGCGGCAGTGTTCCGCGGCCGATCGACCCGAAGCCGATCATCACGATCGGACCAGTGATTTCGCCGTGTAAGGGCCAGGATTCATTCGCCATTTTGCTCAAATCTCCTAAAGGAAACCGGCCCCAAAAAGGCCGCTTTGTGGCGCTTAATCACAATTCCCCGTCACAATAAAGGGGGCTGGAGCAAGGGATTCCAGCGGAATTGTCGCTGCTGCCCGGCTTGGTTTTATCGTTTCGGCGATGAGGGGTGGCGAGAAGGGCGCAGTGGGAGCTGTGCCTGGTTTGAGAGGGGAAGGGGATCATTAACCTTAATGATTCATCTTCGATGATGAAGCCGATTGCACACTGGCAACAGAGTGCAGGAGACAGTGGTACGCACGCTCTCGCGGCGTGCTGGGGACAAGTTGTTTCATCAGTTGAGTACGCGTTGTGAGTAAATCGCCTCGACCTCGCGCGCCACGCCGTGCGCGCACTCCGATCATCACGAAAACCGGCAAACGCTGGATCAGTGTCTATCTTGCAGCCGTCGTTGTGGGCGCGATCGGCATCGCCGTATCCGGCGTTGCCACATCGTCGGGCAAGGTTGCCCGGCTGGAGCACATTCAGCAAAAGCACGCATCGCCCGAAAGCAGGATCGCTTCGCTCAAGCCGTCGCTGCAACGTGACGGCGCGATTGCAAGCCACAGTTTCATCGCTGCCTCTGCGGCAATTCTGCCGGCGCGGTCGAAATTCGGCGCAAGCTGGTTCGAGCGCTTCGAGACGCCGAAGACGCTGGCCGCTTCCGAACCTGTGTCGGACGATCCTTTCGACCGTGTCGTGAAAAACGCTGCTCTGTCGCGTGAAGACATGGCGCTGGCGTTCAAGCAGGCGGCAGTCGCCTCGATCGCCAAACACGATCGCACGAAAGCGGGTGGCGTCAAGGTCGCCCGCATCGATCCATCCAATGCGAAGGCGGCCCGTCTGGCGTCGCTTGTGCCGGCGGCAGAGTCCGCGCCTGGCATGCTTGCTTTCGCCGACCCGTCTCCGAAAACGGAGAGTGGTGCGATCGCTGCCGTATCAGCCATGGCCGGCAATCACGGCGAGACGGTCGTGGCCTCGCTCGATCCTGCCGCGGCGCTGCCGGCGCTTGAACCGGAAGCGTCCGAATATACCGTTCTGCCGGATGATATGGCGCTGCCTTCCGCACGGCCGAAATACACGGCCAAGAAGCCGGAACCCGAGGAGGCCGCACCGGCTAAGCCTGAGGCGGTAGCCGTGGCACGTCCCGACGTCGACGAGACGACGCGGACGTTGTTCGGCAGGAATAAGAAGAAGGATGATTCCGAGGGGACGAAAGTCGCCTTCGCAAAGCCGGACGATGTGACGAAGAAGGAAGGTTTCTCCTTCGGCCGCTCGCCCAAAGCCGGCAATGGCGTTGCCGTCTATGACATCAGCGCGGCGCGCGTTTACATGCCTGACGGGACGGTTCTGGAAGCGCACTCGGGCATCGGCCGCATGGCTGACAATCCGAAATACGTGCATGTGAAGATGCGTGGCCCGACGCCGCCGCATACGTACAATCTCCGGATGCGCGAGAAGCGGTTCCACGGCGTGGAAGCCATTCGCATGCTGCCGGTCGATGGCAGGAACAAGCATGGCCGAGACGGCTTCCTGACCCACAGCTACCTGCTACGCGGCGGTCGCGCCGAGTCGCATGGCTGCGTCGCCTTCAAGGACTACGACAAGTTCCTGCGGGCGTTCAAAGCGGGCAAGGTCAAGCAACTGGTCGTCGTGCCGGGCGGCGGCAAGAGCATGGCCGCAAGCAAGAACAAGAGCAGGAACAACAGCGGCAGCGGCGAAGTGCGTCTCGGCGACGCATAAGCGCGCCGGTTACGCCGCGATCGCTTTCAGCGCTTCGACGAGCCGGTCGCGGTCGGCCGTCAGGCCCTTATAGTCGAGCTGAGCATCTTCCATCGCCATCAATTGCCCCGCGAAGCTTTTTGCGATTGCACTCCGGTCGGGGTGCCGGGTCAACGCCGTCAGCGGATCGATGTAGATCCGGATCGTGAACAGAATATCGCGTGAGGCCGGCAGCTTGCGCAGCGTCTGCCGCTCGACCCGCATGAAGACCTGCGCGGCGATCTCGGCATCGGTGAATTTCGACGGGCGGCGCGTTGCGCGGTCGATCCGCTGCACTGCCGACAAGGGATAATAGAGCGCCGGGCTCGCCTGCAGCGACCAGTTCCAGCGCTGCACCGGCCGCTCGATCTGCAGATTGTCGAACATGCGGTCGATCAGTCCGGCGTTGCGCGTGCCGGGTCCGAAGGCCGGCACCGGGTCGTGGATCTGCGACAGCGGCTTGCCGAATTTTTCGCGCAGCGACCACGACGAGGGGAAGCAGAGCGATCCTGCGACCAGCCGCCAGCCGTCTTCGCCTTTGCGCATCAGGATCAGGTCTTCCTGCACGAGCAGCGAGGCTGCTTTCAGCGCCGGCATCGAACGCATCGCCGCCGTCGTCACCGCCGGATGGCCGGAGATCAGCATGCCCTTGCATTGCTGCTCGTAGCGTTCGGGGAAATGTTCGGCGACGTGCTTCTGCACGAGGCCGAGCACCTCGCGCTGCGCATCCTCGCTGCCTGGCTCCTCGACGAATACATCGTCCGGCCGTTCCTCGTAGAGCTGCCGCTTCTCACGCATCTGGTCGTCGAAGGTGTGATCCACCTCGATCCAGTCCTTCAGGTCGAGCGGCTTTAGCCCGATCGTGAAGGGTGAGGATGAGCCGTCGTAGGGTGTGTGGGTCGGGAGGTGGTCCATATTGGTGATGGCGTATCGCGCGTCAGCCGCCCTTGCAATGCGTCACGCGAGCGTAGCTTTGATCAAGCCGCGCAGGGAATTGCCGACATAGAGCGTGCGCGCCGATCTGAGATCGGCCTCGGTCAGCACGGCTTCGCGTGCCGTCACCTGATTAAGCAGCGATCCCCGCAGCACACCGGCGAGCAGACCGCACTGCAACGCGGGCGTGACCAGCACGGGTTCGCCGATGTCGATGAAGAGCGTGGTGATCGTTCCCTCGCAGACCTCGCCGCGCTGGTTGAGCAGGATCACCTCGTCCGCGGCATCACGAGGGAACTCCGCGCGCGCCGCATCGTAGACTTCACGCCGCGATGTCTTGTGCCGCAGCAGCGGGTCGTTGGCGTCGATGCGCGTGTTGGCAATACTGAGGCTCCACACCGCCCCTTGCGGGACTGGGTCGAACGGCTGTGTTGTCGCTTTCGCCTGCCCATCCAAGGCGAGGGTGAGGCGCACACGCAGCGGCACCCGCTCGCCAACCGCGTCCCGCAACGCCTCGCCGGTCTGTTCGGGATCGGCGCGAAAGCCAAGCGTCGCGGCCGACGCGTATAGTCGCGCCAGATGCTGGTCCATCCGGACGAATCCTTCGCCCGGCTCCCAGCGCATCGTTTCGATCAGTTCGTACTCGGGACTGTCCCCGTCGCGAACCTCGCCTTCAGAAGGCATTCCTGATACTCCGACTCCGCGTCTGAATCGAATACGACCCCGCCGCCGACATTGTAGACCGCTTCGCCTTCCGGGAAGAGCGTGATCGTCCGGATTGCCACGTTGAAGCGCATGCGTCCGCCAGGGGCTGCCCAGCCGATCGCGCCGCAATAGGCGCCGCGCGCCGTTTCCTCTTGAGCATGGATGATCTCCATTGACCTGATCTTTGGCGCGCCGGTGATCGAGCCGCAGGGAAAAAGGGCCGCGAAAATGTCGGCGATCGACAGGCCCGGCAGCGCCTTCGCGCGGATCGTGCTCACCATCGTGTGCAGTGTTGGGTAAGTCTCCACCTTGAAGAGCTCCGGCACGTGCAGCGTGCCGACCTCGCTGATGCGCGAAATGTCATTGCGCAGCAGGTCGACGATCATGCGGTTTTCCGCCTGGTTTTTCGGATCGTTGCGCAGGAAGCGCTTTTTCTTTTCATCTTCGGTCTTTGTCGCGCCGCGCCGGACCGTGCCTTTCATCGGGCGTGTCTCGATCCAGCCGTCGTCGCCAAGATCGAAAAAAAGCTCTGGCGAGCGCGACAGGATTTTCGGTCCCTCAAGCGAAACCAGCGCGCCGTACTTCACCGGCTGACGCCCGATCAGCGCGGCGAACGCGGACAGCGGGTCGCCTGTCCACTGCGCGTGGATAGGGAACGTCAGATTGGTCTGGTAATTGTCGCCACGGCGCAGATGTTCGTGAACCGGATCGAAGTGCTTCCTGTAGTCGTCAATCGTCCACGTCGCGCGTGCGTCGAAGATCGGCCCGTTGGTCGGACGCGCGGCGTCAAGCTCGACGCGCCTTTCCGATGGTCCGTCGAAAATACCGAACACCATCAGCGGCACACGCCGCTCTTTCGGCATCAGCGGTGCGAGCTTCGGCTCGAACAGGTAACCCGCTTCGTAGGAGAAATACCCGGCCAGCCATTTTCCGTCGGCCTTGGCCCGCTCCAACGCGCCGAGCGCGGCGAAAAAATCGGCCGGCTCGGTCGGCGCAATGATCTTCGACGGCTGCTCGAACAGCAGCGTTTCACCCGCGACGTCGTCGCGGAAAAGCACGAAGGGTTGGGACTGATCGAGCATGGTCTTGGCGTGGCGTGTGGCCGGCCTGGAAAGGCTATTGCAACGTTTCCAGTTCGTCGATCATCGAGCTGATCACCGCAAGTCCGATCTGCCAGAACGCCGGATCTGTCGCGTCGAGGCCGAACGGTTTCAGCAGCTCTGAGTGATGCTTCGTGCCGCCGGCGCGCAGCATGGTGAAATACTTCTCCTGAAAGCCGCGCTCGGCATTCTGATAGACCGCGTAGAGCGAGTTCACCAGGCAGTCGCCGAAGGCATAGGCGTAGACATAGAAGGGCGAATGGATGAAGTGCGGGATGTAGGCCCAGAAGACCTCGTAACCTTCCTTCAGCCGGATCGCTGGCCCGAGGCTTTCGGCCTGCACCTCCAGCCAGAACTGGCCGATCTTGTCGGATGTCAGTTCGCCCTTGCGCCGCTCCGTGTGGATCTTGCGCTCCATCTGGTAAAACGCGATCTGCCGCACCACGGTGTTGATCATGTCCTCGACCTTTTGGGCCAGCATCGCCTTGCGCTCGCGCCGGTCGGTGGTCCTGTCGAGCAGCGAACGGAATGTCAGCATCTCGCCGAACACCGAGGCTGTCTCGGCGAGCGTCAGCGGCGTCGAGGCCATCAGCGCGCCCTGGTCGGCGGCAAGCACCTGATGCACGCCGTGGCCGAGCTCATGCGCGAGTGTCATCACGTCGCGCGGCTTGCCCATGTAGTTCAAGAGCACGAAGGGATGCGCCGACGGCACCGTCGGATGCGCAAACGCGCCCGGCGCCTTGCCGGGCCGCACCGGCGCGTCGATCCAGCGCTTGTCGAAAAAGCCGCGCGCTATCTCGGCCATATCCGGCGAGAACTGATGATAGGCGGAGAGCACCGTGTTCTTCGCCTCGTCCCAGCCGATCGTCGCCTGCGGCGTCTCGGGCAGCGGCGCGTTGCGGTCCCAATGGCTCATCGTCTCCATGCCGAGCCATTTCGCCTTCATCGCGTAATAGCGGTGCGAGAGGCGCGGATAGGCTTCCGTTACGGCTGCCGACAGCGCGTCGACCACGCTGCGTTCGACCCGGTTCGCCAGGTGGCGCGAGTCGGCGATGTCCTCAAAGCCGCGCCAGCGGTCGGAGATTTCCTTGTCCTTGGCCAGCGTGTTGGTGATCAGCGTGAAGGTGCGCAGGTTTTCGCGGAAGGTCTTTGCCAGCGCATCCGACGCCTCGTGGCGCACGCGCTCGGCAGGGTCCTGCAGCATGTTGATCGTCGGTTCGAGCGTCAGCTCCTTGCCGCCGACCTCGAAACGCAGATCGGTCATCGTTTCGTCGAAGAGCCGGTTCCAGGCGGCGCGGCCGGTGATCGATTTTTCATGGAAGAGCTGCTCGACCCGGTCCTCGAGCTGATACGGCTTGTCCTTCCTGAGATCGAGCACCCAGGGCCGGTAGTGGCCGAACGCCTTGTCTGCGTCGAGCGCGGAAGCGATCAACGCGTCATCGACGAGGTTCAGCTCCAGCGGGAAGAACAGCAGGTGCGAACTGGCATCCGTCATCTTCTCCTGGATGTCGCCATAGAGCTTGGCCCGCTTCGGGTCGGACGTGTTGCCCGCATAGATCAGCGAGGCATACGAGGCCACCTTGCCGATCAGCTCCTCCAGCGCCTCATACGCCTTCAGTGCCACGCCAAGCTGGCCCTTGTCCCCCTTGCCAGCTTCGTCGGCGAGCTTGCCCTTCCAGCGATTCTCGAACGTGAGCGCATCTTTCGCCGTTTTCTCCATGTCGCGCTTCAGTTCCGGCGCGTCCATGGTCGCATAGAGATCGGAAAGGTCCCATTCCGGCAGATCGCCAAGCCGGGCGGCGTTTGGCGCGGCGGCGCGTGCCTTCGAGTGCTTGGAAGCGGGCATCCGGGTCACCTTCGAGATGGCTGAGGAAAAGTTAACCGGAGTGGGCTTTCTTTCACCGGCTTTCTTGAGAGCTTATTTAGAACCCTGTGCCAGGATGGTCCAGATCGCGCCCATCAACGCCGCAATTTTTCGCCAGGAGCCATGGCCGGACCGATCCTTCTTGTCGACGACGATCCCGTGCAGCGTCGCCTTCTCGACGCCGCCGTATCGAAGTCGGGCCACGAAACCCTCGTTGCCGATGGCGGCGAGGCCGCACTTGGCGTGCTTGAGGGGCCGCGTGGCGGCGACGTTTCGGTCATCGTCCTTGACCTTGCCATGCCCGGCCTCGACGGCCTCGGCGTGCTGCGCCAGATGGGCGAGCGCGGCATCGATATTCCCGTCGTCGTGCAGACGGCACAGGGCGGCATCGATACCGTGGTCACCGCCATGCGGGCGGGCGCCTTCGATTTCCTGGTGAAGCCGGCATCGCCGGAAAAGATCAATGTGGCGATCGCCAATGCGCTCAAGGTCGGCGCGATGGAGGAAGCACCCCGCCGCGGCCGGAAAAGTGCTGCCGGCACACTCACCTTCAAGGATCTGATCACCCAAAGTGCGGCGATGGAACGTGTCGTGCGGCTTGGCCAGAAGGCTGCCGCGTCGAACATCCCGATCCTGATCGAGGGCGAGTCGGGTGTCGGCAAGGAGCTTGTCGCCCGCGCCATTCAGGGTTCCGGCGAGCGCCGTTCCAAATCGTTCGTCACCGTCAATTGCGGTGCGATCCCCGACAATCTCGTCGAAAGCATCCTGTTCGGTCACGAGAAGGGGTCGTTCACCGGCGCCACCGAAAAGCATACCGGCAAGTTTGTCGAAGCGCATGGCGGCACGCTGTTCCTGGACGAGATCGGCGACCTGCCGCTCGACGTGCAGGTGAAGCTCCTGCGCGCGGTGCAGGATGGCGAGGTCGATCCGGTCGGCGCGCGCTCGACGATCAAGGTCGATATCCGCCTGATCTCAGCCACCCACCGTGACCTGTTGCAGCGTGTGCGTGACGGCAAGTTCCGCGAGGATCTGTTCTACCGCCTCAACGTGTTCCCGATCTTCGTGCCGCCGCTGCGAGACCGGCGCGAGGATATTCCCTACCTCGTCGATCATTTCATGGCGCGCATCGTGCCGCAGAAATCGAAGGTGCGCGCCGTCGCGCCGTCGGCGGTCGCCATGCTCCAGGCCTATGACTGGCCGGGCAATGTCCGGCAGTTGGAAAATGCCGTCTTCCGCGCCTCCGTCCTGTGCGAAGGCGATACGCTGGTCGCTGACGATTTCCCGCAGATTCGCGCCCAGGTCGAAGGCATTTCCATCCAGACGGTCGAATCGGTCGGCGCTGCAAAATCCGAAAAACCGGTCGTTCCAATCCGCGTGCCGGCACAGCCCGACCCGGTGCCGCCCGGCGGTCATTTCGGCCTGCTGAAGGCATTGGACGACCGCGGAAACGTGCGATCGCTGGCCGATCTCGAGGTTGAGATGATCAAGCTCGCAATCGCCCACTACGACGGGCAAATGAGCGAAGTGGCGCGGCGGCTGGGGATCGGGCGTTCCACACTCTACCGGAAGTTGAAAGAATATGGCATCGAGGCCGGTCCCGGCCAGGACGCCCCCGCGTCTTAACCTTTGCTCCGGATTTCCGCGGCAACGGGCGGTTTACCCTCTTTCCAAGGGCGGATTTTTGGACAAGAACTCGCCACGGTGTTACCGCATTTCGCTTCAATAAGTGGCGATTAACCATTAGTGTCGATAGTCGGACTTGACCCTATCTCGTCCGGACGTCGAATCCGGGGACAATTCGGCAGTGCGTAAGGCCTATTGATTTGATCACATTCGAGCGACACAAAGGCGGGCGCGCCTATGCTGCGGCCGTCTGGCAGAGAGCCTTCGCTGCGGTCATGCTGGCCGTGAGCTTCTTTCTTCTTTCGGCGCCGCTCGCGAATGCCGAAACCCGTACCCTGAAACTCTACTTCGTCCACACGCGCGAAAAGGCCGAGATAACCTTCAAGCGCAACGGCCGCTACGATCAGTCTGGCCTTAACAAGGTCAATCGGTTCCTGCGCGACTGGCGCCGCAACGAGCCGACCAAGATGGATCCGCGGCTTCTGGACATCGTCTGGGAAGCATACAAACAGTCCGGATCGAACGACTACATTCACGTCATCTCAGCCTATCGTTCGCCGGCCACCAACGGCATGCTGCGCAGCCGCTCGAAGGGTGTCGCCAAGAAAAGCCAGCACATGCTCGGCAAGGCGATGGACTTCTACATCCCCGGCGTGAAGTTGAAGACGCTGCGCAACATCGGCCTCAAACTGCAGGCCGGCGGCGTTGGTTATTATCCGCGTTCGGGCTCGCCCTTCGTGCACCTCGACGTTGGCAGCGTACGCCACTGGCCGCGCATGAGCCGTTCCGAACTTGTCGCCGTGTTCCCGAGTGGCAAGACGCTGCACGTGCCATCCGACGGCAAGCCGCTGCCCGGCTATGACCAGGCGGTCGCATCATACGAGTCGCGGAAGAAGAGCGGTGGCCTCGCGATTGCAAGCGCGCGCGCTTACAGCGACGATGAAGGTTCTGGCGGCAGTGGCCGCAACGGCAAGGGTTTCCTGGCCGCGTTCTTTGGCGGTGGCGCCGACGAGGAAGAGGATAACAACGACGCGACGGCGGTTGCCGCGGCCGCGCCGGAGCCGGCTCCCAAATCGAACGATTCGAAGATCCGCGTCGTTGCTCCTCAGGATGCGCAGCGCGTCGAGATCGCGTCCGCTCCTGCCGAGGAAGAACCCGAGGCGATCATTGCCGCCCTGCCTGCGCGCAACATTCCGGTGCCAGGCGCCGCACCGCGTCCGCTTGTCGACGTTGGAGCCTCGCCGGCAGCGCCCTTGGTAGAGATGGCGGCTGCTGAACCTGCATCCTTGCCGTTCGAGATGAAGCCGGTCGAAGAGAGTGCTGCGGTCGAGACCGAAGTGGCGCTTGGTATCCCGCTGCCAACTCGCCGGCCTGACTACACGGCGGCGACCGAGGGCGCACAGGTGGCTCTCGCCGCGGTCGAGGAAGAGACCGTTGGCGGCGTTCCCATGCCCGCCGTTCGCCCCGATAGCGCCGAGGAAGCGCTTCGCAAGATTGCATCGGCGCCGCTGCCGGACGAGATCGCGAGCGACAACGTCGTCGTGGCCTCGCTGCCGAAGCCGGCTGAAACCGGACCGTTCGCGGAAACCGCCGAGGAGATCATTCCGGGCGAGAAGGTTGCCGCGCTCGGCTATGCTGCAGACTCGCCGCGTTCGACGCTTGCCTCCAGAGGCGATGCGGTCACCGTCAGGACGACCGTGAAGAGTGCGCGTGCGACCCGCAACGACAGACGCCCCGAGCCGCGCGCGATCGTGGTCGCCGCACAGCCTGACGAAGCGCGCTGGGCGCTGAACAGCGAGCCTGTCGCCAACATGCAGCGCATGGCCGGCGCTCCGACCTTCTCCACGCGTGCCGTGACCACCGCGCCGGCGGAAGTTCTGACGGTCGGTTTCCAGCAGGGTGAGATGGCTGACGCCAACCGGTTCACAGGCAAGGCCGTGACCTTCCTGTCGGTCGCGAAGTTCCAGACGAACTAAGCCGATCTGCATCGAAGATTTAAAACGGCGGCCTTGGCCGCCGTTTTCGTTAAAGCCGTGTCTCCCGAAAGTGTGTCGCGGTTTCGGGTCGAAGACACGAGCAAAATCTACGCTTTCGCGAGCTTCGACGCCTCGCGCGCCAGCGCTTCGATCTCCGTCCATTTGCCTTGCTTGACCATGTCGTCCGGCGCGACCCACGAGCCGCCGACGCACACGACGTTGGGCAGCGAGAGATAGTCGTTGGCATTCTTGGCGCTGACGCCACCGGTCGGGCAGAAGCGTATGCCGGCAAGCGGCGAGGCGAGCGATTTCAGGAACGCGGCGCCGCCGGCTTGTTCCGCCGGGAAGAACTTCAGGAAATCGACGTCCGCTTCAAGTGCCGCCATCATCTCGCTGGGCGTGATCGCGCCGGGCAGCAGCGGCACGTCATGATCGCGGTTCGCCTTGAACAGCTCCTTTGTCGCGCCGGGGCTGACGATGAACTGCGAGCCGGCCTTGGCCGCCTGCTTGAACTGTTTGGCGTTTAGGATCGTGCCCGCGCCGACGACTGCCTCCTCGACTTCCTTCGCCGCGCGTTCGATCGCCTCCAGCGCTTCCTTGGTGCGCAGAGTGATCTCGATGACGCGCAAGCCTCCCTTGGCGAGCGCGCGCGCCAGCGGTACGGCGTCTTTCGCCCGCTCGATTTTGAGGACGGGAATGACCGGCTGGCCGTTGAGGAGAGCAAGGAGTTTGTCGGTTTTCTTGGACATCGGCTTTCAGATCGCCTTGATTTTCAATCGATTTAACAAATGGGCTTCTGGGAGTCCACGCGGGCATGTGTCGCGGGGGGAGACTTGAATCGACCTTATGTCGGCGCTACGCGCTCGCCAATGGACCAATCACCCCAACAACCGTTTCTCGTCGCAGCACTTTACCGCTTCGCGCGGCTGCCGCGTTTTACCGAGCTGAAACAACCGCTCGCCGCCTTTTGTTGCGCGCGCGGCATCAAGGGCACGCTGCTCTTGGCCGACGAGGGCATCAACGGCACGGTAGCCGGCAGCGAACAGGCGATCCGCGAACTTGTCGGCTATCTCGACGCCATCCCCGAACTCACCGGCCTTGAGGTGAAATACAGCGCGGCCGAGACGATGCCCTTCCACCGCATGAAGGTGCGGCTGAAGAAGGAGATCGTCACCATGGGCGTCGCCGGCATCGATCCGCTGGAAAGCGTCGGCACCTATGTCGAGGCGCGCGATTGGAATGCGC
Organism: Rhizobiaceae bacterium; assembly: GCA_035503715.1. Taxonomy (GTDB): domain Bacteria; phylum Pseudomonadota; class Alphaproteobacteria; order Rhizobiales; family Rhizobiaceae; genus OAS926. Next base: position 19,544 of record DATJTE010000203.1, on the reverse strand, counting down.
TGATCGCCGATCCGGATACCGTCGTCATCGACACGCGCAACGACTACGAGGTCGCGATCGGCACATTCCGCGACGCCGTCGATCCGAAGACGACGAGCTTCAGCGATTTCCCGACCTGGCTTGAAGAGCATCGCGCGGACCTCGAAGGCCGCAAGGTGGCGATGTTCTGTACCGGCGGCATTCGCTGCGAGAAGGCGACGGCCTATGCGCGTTCGCTCGGGCTCGAAGAGGTGTTCCACTTGAAGGGCGGCATCCTGCGTTATCTTGAAGAGGTCGCGGCCGAAGACAGCCGTTGGCAGGGCGAGTGTTTCGTCTTCGACGAGCGCGTCGCGGTGACGCACGGACTCGCGCGCGGCGAAGCGGAACTCTGCCGTGCCTGCCGTCGTCCGCTGACCGTCGAGGATCGCGCGTCGAAATTCTACCGTGCGGGGATTTCCTGCGCCTACTGTCATGACAGCCGCAGCGATATCGACCGCGAACGTTACGCCGAGCGGCACCGCCAGGTCGAACTGGCGTCCCGGCGCGGGAGAAAACATATCGGCAGTTAACACCGCCTGTCATTGCAATGCCGTGATTGGACTCCTACCTCTGCGCGAGTGCCGGACACGGCGCGAGGGGTGCTTTTAATGGGAGACCTTCATGCTTGATCCGAAAAAGCTGCTCGACGACCTGCTCGGCTCGAAAATTCCCGGCACGGAATCCACGGTCCGCGATGGCGCGGGCAAAGCCACGCAGATGGCCAAGGACAATCCGCTCGCCGCTGGCGCCCTGGTCGCGGTCCTGCTCGGCACTGGCGCCGGCCGCCAGGTCACTGGCACCGCGCTGAAACTGGGCGGCATCGCTGCCGTCGGCGGTCTCGCCTACAAGGCCTGGCAGAATTACAAGAATGGCGACAAGCCGAGCGATGCCGCCGCGCAAGCGGAGCCGCAACTGCTGCCACCCCCGACTGACACGAGCTTCCATCCATCGAACGCGCCGCAAGGCGAAGCCGAATTCGCGCTGTCGCTGGTGCGCGCCATGATCGCCGCGGCGAAGTCCGACGGTCATGTCGACGAGGATGAGCGCAAGAAGATCGCCGACAAGCTTTCATTGTCCGGCATCGGCGCCGAGGCCGAAAAATTCCTGCTGGAAGAGCTGGATCGTGCGGTCGATCTCGACGCGCTCGTCGCTGCGGCAAAGACCGACGCGCAGAAGCTCGAGCTCTACACCGCGTCACGCCTGGCGATCGATCCTGATTCGCGCGCCGAGCGCGGTTATCTCGATCAGCTTGCCGGGCGGCTCGGTCTGCCGGATGCGCTTGTCGATCACGTCGAGGCGACAGTAAAGGCCGCAACCGTTCCGGTCAGCGCGCCGGCCTCGGTGCCGTCCGTCGGCGCAACGACCAAATCACCGTGGTGAACAGCGCAGCACTGCGCTGACCAGCGCATCTTTGCGCTGAGCGCCGCATCATTTTCGCTGGCGCTGCCGGAAACTCGGCGGCGTCGCGCGGTCGATCAGTCTTTCCAGCGTCGCGTCCCTGTCACGGTCGAGCAGCGGCTTCAGCACGAAGCCGCGGCCTGCGACCAAGAGATTGGCGATGCCGTGGACGATCGACCACGCGGCCGCCACATCGAGCCTGCCGTCGTCGTGCTCCAGCGGATTGCGCGCCGTCATGTCGGCAACGTCCTTGACCAGCACCATGAATCCGTTTGTGGCATGCCGTACCAGTTCGGGGTCGTCCGAGTCCGGACGTTCCGATCCGAACATCAGCTTGAACAGCCCCGGATTGGCGAGCGCGAAGTCGATGTAGCCGAGCCCCGAAGCGATGAACTGCGCGTGCGGATCCGGCGTGGCCTGTGCCTGGCGATCCTTCATGGCGGTGTAGAACCGTTCCGCCGCCAGTGCGGCGAGCGCGGTGAGCAGCGCGCTGGTGTCCTTGAAATGATGCGCAGGCGCTGCGTGCGACACACCGGCGCGCTTGGCGACGCCGCGCAGGCTGAACGCTTCGATACCCTTTTCGGTCAGTTCCTGTTCCGCAGCCTCGAGCAGCGCCTTCCTCAGGTCTCCGTGGTGATAAGGGGCCTTGGCGGGCTTCGTTCTGGTCTTTGTCATTCAAATCGCCTGGTCCGGACTCAGTATGATCCGGCACTGCCATCCTTCTAACAGTCGCTCCTGCTTGCCGCAATCTTGACATCGTAAAAATTGATCTTTACACCGTAAAGACATTAAGCCGTTAAGCGCTTGGAGGATTGTTGCATGGACCCGGCCTCACTGTTTCAGATTGCCAACCCGATCGCGCTTGTCGGTTGGGTGGTGCTGCTGGCAAGCCCCTTCATCCCGAAGATCGCCGACCGCGTTTCCGGCCTCGCCATTCCGCTCCTCTTCGGGGTCGCCTACACCGGGCTCATCATGGCGTTCTGGTCGAGCGGGCAGGGCGGGTTCGATTCGCTCGCCAATGTCGCGCTGCTCTTCGAAACGCCAGAGCTTCTGCTCGCCGGCTGGATCCACTACCTCGCCTTCGACCTGTTCGTCGGCGCCTGGATCGCGCGCACCGCCCGCGAGGAAGGCATCCGCTTCTGGTTCGTCGTGCCGTGCCTGGCGCTGACCTTCCTGTTCGGTCCGGCCGGCTATCTGCTTTTCAACGCAATCCGCGCCGCGCGTCTGTCCACCGCGACGACCGCCGCCGCCTGAAGGAGATCGTCATGACCGCACTCGTTCTCGCCACGCCTGTCGGCACGCCATCATTGCAGACGGAAGCGCTCGCGCGCTTCCGTGCCGATGAGCCGCGCTTCTTCGACCTTGCCGTGGTGATCGCGGTCAGCGCCATCCCGACGCTGTTCGCCGCTTTCGTCGACAGCCGCGTGTTCGAGGGCGTCGATAACTGGGTCAAGCCGCTGAAGTTCGACTTCGCGCTGGTGGTCTATCTGCTGACCATGGTGTTCTTCGCGCGCTTCCTTCCCGAGGCAACGCGCGCCTCGCGCCGGTATCGCTTCTTTTCGATCGCCGTGGTGACGGCGATCGTCGCCGAGCTGATCTGGATCAACGGCGCTGCCGCGCTCGGAACCGCTTCGCATTTCAACACGTCCATGATCGGCATGATCATCTATTCGCTGATGGGCGCCGCCGCGGTCCTGCTCACCTCGGTGAGCGCGGTCTACGCCGTCTCCATCGGCCGCAACCCGGCGACCGGCCTGTCGCCGGTGCTGAAGGAATCCGTCGTGATTGGCCTGGCGCTCGTCCTGCCGCTCACGCTGGTCACCGCGGGGACGCTGAGTTCATTCGGCACGCATTTCGTCGGCGGCACGCCTGCCGATCCGGCCGGCCTGTTCTTTTTCGGCTGGGCGCGCGATGTCGGCGACCTGCGCGTCGCGCATTTCTTCGCCACCCACACGCTGCACGTCATCCCGCTCTTCGGCCTCGCCTATGCCTGGTTCCTCGGCGGTTCCAGCCTCTGGCCGGTGCGGCTGGCCGCGGTCGCCTACACGGCGTTTGTAGGCTTCCTGTTCGTCCAGGCGCTGATGGGGCAGCCCTTCCTGCCCTGGCTCGGCTGAGGCGTTAACGATGCGTTAACCCACGAAGCGCATCATTTTCGACAGTCGGATCGGCCTATCCTCCTCCCAAGACCGGTTCAGATCAGGGCGGCCGCCTACCTGGCCGCCCTTTTTGTACGGGCGCGCTTGCCCAATCTTCCCCCATTTGCGATGCCATCCTTCAGAGCAATTCCAGCAGAAGTGTGCGCGGTTCTGCGTCCGGAATTGCGGCTTAAAAGCCTAGGAGGATGAGACATGGCGAACCGCAAGACCGCTGTCGTCACCGGCGCGGGAACGGGCATCGGCAGGGCCGTTGCCACGGCGCTTCTCGCCGCCGGCTGGAACACGGTGTTCTGCGGCCGCCGTCAGTCAGTGCTCGACGAGGCCGTGAAAGCCGCTGGCAAACATGAGGCGAAGGCGCTGGCGATTGTCTGCGACGTGTCGAAGGCCGAACAGGTCGACGACCTGTTCGAAACAGCGGCGGAAGCTTTTGGCCGCATTGATCTCCTCTTCAACAATGCCGGCATGGGCTACAAGTCGACGCTGATCGACGAGATCCCGGTCGAGGTGTGGAACGACGTCGTCGCGGTGAACCTCACCGGTTCGTTCCTGTGCGCCCGCGCCGCCTTCCGCATGATGCGCAGGCAGGACCCGCAGGGCGGCCGCATCATCAACAACGGTTCGATCTCAGCTTACGCGCCGCGTCCGGGCTCGGTGCCCTACACGGCGACGAAACACGCCATCACCGGCCTGACGAGGACGCTGGCACTCGACGGCCGGCCGTTCGACATCGCCTGCGGGCAGATCGACATCGGCAATGCGCTGACCGAGATGGCGCAGCCGATGACCACCGGCGTGCCGCAGGCGAATGGCTCGATCGCGGTCGAGGCGACGATGGACCCGCAGCGCGTCGCTGACGCGGTTCTTCACATGGCGAGCCTGCCGCTCGACGCCAACGTGCTGTTCATGACGGTGATGGCGACGAAGATGCCGTTCGTCGGACGTGGCTAAAGGTTCAGCACTCGCCTTCCTTGAGCAACGCCACACCTGCCGCCCTGCGTTCGCAGTCGTTCGGATAGGTCTTGTCGTCGCAGCCGCACACCGGCCTGAACTCGCGCGTGCAGGCCTCCGGCTTCACTTCGCAGGTGCCGGTCTGATCCGCCGCGCCGCAGGTGCCTGCGGGAAACTCGCAGAACTCGGTCGATCCGCATTGCAAGCCGGCGATGCCGCCGCACGTCGCGCCCGGACCACCGACGACAGCGGGTTCGTCGGCATAGGCGCCGGATAACAACGACAGTCCGAACATCAGTGCAAGCAACAGGTTCCGCATCACAATCCTCCTCATGTGTTCTTGCTAAGGAACGCCCGCATCCGCTCCAGCGCTCGCGAAATATTCTCTTCCGAATTCGCGTAGGAGAGCCGGATGTAGCCTTCGCCGAGGATGCCGAAATCCGGCCCGCCGATCAGCGCGACGCCGGCGTCCTCCAGCAGTGCGGAGGCCAGCTTCTTCGCCTTCCAACCCGTCTTGGCGACGTTTGGAAACGCGTAGAACGCGCCCTTCGGCGTAATGCAGGACACGTTCGGCAGATCGTTCAGCCCGTCGACGACGAGCTTTCGCCGTTTGTCGAAGGCGCGCATCATCGTGTCGACCTCGTCCTGCGGCCCGTCGATCGCGGCAATGCCTGCGAATTGCGAGGGCGCATTCACGCACGACCAGCAGTTCACCGCGAGCTTGCGCACCTTGTCGTAGAGGTACGCGCTCTTCTCGCCGTTCGGCCAGATCGACCAGCCCATGCGCCAGCCGGTCATCGCCCAGGTTTTTGACCAGCCGTTCAGCACGATCAGCCGGTCGCGGATCGACGGGTAGCTGAGCAGCGAGGTGTGCGCCTCGCCGTCATAGGTCATCACGTCATAAATCTCGTCCGAGAGGATCGCGACGTCCGGGTGCTTCTCAAGACCCTTCACCAGTTTCTCGATCTCGGCTTTCGGCGCGACGCCGCCGGTCGGATTTGCTGGCGAATTGAGGATCAGCAGCCGTGTCTTCGGTGTGATCAGCGCCAGCGTCTCGTCGGCCGAGAAGGCAAAACCGTTTTCCTCGCGGATCGGCACCGGCACGGGCGTAGTCCCGGTGAACTCGATCATCGACCGGTAGATCGGAAAGCCGGGATCGGGATAAAGGATCTCCGCGCCCGGCTCGCCGAACATGATGATCGCGGCATACATCGTCGGCTTGCCGCCCGGCAGGATCATCACATTCTCCGGCGACACCTCGATACCTGTCGTGGTCAGCGTCCGGCGCACCACCGCCTCGCGCGTCGCCAAAAGGCCGTTGGCCGGGGTGTAGCCATGATGGCCGTCCTTCAGCGCCTTGATTGCCGCTTCGACGATATGCCCCGGTGTCTTGAAGTCCGGCTGGCCGATGCCGAGGTTGATGATGTCCTTGCCCTGCGCTGCCAGCGCGGTCGCGCGCGCCAGCACGGCAAAGGCATTCTCTTCGCCGAGGCGGTCGAAGGCGGGTACGGTATGGAGCATTCGGTCAGTTCCTAGGCGAGGGCTGAGGTCAAATCGGTGTGAGTGAAGTCATCGCCCTTGAACAGGAGCGGTGCGTCGAAATGGCGTGAGAAGGCATAGGACATGCAGTCACCGAAGTTCAGCTTTGCGGCGTGACCCGAACCTCGACCATAGCGAATGGCTGCGGCCGCTGCGCGCCAAGCGATGTCGGCGCTCATCGGCACTACCGCAACCTCGTATTCATCGATGAAGTTTGACAACCAGTTTGGCATGTCGATGGGAAGAGTGCGCAAAGAGCAGAGCTCGACGATGCAACTGGGAGGCAAGATGCGGTGAGGGTAGTACCCCAACGCATCAATCAACGTGATGGCATCAGGTTCGCGCGCCAGTATCGCCACGAGCGCCGAGGTGTCTATCACACATGAGGTGGCCGCTTCAGGCATCAATCAATGATGCTATTCATTTCGTCTTCGAGCTTTTTCCATGTGAGGCTTGGGTCGCGCGGTGGCACATCACGCATCAGTCGTTCAAACTTCTCGCGAGACTCTTCCGGGGTCAGGCGGCGGCCGTTCAAATTGCGGACTGCGCGTGCAATCACGGCGCTCGGGCCTTCGCCGGTCTGGCGGCCGATCTCGCGGATCATTGCTTCGACTTCGGTGTTCCTAAGGGTAATCGCCATTGGCCTAACTCCATTGCGTGGAAGCATATACAGCTATGCTGCCATTCTCAAGATTGCGAGCTAAAATGACAGATCTTTCGAACTGGACAGCCCGTCCTCGCCCGCCGCGCGTCGTGCTGGATGGCCGCTATGTACGGCTGGAGCCGCTCAGCGCTGTGAAACATGGTGACGAGCTCTTCGCCGCATCTTCGGTGACCGATGCCGATGGTCGCTTCCGTTACCTCGGCGAATATCCGCCGGAGACGCGCGCCGCCTTCCAGCCCTGGCTGGAAAAGGCCGAGAAAAGCGAAGACCCGGTCTATTATGCCGTCATCGACAAGGCGTCGGGCAAGGTCGCCGGCCGCCAGACGCTGATGCGCATCGATCCGGCAAATGGAGTCATCGAGATCGGCCATATCTATTGGGGACCACTGGTCGCGCGAAAACCCGCAGCGACCGAAGCGCATTTCCTCTTCATGAAGCACGCCTTCGACGATCTCGGTTATCGCCGCTGGGAGTGGAAGTGCAACAACGCCAACGAGCCGTCGAAGCGCGCCGCGGACCGTTTCGGCTTCACGCATGAAGGTGTGTTCCGGCAGCATCTGGTGATCAAGGGTGAGAACCGCGACACCGCCTGGTACTCGATCATCGACAAGGAATGGGCGCCGCTTAAAAAGGCCTATGAGGGCTGGCTCGACCCCTCCAACTTTGATAGTGACGGAAACCAGAAACGGCGCCTCGAAACCTTCCGTAAGTGATTGGCCCGTAACGTTATTTTGTCACACGGGAGCCTCGCCCTGAGCCACGATCACGACCATAAGGGGTACGACCATAAGGGGCACGACCATAAGGGGCACGATCATGGCCACTCCCATGACCATGCCGGCCATTCCCACGGCCACTCTCATGGCCCGGGTGCACACGTCCACGGTTCGACCGACAAGAAGCGCGTGCTGATCGCCGCGGTGCTGACCGGCGGCTTCATGATCGCCGAAGCGATCGGCGGACTGATCACCGGCTCGCTGGCGCTGATCGCCGATGCCGGCCACATGCTGACCGACTCGATCGCGCTCTGGCTCGCCTGGTATGCGTTCCATCTCGGCGACCGGCCCGCGACGGTGCGCATGACCTACGGCTTCGGCCGCGTGAAGACGCTGGTTGCCTACACCAACGGCATCACCATCTTCGCCATCGCCGTGTGGATCGTTTACGAGGCAATCCTCCGTTTCATGGACCCGCCGCCCGTGCTGGGCGGTCCGATGCTCGTCGTCGCCATCGGCGGCCTACTGGTCAATATCGCCGGCTTCTTCGTGCTGCATGGTGGCGACCGCACCAGCCTCAACATGCGCGGCGCGATCGTCCACGTCGTCGGCGACATGCTGGGGTCGGCGGCAGCGATCGTCGCCGCGATTATCATCATCTGGACGGGGTGGACGCCGATCGATCCGATCCTGTCGGTGCTCGTCGCCCTCCTCATCCTCTCGACCGCCTGGCGGTTGATGCGCGAGGCAGCGCATGTGCTGCTGGAAGGTGTGCCCGGTTCGCTTGACCGCGACGGGATCGCGCGCGACATCGAGACCTCTGTCGCCGGCGTGCGCGAAGTGCATCATATGCACGTCTGGTCGCTGGATGGCTCGAAGAACATGGCGACGCTGCACGCCTGCCTCAACGAGGGCACGGACGCGCATGGCGCCGTCACCGCGATCAAGGAACGGCTTGCCGCGCGGCATGGTATCGCGCATGCAACGGTCGAGCCGGAATACGGGGAATGCGCGGACAAGGACCACGCGCATCAGCATTGAGGGACTTATATGGCTGGCAGGCTGAATGGGAAGATCGCTGTGGTCACGGCTGCGGTGCAGGGCATCGGCCGGTCGATCGCAGAATTGTTCGTCGGCGAGGGCGCGACGGTGTACGCGTCCGATATCGCCGCGGACAAGCTCGCCGACCTTAAAGGCGCGAAGACGTCGAAGCTGGACGTGCTCTCGACCAAGGATGTCGAGGCCTATGCGAAATCCGTCGGCAACATCGACATCCTCGTCAACGTCGCCGGTTTTGTGCACCACGGCACAGTGCTGACCACAGAGGAGAAGGACTGGGATTTCTCCTTCGACCTCAATGTCAAATCCATGCACCGCACGATTCACGCGTTCCTGCCCGGCATGATCGAGCGCGCGGCGCAAACCGGCAAGACCTCGTCGATCGTCAACGTCGCGTCCGGTGCGTCATCCATTCGCGGCATTCCGAACCGTTATGTCTACGGCGCCTCAAAGGCGGCCGTCATCGGTCTCACCAAGTCCGTTGCCGCCGATTTCATCAGACAGGGCATCCGTTGCAATGCGATTGCCCCCGGCACCTTCAAGTCGCCGTCGTGGGAAGATCGCGTCGAGACGCTTGGCAAGGAGTGGGGCAGCAAGGAGAAGGCGCTCGACATGTTCGTGCAGCGCCAGCCGATGGGCCGCGTCGCGGATGCCTCCGAGATCGCGCCGATTGCCATCTACCTTGCCTCGGACGAAGCGGCCTTCACCACCGGCACCGTGATGGCGGTCGACGGCGGGTTCTCGCTCTGATGGACAACAGCACCCGCAATTCGGCGATTGCCGCCGCGATCATCCTTCTCGGCTTCGGCCTCTTCGCCTTTTACCTGCCGACGATCATGCTGGCCGTTGGCGACTATTCGACGATCGCGGCCGGCATCATCGGCGTGGCGTTCGTCGCGGCGTTCTTCCTGCTTTTCTGGCTGAGAGGCCGCAGCCGGCGCGGCGAGGGGGAGTGACATGAAGATCCTGATCACCGGCGCTGCCGGCATGGTCGGCCGCAAGCTGATCGCCCGGCTGATGAAGGACGGCCAACTCGCCGGCCAGCCGATTACCGATCTGATCCTGAACGACATCGTCGTGCCGGAAACGCCGCTGCACGAAAAGATCAAGGTGAAGCGCCATCGCGGCGATCTGTCCGAGCCAGGCATGATCCCCGGGCTGCTCGCAGCGAAACCGGACATGATCTATCACCTCGCCGGAATCGTCTCGGGCGAGGCGGAAGCCAATTTCGACCTCGGCTATCGCGTCAATCTCGACGGCACGCGCGCGCTGTTCGACGCGATCCGTCTCTCGGGCGACAGACCGAAGGTGATCTTCACCTCGTCCATCGCCGTGTTCGGCGCCCCGTTCCCCGACACGATCCCGGACGATTTCCAGCAGACGCCGCTGTCCTCCTACGGCACGCAGAAGCTGATGTCGGAGCTGCTGCTCACCGACTACACGCGGCGCGGCTTTTTTGACGGCATCGGCATCCGCCTGCCGACCATCTGCGTGCGCCCCGGCAAGCCGAACAAGGCGGCGTCGAGCTTTTTCTCCGGCATCATCCGCGAGCCGCTGGCGGGGCAGGAAGCGATCCTGCCGGTGCCGCGCGACGTGCTGCACACGCATGCCAGCCCGCGCTCGGCGGTGAAGTTCCTGATCCACGCCGCTGGGCTCGACTCGGGCAAGATCGGCCCGCGCCGCAACCTCACCATGCCCGGCGTTGCCGTCACGGTCGGTGAGCAGATCGAGGCGCTGGCGCGTGTCGCCGGCAACAATGTCACCGCGCTGATCAAGGAACAGCCCGACGAGGCCGTGTGGGCGATCGTCAAGAACTGGCCGACGCGTTTCGAGGCCAAGTTCGCCCGTGAACTCGGCTTCAGCGCCGAGCAAAACTTCGACGACATCGTCAAGGCGCATATCGAGGATGAGCTGCAGTCGGCGTAGCCGTCCGGAGGCAGTAGTAACCGCCTACAAATCCGGCCTTGGCGTCGGCACAGGCACTTCGCCCGGCAGCGAACCGGTCCACGTCGCGATGACGCGCGTCTCGATCGGCCCGGCCGGCTCGAGATAGGTCGGCTGGCCGGGCAGTCCCATCGGGAACAGCAGATCACGCTCGGCCTCATAGGCAGCGGAGTCGTCGCTGCAGAGCTTGCGCCGCATATCCGGCGCTTTGGCATCCGTGTTGCGAATGGCGGTGACCGCGCCGCCGCCTGCGCCGAGTTGTCCCGCGAAAGCTTCCGTGAAGAATTTCGCGGCACGCTCGTTGCGCTCGCGGTCGGTCGTCGCGCCAAGCAGCACCACCATGATCTGCCGGCCGTCGCGTTTTGCCAGCGCCACGATGTTGCGCCCGGCCGGGCAGACGAAGCCCGTCTTCATGCCGATCGTGCCCGGATAGCGCGACAGCAGCACATTGTTGGAATCGACCTGCTTGCCGTCGATGATCACGCGCGACACGCGGAAGAACCCTTCATATTGCGGATAGCGCTCAGCGACCTCGATGCCGAGGATGGCAAGATCGCGCGCCGATGATTGATGCTGGCGGTCGAACAGGCCGCTCGGGTTGCGGAAACGCGTTGCATCCATGCCGAGCAGCTTTGCGCGTTCGTTCATGGCGTCCACGAAAGTCTTTTCCGACCCGGCGACGGTCTCGCCGATGGCAACGGCGATCTCGTTGGCGGAGCCGGCGATCGCCGCGTAGAGCGCATCCTCCAGCGTCATCGTGCTGCCGATCTTCAGGCCCGCGACGAGAAACGACTGGTCCATCGCGTTGGCGGACATGACGACCGGCGTTTTCAGCGTCACCGTGCCGCTCTCCAGCGCTTCGAAGGTCAGCAGCGCGGTCATCAGCTTGGTGGTCGAGGCGGGATACCAGGGATGTCCCGCTTCCTCCTCGTGCAGGACCTGCCGCGTCGCGACATCGACGACCAGCGCCGGCGTGGTGCTGCTGGCGCCGCCGAGCATGGCAAGCGCCGCCGGTATCATGAGGATGCGCAGCGCGCGTTGATGCCAATTCGCCATGCGAAGTATCGCCGGGGGCGTCAGGCAGCCAGGCTGGCGCTGAGCAGCACCAGCCCGAGCAGCAGCACAAGCGCGGCGCCGCCGATCTCGATGGCCGAATGGACACGGTTGCCCATGCGGCCGTCGCCGGCGAAGGCGACCGCCCAGTTCTTCGCCGTCACGGCGATCGTCGCCAGCACCGAGACGGTAATCGCCGTGCCGAGCGCCATGGCGAAGACGGAGAGGATGCCGCCGGCATAGAGGCCGTTGAGGAACGCGAAGGAGAGTACGATCAGCGCGCCGGAGCAGGGGCGGATGCCGACCGCTGCGACCGCCGACCAGGCGCTGCTCCAGTTGAACCGGTCGCCGGAGAGCATCGCCGGGTCCGGCGCGTGCGAGTGGCCGCACGTTTCGCAGACTTCGCCCGGTCCATGCGCGTTGCCGTGATGGTGTGCACGGCTATGCGCGTGACCATGATGGTGATGCCCGTGGTCATGCCCATGGTCATGAGCGTGTGCTGCGTGCGAATGAGCCGCGTGCGCGTTCGCTTCGGCATGCGCATGGTGATGATGATCGTGGTGATCATGCCCGTGCGAATGGCTATGCCCATGCGCGTGAGCGTGGCTATGCGAATGCCCGTGCTCATGCGCGCTGGCGGCAGACAGGCTCGCCACCGGCCGCACGAAATAGCGCGCCGTCTTCTGCCAGAGCAGCCAGGCGCCGAACGCCGCGATGGCCGCGTAGCTCACCACCTCGAGGAACCATGTCGCGTCCGTCATCGAGACCGAGGTGCCGCGCAGCACTAGGAACACCAGTCCCATGACGACGATCGCGACCACGCCCTGCAGAAAGGCGGAGACGAAGGAAAGCATGATGCCGCGCCGCAGCGCCACTTCGTTGGCCAGCATGTAGGAGGAGATGACAGCCTTGCCATGGCCTGGCCCGGCCGCGTGGAACACGCCATAGGCGAAGGATAGCCCGACGAGCAGCCAGAGCTTTGACCCGTCCTCGCGCATCGCTTTCAGCGCGCCGGTCAGCGAGCGATAAAAGTCCTGCTGGTAGGCGTTGATCCAGGCGAGCAAGCCGCCGAACAGACCCGTTGAAGGCACCGTCGCCTCGTTGGTGCCGATGCCCAGTGAACTCTGCGCGAGCGCCGGCGCGACGAAGACCGAAAGCACGCAGGCCGCAGTGATCAGCGCGACGGCGGGGCGAGTGGAGCTCTTCCGTGCCGGGATCATGGCCGGCCTAGTGGAGCGTGTCGGTGATTTCGGTCGTGACCGGCGCACCCTCGGCGCGCACCGGGTGCACGAAGTGCGAAACGATGTAGACGAAGGCCAGCAGTGCGAAAATGACCCGGACGGTATTCTTCTTGAAGGTGCTCATCCCAATCCCTTGCATGTGATCTCGAGCCGCGTCGCGAACAGTTTTTGCATGTCGTTGCTGCTCGTTGTGTCCCAGAACGACTGGTCGAGCATGTCCTGGTTCTGCGCGATCGCCTCGTCCGGATCGGGCCGGATCACCGCGCGGGTGCAGCCGGCCGGCATGTTCTGGACCTGCATATAGTCGTCCTCGACGAAATCGATCGCCGTATAGAAGGTCGGATCGTAAACGCCGAAATCAACCTGGCCGCCGAGCTTCAGCGCCTCTTTCGGCTCCGACTCGAACATGATGATCAGTTGCTGGTCCTCGAAGGTGGCGATGAGCTTGGCCGGCGGCTTCATCGCGACGTCTTTTTTGTCCTGCGTGACCAGTTGGAAATAGTCGTATTCCGCCAGTGAGGTATAGACCGTGTTCGCCACCTCCTGCAGCTCTGCGTCGTCGAGCTTCAGATCGGAATTGGCGTCGAACTCGATCAGTACGGTCGACGAGAAAACGTCGTCGAACCGCCACAGATGTTTGAGCGCCTTCACCGTATTGTCGGGGTTCACCGCGACATCCAGCCGCGCTTCGGCGAAAACGTGCGGATGTGCGACCGCCGGGAGCGCGGAAAGCGCCGCGAGCGCGGTACCGGCAAGGGCGGTGGCGAAGGTCGTGCGGGCAAAAATCATCTCGTCGCCACGTTTATCACAATGCAGGCGAAAATGGGGAGAGCCTTTCCCTTAAAGCCGGTTCGCGAAAGGCGAATTCATCGTGCCGATGGCATGAAGAAAGGCCACCGAATTCGATGGTGTCACCGGCATGCCATGGACTGCTCGTGCGACAACTGAAATCATCAACGAACATCAGCAGTCGCTGCCTGCACCCCGTCAGCGGGCAGCGGTCACCAGGAGTCAAACGTCCGAGGAGACAAATCCGATGAAAGCAATTGTCGTAACGGACCGGAACGCTGGAACGGCCGGGATGAAACTGGTGGAGCGTGCCGAGCCGCAGGCGGCGATAAACGACGTCGTCGTTCGGGTTCATGCTGCGGGATTCGTCGCGACCGAACTGGAGTGGCCCTCGACCTGGGCCGATCGCCGCGACCATGACCGAACACCGTCAATCCCTGGGCACGAACTTGCCGGCGTCGTCACGGCCCTCGGCTATGGCACGACGGGGCTTTCCGTGGGACAGCGCGTGTTCGGCCTCGCCGACTGGCACCGCGACGGCACACTGGCGGAGTACGTCGCCATGGAGGCCCGCAACCTCGCGCCATTGCCAGGCGATGTCGACTTCACGGTGGGCGCGAGCCTGCCGATCTCGGGCCTGACTGCGTGGCAAGGGCTGTTTCAGCACGGCCGCCTTCAGGCAGGGCAGAGCGTGCTCGCGCATGGCGCGGCCGGCGCGGTCGGTTCAATGGTGACGCAGCTCGCGCGAGAGGCTGGCGCCTATGTCATCGGCACCGGACGTGCCGCGGACCGTAAGAAGGTGCTCGACTTCGGCGCAAATGAATTCGTCGACCTTGATAACGACGCCCTGGGAGACGTCGGTGAAGTCGATCTGGTGTTCGATGTGATTGGCGGCGAGATCCAGAAGCGGTCCGCAGCCCTTATCCGAACCGGAGGCACACTGGTGACCGTCGTAGGACCAGCCGAGGCGCGACCTGCAGGTGGTCTGGCGGTCGACTTCGTCGTCGAGTCCGATCGTGCGCAACTGAGCGAGATCGTCCAGCGTGTGCGGGACGGGCGACTGCGGACGAACATCGGCAAAGTCTCGACCCTCGATGATGCTGTCGCCACCTTTAACGCGACCGAGCGGCGCGCTGGGAAGACGGTTATCCGCGTTCGTCCCTGAGGACTCGCTACTCCGCGGCTTCGCGCACCGGGATCAGACGCCGCCCGACCTGCTGGAGATGCAGCCGCATCGCATTCGCCGCCGCGGTGAGGTCGCGGTCGGCGATCGCCGAGACGATGTTCTCGTGGTCGGCGAAGCTGTGGTGATCGGCCGGCGGACGCGCGCCGTCGGAGCGCAGCCGTCCCCACACGACAGTGCGGCGTACGGCATTCAGCACGTCGAACAGCCCGAGCAGCACATTGTTGCGGCTCGCCTGCGCGATCTGCCGGTGCAGCAGATTGTCGATGTTCTCATATTGCCGCCAGGTCGCCGCCTCGCGCGTCTGTACCAGCGACTGCCGCATTGCCATGATGTCGGCCGTCGTCGCATGGAGTGCTGCCTCGCGGGCGATCTCCGGCTCGATGATCAGGCGCGCGCGCATCACGTCGGCCGGGCTCGAACTGCCTGCGATCTCCGAAATTCCGATCGCTTCCTCGACCGGACCGCTGCCGACAAAGGTTCCCTTGCCGACATGGCGCCAGACATGGCCGTCGCGCTCCAGCACGTCGAGTGCCTTGCGCAGGTCGCCGCGTGACACGCCGAGGATATCGCAAAGCTCGCGCTCCGGCGGCAGGCGGCCGTCCGTCGGCAGATCTATCTGCGCGAGATAGGCCTGGAGCTGCACGAGCGCCGCGTGCCCGCCGTTACCAATCCCGGCATTGCCAATCTTGTCCATTGGTTCGACCAAAGCCGAAAACCTCCACCTGAACGCGTACTAAAACGAACGTTTCGCCCGGTCAATCATGGGTTCGTGCGAAATCGGGATATAAATCGCTTGACCAATCCTGACTCAATCCCTAACCAATTAGGCCATTGGTTACAAGAAACAAACGGGAGGAAGCATCGTGACCATTTTGTCCAGACGTACGATTCTCGCGACCGCGCTCGCAGCCTTCATGGGCGCGGGCGCTGCTGCACCTGCCTATGCCGGCGACATGCGCATTGCGTTCGGCGACCTGCCGGGCATCGAGTCCATCCAGACGCTCGCGGCCATCGAGCGCGCCAAGGAGCGCGGCGTGAATGTCGAGCTCATCATCCTCAATGACGAAGACCTCGCCGCGCAGGCGATCGTCGGCGGTCAGGCTGATGTCGGCATCGGCTCGCCCTATACGCTGATCCAGAAGGTCGGCGTGCCGATCCGCCTCTTCGCACAGATCTCGACGCTCCGCTTCTTCCCGGTCGTCAACAGCGAGTTCTACAAGGAGTGGAAGGATCTCGATGGCCAGGAGGTGGCGGTCCAGGCGCGCGGCTCCGGCACGGAAGCGGTCATGCTGCTCATGGCAAAGAACCACGGCATCACGCTCGGCACGATCAGCTACGTGCCCGGTTCCGAGGTGCGCCGCAACGCGCTGCTGCAAGGCACGATCAAGGCTTCCATCGTTGATGCCGCAAACCGCCGCGCGTTGCAGGCCGAAGCGCCGGACAAGTTCATCGTGCTGCCGGTCGACAATCTGAAGGCGACCGACGAAGCGGTGTTCGCGACTGCCGACTATCTCAAGAACAACGCCGCCGATGTCGACATCCTCGTCGAGGAGCTGCTGAACACCGGCCGCGAGATCACCGCGAACCCGCAGGCCGCCGTCGATCTGCGCAACAAGTACAAGCTGCTGCCCGACCTCGGCCCTGAAGCCGACGCGGAGATCGCCGAGTACTACAAGGAGACCGCCGAGGCCGGTGCACTTGCGCTGAACGGCGGCGGTGCGGACGCCGCAGCCGACGACTTTGCGTTCTTCAGCTTGGCCGGCCAGATCGAAGGCGATCCGGCAGGGCTGAACGTCGAGGACTTCTGGGACGTCTCCGCGCTCGACCGCGCGGTCGCAAAGCTCGGCGCGAAGTAAGAATGGCCAGCATCAGAACAGAGGGCGAGGCGATCGGCCTCGCCCCGACCGGGCTCGCCGAGGGCAGAAGCTGGCAGGACAATCCGACCCTGCTGCGTTTGATCTCGGTCGTGCTGTTCGCCGGCATCTGGCAGATCGCCGGCATGATCCCGGTCAGCTTCGCCTTCCCGACGTTCCTCGACACGATGGCGGCGTTCTTCAGCATGATGGCTGACGGCAGCCTGCCGAAAGCTTATCTGTCGACGCTGCAGCCTTTGATCCTCGGCGTTGTGCTCTCCGCCTTCCTCGGCGTCGGACTCGGCACGCTCTGCGGCCTCTGGCGCACCGGCGAATGGCTCTTCATTCCCGTCTTCATCGTGCTGCAGGCGGCGCCCGTCGCTGCCTTCATCCCGATGGTCACCTTCATCTACGGCATCGGCATGACCGCCAAGACGCTGGCCGTGATGATCCTCGCGCTGCCGGTCATCGTGCTCAACACCTACAAGGCCGTGCGCAACGTCAATTTTTCGCTGATCTCCATGTGCCAGTCCTTCCTCGGCACGCGCTGGCAGGTCGTCTCGAAAATCATCCTGCCCGACGCCAGCCCGGTGATCTTCGCCGGCCTTCGCCTCGGCGTCGCCGCCGGCTTCGTCGGCGTGGTGCTGGCCGAACTCCTCATCACGCCGACCGGCATCGGCGATCTCATCACCTTCCACCGCTCGCGCGCCGACTATGCCGAGATGTACGCAACCATTGCCTCGATCATCGCTCTCTCCACGCTCACGCTTGTCGCGCTGCAGTGGATTGAAACGCGTGTCTTCAGGCCCGAAAAGAGAGGCGCCTGAAAATGCGCAGTGCAACCTTGAGAAAAGAGCCGACGCCGATGCCTGACGTGATCGACGCCATCGTGAAGGTGCGCGGCATCTCCAAGAACTACGGTGACGTCGAAGCGCTGCGCGGCATCGACCTCGACTTTCCGCGCGGCAAGCTCACCAGCCTGCTCGGCCCCAGCGGCTGCGGAAAGACAACGCTGCTGAAGATCATCGCCGGCTTGGTCAACGCCGATGCCGGCACCGTTGAGGTCAACGGCAAGACTGTCAGCAAGCCCGGCCCGGAGCGCGCCTTCGTGTTCCAGGATTTCGCGCTGATGCCGTGGGCGACCGTGCTGCGCAACGTCGCCTTCGGCCTGGAACTGCGCGGCAAGCCGGTCGCCGAGCGCGAGAAGACCGCGCGGCATTACATCAATGAAGTCGGCCTCTCCGGCTTCGAGCAGAAATATCCGCACGAGCTCTCCGGCGGCATGCGCCAGCGCGTCGGCTTGGCGCGTGCGCTGTCGGTCGATGCCGATGTGCTCCTTCTCGACGAACCGTTCTCGGCCGTCGACGAGCAGAACCGGCGCAAGTTCCAGGAGGATTTGATCCGGCTGCGCACCAACCAGAACAAGACCTTCATCTTCGTCACCCACTCGATCGAGGAGGCGGTCTACATCTCCGACCGCATCGTGCTGCTCTCGCCGCGGCCCGGCCGCATCTCGCAGATCATCGAGCCCGAGATTGACCGCTCGGTCGACCCCGATCGCATCCATCGCGACAAGCACTATCTCGATACGGTCGAGGAGATCTGGCAGGGGCTGAAGCAATATGTGGACTGAGGGCTTGCGCCGGTTTCTGAACTCACCCCCACCCGACGCACTTACGGCGGCTTCGCGGCCGGGCGCGTCGACCTCCCCTCAAGGGGGAGGTGGGCTGCCGCGCGCCAAGTCCCCCTCCCCCTTGAGGGGAGGGGTTAGGGGTGGGGGTAAACTTCTGCCGCCTCCCTACGAGGGGCTACGCCCATGAACCTCTTCGGCTATCGTGTGCCGATGATGGCGTCGCTCATCGTCTGGTGCGTCGTTTGGGAGATCGTCGGTCGGCTCGACCTGATGATCATGATCCCGCCCTTCACCGAGGTGCTCGCAGCGGCCGTGAATCTGGTGCAGACGCCGTCCTGGCAGAGCGCCACGATCACCACGCTGCGCGCCTTCACGATCGGCATGGCGCTGGCGATCCTCGTCGGCGTGCCGCTCGGCATATTGATGGGGCGCGTCAAGCTGGCCGACGAGCTGCTTGGCATGTGGGTCTCGATCTTCTCGTCGGCGCCGCTCTCCGCGCTGGTGCCGGTGTTGATGATCCTGTTCGGCTTCGGCGAGAAGACGATCGTCGCCGCGGTATTCCTCTTCGCCATCTGGATCATCGTGCTCGACACGCGCGCCGGTGTGCGGCACATCGCGCCCTCGCTGATCGAGATGGCAAAATCCTACGGCGCGACGAGGCGCACGCTCTACGTCAAGATCATCCTCTGGGCCGCATTGCCCGAAATCCTGGCCGGCATCCGCCTCGGCCTCATCCGCGGCGTCAAGGGCGTCGTGATCGGCCAGTTGCTCGTCGCCATCGTTGGCTACGGCGCTCTCTTCGAGACCTTCTCGCGCAATTTCCGCATGGCCGAATTCTGGGCCCTCACCATCATCCTCTTTGCCTTCGCGCTCTTGATCGCCGAACTGATCGAGCGGCTCGAGGCCAAGGTCGAATTCTACGCAGGAGCAAGACAATGAACATCAAGGCCGCGGCCTCCAATTTCGTCATCGAACCGGCCGCGATCCCGGCCATTCCGATCGCCGGGTCGGATCAGTCCTTCCCCGTGCATCGCGTCTATTGCGTCGGGCGCAATTATGCCGCGCACGCGGTCGAGATGGGACACGACCCGAACAAGGAGCCTCCCTTCTTCTTCCAGAAGAACGCCGATAATCTCGATACCAGCGGCAGCTTTCCCTATCCGTCCGCGACCAGCGACGTGCACCACGAGATCGAGATGATCGTCGCGCTGAAGAGCGGCGGCACCGACATCCCGGTCGAGAGGGCGCTCGACTGCGTCTATGGCTACGGCGTCGGCCTCGACATGACGCGGCGCGACCTGCAGGGCAAGGCGAAGGACATGGGCCGCCCGTGGGAAGTCGGCAAGG
>DATJTE010000202.1:0-8681 GCA_035503715.1 Rhizobiaceae bacterium | reverse complement strand
CCTCTCGCGCGTTTCGACTGAAACCGCGCGCGGCAATTCAAGCCGCTGGACCTTGCCGCCGGGATTGTCCGTTTCTTCGACACAATAGACGAGGGGCCCGCGCTTCAGTGCGACACGGCCAACGTTCTCTTTTACGGACGGATGCGCGTAGATCCGTTCGGGCGGCATCGGCAATTCAAGCTCGATGACGTCGCCGGCGCTCCACTCGCGCTTGATGTTCAGATAGCCGCGCGTAACGCTCGCTTTCATGTCGACGTTCTGGCCATTGACTTTCGCGGCGGCGTCGTTCGTCCAGCCCGGAATGCGCAAGTTCACGTCGAAGATCATTGGCGTCTCCGGGCTCACCTCGACCCGGATCGAACCGGACCATGGGTAGCTGCTGGTTTCGCGCAGGAAGACTTTGCCGGATCTAAGCGCAACCGTCGTCGAAATGCCGCCATAGAGGTGAAACGCGACGCCATCGTCGCTTCCCGAGACGAAATAGCCGCCGACCGATGCGACGAGCCGCGATGAGTTCATTGTGCAGCATGGGCAGGTGTGCCACGCCCAGCGACTGTGACGGCCGTCGCTGTCCAGCGGGTTGGAGTAGAAGTAGTGCTCACCGTCGCGCGACAAGCCAGTCAGGGCTCCATTGAACAAGGCCTGCTCCATGACGTCGGCATATTTTCCATCGAGGTCGAGATGCAGCATCCGCTGCGCCCAGAAGATCAGCGCAACCGATGCGCAGGTCTCTGCGTACGCGGTGTCGTTCGGCAGGTCGTAATCCTCGGTGAAGCCTTCGTTGGACGCTGCCGGACCGAGACCCGAGGTGATGTAGATCTTCGACGCCATGACGTCGCCCCAGAGGACCTCGCAGGCCTGCTTCAGGCCATCGTCGCCGAGTTCCAGCGCGAGATCCGCCATGGCGGAAAACATGTACATGGCGCGCACGGCGTGACCCACGACTTTGGTCTGCTCGCGCACCGGCTTATGCGATTGGTTGTACTCATAGCTCTTCGCCCAAAAGTCCTTCGGGTTGTCGCCGCGAGCAGTGGCCTCCTGGTCGAAATAATGCGGTTGGCGTCCGCGCTCATTGATGAAGTAGGTTGCGAGGTCGAGGTGCTTTCTATCGCCTGAGAGACGATAGAGTTTGACCAGCGCCAGCTCGATCTCCTGATGCCCGTCATATCCGCGCCTCTGGCTCGGGTTTGGGCCGAAGGTCTTGCGCACATGCTCGACGTAACGCTCCAGGATGTCGAGCAAACGCCGACGGCCGGTCGCGAGGAAGTAAGCGATGCCACCCTCCAGCATATGACCGAGATTGTAGAGCTCGTGATTGTCGCGCAGATTGGTCCAACGGTTCTCCGGTTCGCGCTGGAGATACCAGCAGTTCAGATAACCGTCGGGAGCCTGTGCAGCCGCCAGTTCGTCGGTGATCTTTTCGATCTTCGCCTCGATGTCAGTGTCGCGACGATGCGACAAGGCATAGGAGGCCGCCTCAATCCATTTGCCGACGTCGGAGTCCCAGAATACCTGGACGGTGAAGTTGTGCTCGTTGCGCGGAAAGCGCAGTGGCGGCGGCGGGTTCGGCAGGGTCAGCGACTCCAGAATGCCGTGCTTGCCGAGTTGCAGGTGCTGGCTGGGAATCGTGCGCGTCAGCACCGTCTCAAGCCGTTCGCGCCAGAACGTGCCCTCCAGTGCAACGTCGACGAAGCGGACCGGCTTGAACTTGCTCATGGAATGCCTCCGTTTTCGCGGCGGTGCGCTTGTCTCGTTTCAACCTTGCGACGATGCTCGCTGGACGAGCGAGCAGGGACGCCGACGGACACCGGAGAGTTTGCCTCCCGCGATCATTTCGAGCAGGCTGTCTCCCGCCTCGCGGCCAAGCATCTTCAAGTTCATGTCGATGCTGCTGAGCGGTGGCCTGGCCCCCAGAACCATCACGTCCCAATTGTCGAAACCGACGATGGCAACGTCGTCGGGAACGGAGAAGCCCATCTCCCGCAATGTATCGGATGCCCCGCGCGCGATCTGGTCGTTGCCACAGAAGATGCCGTCCGGCTTGTGCGAGCCGGCGAAAAGCGCCGCGACCGCTTCGCGACCCCACGCCTCGGACCAGACACCTGTCAGGTAGAAGCCATTCATGATTGGCAGATCAGAATCCGCGAGCGCGGCTTCATAGCCGCGCTTACGAAGCCGGACCGCTTCGAAGTGCTCCGGCCCTGTGATGTGAGCGATGCGCTTGCGGCCAATCGCTGCCAGATGTCGAACAGCGAGTCTCGCACCGCCTTCGTCATCGGGCAGCAAGCAAAGTGCGTCAGGATCATCAGCCTGCGAAAAGACGTAGACGACCGGAATGCCGTGCGGGAAGGGGGCAACGGGCGGGCGCTTGTCGGCGCGCCGAGCTGTCACGACGAGTCCGTCGATCCGCTTTCCAAGCAATTGGTCGAGATGCTG
Source organism: Rhizobiaceae bacterium (assembly GCA_035503715.1). GTDB lineage: Bacteria > Pseudomonadota > Alphaproteobacteria > Rhizobiales > Rhizobiaceae > OAS926. The sequence goes on along the minus strand of DATJTE010000202.1, from coordinate 6,245 downwards.
CCGTTCGCGCGCCGGATCGTCTGTCGCGTTGCACATGAAGACCGCAATGCCTTCTTCGGCGAGCCGCTCTTCAAGAGCTTCGACAATCGGAAATGTGAACCGACCAAAACTATCGTTGGATATGATGCCAACGGTCCGCGACTTCGCACGGTGGAGGCTTTGGGCCAGGTCGTTTGGCCGGTAACCGATGTCGCGCGCAACGCGCAGCACCTTTTCACGCGTTTGCTTGCTGAGCCGGCCCCCGCCATTCAACGCCTTTGATACGGTGCCAATGGAAATCCCGGCGATCCGGGCAACGTCGCGGATGGTCGGCGCGCCGCGGCGCTCTCGTGGCGTGCCTGCCGGTGGCGGCTGGTCGGGATCATCCATCATCGACTACTTCACCGCACCGGCCAGGAAGCCGGCCATGTAGTACTTTTGCAGAAGCAGATAGAACGCCATGCACGGGATGATGGAGATTGTCACACCGGCCTGCAGCATACCCCAATCCGTGCCGCCGATGCTGGTTTGCTGACGCGCGCCCGCGAGGATAAGCGGCAGCGTGAAGGACGAGTCTGAGTTCATGATGACGAGCGCGGCGAGAAACTCATTCCATGAGGTGATGAAGGCGAAGAGCGAGACCGTCACGATCGCCGGCACGACTGCGGGAAGGCAGATGTGGAACAGGACGCGAAAGCTGTTGCACCCGTCCATGATCGCTGCTTCCTCCAATTCGCGCGGCACCGCCTCGAAAGCATTGCGCATGACATAGATACTGAAGGGAAGCTGGATCGCCGTATGGACGATCGCCAGCCCGACGAGAGAATTGTGCAGCTTCAACTGCACGAACAGGAAGAACAAAGGCGTCAGCAAAGCCTGGTAAGGCACGATAAGCCCGAGCAGCAGCAGGACGAAAAGCGCTTCCTTCGCGGGGATTCGGAGCTTGGCGAGGCCGTATCCAGCCGGAACTGTGAGCGCCAGGCAGAACAGGATGGTTAGCAAGGCCGCGCCAAGGGAGTTGAAGAAGTAGGCCGGCAGACCGGCACCGTAGTTCCACAATCGAACATAGCTGTCGAAGGACAGAGCGTGCGGGTAATAGGTGGGGGGCAGCGCCGCAGCTTCCTGTGTCGATTTGAGTGATGCCAGCACAGATGCCAGCAGCGGCAGGAGCATGACGGTGCTCAGCGCAATGCAGATCGCGCTGACGAGGTATCTCCGCCGGCCTTGCGCTGTTCGCAGCCTGCTGCGCGAGGCCGCGGCAGGCGCCGTCTGTATAAAGCGCTCATACATCGCTTCGCCAAACGCGCTCATGCGTGGCTTCTGCGGCTCAGCAGCATCTGCAGCACCGTGCAGATGAGGATGATGCCGGCGAGGATCAGCGAGAGCGCCGCGCCATAACCGAGTTTCAGATAGGGAAACGAGTTCAGGTAGATCAGGAATACTGACGTTGCGGTCATGTTGCGCGGCTGCCCGGCAGTCATAATGTAGAACTGGTCGAAGGCGAGCAACGAGCCGATGACGCTGATCAGCGTGACAAGCAGGATGGTGCGTGCGGTAAGCGGAAAGGTGATATGCCGGACCCGTTGCCAGAAACCGGCGCCATCGACCATCGCGGCCTCGCTGACGTCACGCGGCACGGCGTGCATCGCCGCGACGAACAGGATCGTGCCGAAGCCCAGAACCTTCCAGACGATCGAGACGATCACAGCCCAGAGCGCCACATCCGCATCCGCACCGAACCAAAGCACCGGCTTGTCGATAATCCCGAGGTCGAGCAGCGCACGGTTGACCAGGCCGAAATCATAACTGAAGAGCCAGTACCAGAGCAGGCTAGATGCACCGAGCCCGATCACAACCGGCAGGAAGACAACGCTGCGCGTAATCTGTCGAAGCGGCGTGTTCTCGGCGGTCAGCAGTGCGATCAAGTAGCCGCCGATCATGAGAATCGGTGTGATCAGCAGCGTGTACTTCAGTGTGAAGTTGAGCGACGTCCAGAATTGCGGGTCGTACCAGGCCTTCGTGAAGTTCCCGAAGGCAATGTATTTCTTCTGCGCGATCAGCGACCAGTTGTGGAGCGACATCCAAACCATCTGCGCGAGCGGATACGCGGTGAAGACGAGCACGAAGGCGAGCGCCGGCGCTACGTAGAGAAGCCCGACATATCTGCCTGTCGCTGAATGCATTGTGTGTGTCGTTCACTTCGCATTGGGAAACGGCCGCGGCACCACGAGGGCAGCGCCGCGGCGGGGAGGACGCCTACTCGGCTGCGATCGCCTTCATCTGTGCCTTGGCTTCCGAGATGATCGTATCGAGGTCGGTGTCCTCATAATAGGCACGCTGCAGCATCTGCAGCCACGGCCCTTGAGGCGAATTGATCAACTCGAAGAACTTCAGCGTGTAGGGCGTATTGGCCACCGCGATTGCCTTGGCTACGTCCTGCACCAGGGGTTCGGCCTGGAAGTATTTGTTCTCGGCCATGTCGCCTCGTGTCGTCATGTTCAGCATCTTGGCGTAGACCTCGACTTGGGTCTCGTCCGAGAGCAGAAACTTCATGAAATCGACAGCGTCGTCGACCCGTTTCGATCCGTTCGGGATTGTAACGATGTCGCCGCCCGCAAAGGACGAAACCTGACCGCTCTTCATACCCGGCAGGAGCGCAATGCCGAAATCCATGCCCGGATTCTGCTCGCGCGACAGCGTGATGTTGAAGTTGCCGGTGCCCATCATGCCGACCTTGCCCGAGCCGAAGCGCAGGTGGAACGTCTCGCCCGTCTCGGCACGGGCATCTTCATGGACGTTGCCTGCCTTGATCATGTCGCGCGCCCACTGGAGCACTTCCTTGACGCCGTCGCCCTTCAGCGGCTCGTCACCTGCGTCTTTTGGCTCGACCGTGCCGCCGCTCGCCCAAATCAGAGGGGCCACTGTGAAGATGTTGCAGCCGGCGCAAGAGCCAGGCAGAAAGTAGCCTTTCACGTCGCCGCCGAGCGCGGTGATCTTGTCCGCATATTCGCGAATCTCCGCCAGACTCGTTGGCGGCTTGTTCGGGTCGAGACCGGCCTTGCGGAACAAGTCCTTGTTGTAGAACAGCGCGGACACATCGGCGTAGAGCGGCACGCCATAGATGCGTCCCTCATAGGTCGAGACCGCCATATGGCCGGGACTTGCCGTTTTCAGCTCAGGCCAGTCCTTGACCTTGTCGGTGATGTCGACGAGCTGGCCGGCGGCCTCGAACTGCGGGCCGTAGATCAGGTCCATGCCCATCAGGTCAGGGACCTCGCCAGAGGCAATAGCCTGTGCGATCTTGGGCACCATTTCGGTGTGCGGGATGTAGGTCAGATTGATCTTGCGGTCGGGGTTCTTGTCGTTCCATGCAGCGACAAGCGCATCGACCATACCGGCGTTGCCGCCGCTGCGCTCCCACATCTGCAAGTCCTCGGCCATGGCCGGCAGCGCGACCGTAGCCAACAGCCCGGCGAGAGCCGCCCGGCATGTCCTCCAAATCTGCAATCGCATAGGTTCCTCCCTGCAGCGATCGTATGTCTATTCTCGCAAAATCATGCCTAGGGAAAGCTTTTCCTTGGCATTCCAGCGGCGCATAAAAAGTGTCCGCGCGCGCTTCTAGATGCCTGGGAAAAGCTTTTCTCACCTTCAGGTTTGCATAAATCGTAGCCAGACTCAAGTATTGTCTGACAAATAAGGGAGGCGTTCCTACGACTTACCGGAGCGCAGCCGGGCGGAAGCGCTCGTTCCGAACGCGCTTACAGGCTGAGCGCCCTGTCGAGATGCGTGTAGCCCCCATCCACAAACGGCCATTGTCCCGTCGTGTAGTTGGACTTTTCCGACAGAAGAAACACGGCCATGGACGCCATCTCAGCCGATGTCGTCATACGATGACCGAGTGGAATAGCTCTGGTGATGTCGGCAAGTTTCGTTTGCGGATCGGGGGAGGTCGCCAGCCACCGCTCATAGTGGCGTCATGACCTCGGCGGGGATGAGGGCGTTGACGCGGATCCCGTCGCTGAGGAGAGCGGCTGCCCACTCACGCGTCAATGATAGTTGCGCCCTTTGGCTGCCGCGTAAGCGCTGGTGTTTCCTTGACCCGTCACCGCCGTTTTCGACGAAACATTGACGATCGAACAGCGGCTGGACTTCAACCAAGGCAGAGCATGGTGAACGACGGTGTAATCGTGCACCAGGTTCCGATCGAGCGACCGGCCGAATTCAGCAGGGCCAGCGTCGAGGCCAACGCTATCGTCCACGCCGGCATTGTTGACGACATCGTCTATGCGTCCATAGAGCTCGCCGATCGCCTTGACAGCCGTCCGGGTTTCTTCGTCTGATACGAGATCGGCCTTGAAAAAACGCGCAAGCGGCGACAGGTTTTAAGCGAACTCTCGAATTCGGGATCCAGGGGATTGCGGCCGACAATGGCTGGTATTGCGCCTTCGGTGGCAAATGCGAGTGAGATCGCCGCACCGATCCCGCTGCCACCGCCCGTGACGATGACGACTTTATCCTTAAGTCCGAGATCCATTGCCTAACCCCTGAACCGGTATTTCTCCCGCGAGACAGGCTTCATCTCGATCGAGAAGCCCGGCAAGCTGGGGGGCATGTAGGCCGCGTTACGAATTTCGCATGGTTCGACGAAATGCTCGTGCAGGTGATCGACATATTCGATGACGCGACCTTCCTTGGTGCCGGAGACGCACAGATAGTCGATCATCGACAGGTGCTGAACGTATTCGCACAGACCGACGCCGCCAGCATGCGGCCAGACAGGCAGGCCGTATTTCGCAGCGATCAGCAGGACCGCGAGCACTTCGTTCAGGCCACCCATGCGGCAGGAATCGATCTGGACGACATCGATCGCGCCTTCGGCGATGAACTGCTTGAACATGATGCGGTTCTGGCACATTTCGCCGGTCGCGACCTTCATCGGCTTTACCGCCTCGCGAATCTTGCGGTGGCCCGCGATGTCGTCGGGGCTCGTCGGCTCCTCGATAAAGAAGGGCTTGGCGAAGGAGAGCTTTTCCAGCCACTCGATGGCCTGTGGCACCTCCCACACCTGGTTGGCGTCTATCATCAGATAGCGATCCCAGCCGATGATCTCGCGCACGATGGTCAGGCGGCGAATGTCGTCCTCGAGGTCACGCCCGACCTTCATCTTGATGTGGTTGAAGCCGGCGTCGACGGCTTCCCTGGCGAGCCGCCGCAGTTTGTCTTCGGGATAACCCAGCCAACCGGCCGAGGTGGTGTAGCACTGGTAGCCGTCACGCTTCAGCGTCGCGACGCGGTCGGCTTTACCCACTTCGGCCTTCTTCAGGATCGCCAGCGCTTCGTCAGGCGTCAGCACGTCGGTCAAATAGCGGAAGTCGACGATCTTCAAAACCTCCTCGGCGCTCATATCGCCGACCAGTTGCCAGACCGGCTTTTTTGCCTGCTTGCCGAGGATATCCCAGATGGCGTTGACGATTGCGCCGGTCGCGAGATGCATCGCCCCTTTGTCCGGCCCGATCCAGCGCAACTGGCTGTCGCCCGTCAGATGGCGCCAGGCGCGGCCCGGATCGGCGCGTATCCAGTCCAGATCGAGCCCGACGACCAGATGCCGCATCGCCTCGATCGCCGCGACACAGATGTCGTTGCCGCGGCCGATGGTGAAGGTCAGGCCATGACCTTCGAGGCCGGCGTCCGTTTCGAGGATGACATAAGCCGCCGAATAGTCGGGATCTGGATTCATCGCATCCGAGCCATCGAGCGATTGCGAGGTCGGAAAGCGGAGGTCGCAGGTGCGAAGATTGATGATCTTGCTCATGTCAGTCCGGCTGTGCCATGCGGTGCATCGGTTGCTTCAATCCCATGCCGACGCCGCGCTGTCAGCCAAAACGACGTCGCGGAATGAGGTGTTGTAACTCGGTGAAGATAGGAGACCGGCGAGGCCGGCTTGTAAACCCGTCGCAGCCGCCGATTCTTCCCAGTGCGCCGGCGTATGCCTCCGGTTCGCGAACCGGAGGCATACCAATGGCATTCGTTGCTCAGTTGTAGAGAACCGCAGCGATCTTCGGGTCGTCGATATTGGTCTTGTCGTACCAGTAGAAACCGGTGTCGATGTGCTTCTCGACCGCTTCGCCCTTGATCGCCCTCACAGCCGCCTCGACCGACTTGTAGCCGATGCCGACAGGATTTTGGGTGATGGCGCCGGCGATGGTACCGTCACGCACGGCGTCGATCTGGGCTTTGCCAGAGTCGTAACCGACGACGACCACGCT
>DATJTE010000201.1:0-3421 GCA_035503715.1 Rhizobiaceae bacterium | reverse complement strand
GACCATCTTTCCAGCCACGATCTCATGGATGTCGAGGACCGGCACATTCGTCGCTCTGTACGATCCGATCGGCGCCGACGACATGCGATCCACGCCGTAAAGGGGACCGCGGAAGAGATAGTTGATGTCGATCTCGATGGTCCCGGCACCGCCGAGCGCGGAGGCGTAACGGTAGATCCATTTGCCCCCGGCATGCTCGGACGGCCCGCGCCGCGCGGCGTAGCCTTTCGATTCCATCAGCCGCTCGATGCGATCCTCCAATCCCGGCCGGTCCGCATCCATGCGCTCCTTCTCGATCGCGCCGACATAGTTGACGTCGATATCGACCGAGAGCCGGTCGAGATCGGAATGGAACACGTTGAGCGCCGTACCGCCTTTCAAGGCGATGCGTGGCCCGATTAACGTGTCGGCGCCGAAGGCGTCGAGAATGTCGATCAACCGGATCACACGCTCCACCGTCGCCGGCTGGAGTTGCCGCTCGGCCGCAAGATCTTGAAGGGTTTCTCGCGAAGCGACCATCAGACACCTTCAAAGGCAGCGTCGACGGCTTCTTGCGGGAGAAGCACGCGCCACGGTTCGACGAGTACGGCATGACCGGATTGCGCACCCAGCGCATAGTGCTTCGATCGTGGGAGCCGCGCGCGCAGGCGCGCCAGAACCTCGTCGGTTACACCGAGCGCGTTGCGTCGCTTCTCGAGCCACCAGCCGGAAACGGAGGCGATCGAGCGATTGTCCAGCAGCTCGACATAATCGGCGACCTTTGCCGGGTCGAGATAGCGCACGAGGTCCAGCGACTTCAGGACTTCCTCGATACCCCCCGCGAGTTCCGGCCGGTGCAGAACGTCGACGATCGTGCGTTCGACCGCGGTCACACGCACCGCCACACCTTGACGATCCATGGTCGCGGTCAGGTAGTCTGTCTTGCCGGCCGTCACCAATGCCTTCGGCGGGGTGACGAAGCGGCAGGCGCCGAATGGCAGCTCCACACGTTCGGTCCGACCGGCACTGATGAGCTGGACCTCGTTGAACTCGGAATAAGCTATGCCGTGCAGCTCGAGCGCGGAGTGAAATCCGAGAACGCCGTCGGAGCGCAATTTGCTCGCGGCGGCAAAGCGGTCGATCACCATCCGGTCTGCCGCCAGATGGGCCGGGACGGCGGCATACACCTCGCGGCTGACGCGCTTGATGTTGCCGGCCCGCAGGTGATGCCGGAGCAGGCTAGTGACGTTGGCGGAGCTCGCCGGATGACCGAAGGCCGCGGCAAACTCAGCCCGCGTGAAGACCGGGTGTGCCGATAGGAATCCAGCGGTTTTGTGCTGGCGAGGCCGCATGAAGCGGCTTAAATCCTGCGTCATAAGGGGTATCAAATAGCCATTTTGCAGCGAATTTGTCAGCTATCCTGCTGGAAACGCGCCCATGTCGTCCGCTCTCTTGGTCCTGAAAAGCGCGCCAGATAGGCTATAAATTACCCCTCTCAACACATCTTTTAGTACGAGCGATCCGCGGAGCGAGGATGCGGTGATACTTTTCCTCGGATTTCGAGCCGAGGAGCCCGAGGAACTGTATCGTCAGAACCCATCATCCTCGCAGGGGATCAATGCGGAGTGAAGGAGCCTCCTGTGGATTGGAGAAATTGTGATCTTCGTGCTACATAAAGACTTACTTAGTAGCACGAAGACAGCAAATGCCTACGCCACACCATCCCCCCGCCGCCGTGCGGCGCGCCCTGCGCAAGCTGGGCGCGGACATCCACGACGCCCGTCGCCGGCGCCGGCTGCCCATGGCGGTCGTGGCCGAGCGCGCGTTCACGTCCCGCTCGACCCTGCAGAGGGTCGAAGCGGGCGACGCCAATGTCGGCATCGGCATCTATGCCGCCGTCCTGCAGGCGCTTGGCCTGCTCGATGGCCTGGGCGAGATCGCCGACATCAGCCGCGATAGCGTCGGCCAGGCCTTGGCCAGCGCGGAGCTGCCGAAACGCGTCCGCCTCAAGCGCCCATCGGGGCCGACCGATCATGGCTGATATCGAAGTCCATATCGACCTCGAAGGACGCACACGTCCGGTCGGTCTCGCCCGCAGCAACAAGGTGCGGGGCAATGAGACCGTGGTGTTCGAGTACGCGCCGGAATGGCTCGCCGATCCGGATCGCTTCTCGATCGAGCCTGCGCTCGCGTTGACGCTCGGTGGCTTTGCGCCGCCGACCGGACAAGCGATCTTCGGATCCATCGGCGACTCGGCGCCCGACACCTGGGGGCGCCGCCTCATGCAGCGCGCCGAGCGGCGGTTCGCAGCGCGCGAAGGCCGTGCGATCCGAACCCTCGCCGAGAGCGACTATCTTCTTGGCGTTGCCGATGAGACCCGTCTTGGCGCGCTTCGCTTCCGCTGGGCAGGCGATGAGGTGTTTCAAGCGCCGCTTCGGGCGGGCGTGCCCGCCCTGATCGAGCTCGGGCGTCTTCTCGCCGTGACCGAGCGCGTCCTTCGCCACGAGGAGACGGACGAGGACCTCCAGCTCATCTTCGCACCCGGATCGTCACTCGGAGGTTCACGCCCTAAGGCGTCGGTCATCGATCAGCACGGCCACCTTTCCATCGCGAAGTTCCCCAAGGAGACCGACGACTACAGTTTGGAGACTTGGGAGGAGGTTGCTTTACGCCTCGCGGGGCGCGCCGGCATCGCCACACCCTCCCACGAATTGCTGCGGGTCGGCGGAAAGGCGGTGCTGCTGTCGCGGCGCTTCGACCGCGATGGCACAATCCGCATCCCGTTCCTCTCCGCCATGGCGATGACGGGATCGAAGGACGGCGAGCGCGGCAGCTATCCTGAGATCGTCGATGCGCTGACCCAGTACGGGGCGCGAGCAAATACCGATGCCCAGGCGCTATACCGCCGGGTCGCGTTCAACGTGCTGATCTCGAATGTCGACGATCATCTCCGCAACCACGGCTTCCTGTGGCTCGGCAAGACGGGCTGGTCGCTCTCCCCCATCTATGACCTGAACCCCGTGCCGACCGACGTCAAAGCCCGTGTGCTGACCACGAACATCGATCTGGACGAAGGCACCTGCTCGATCGACCTCCTCGAGGCCGCCTCGGAATATTTCGGTCTCGGCCTCGCGGCGGCGCGCGCCATCATCAAGGAGGTCGCGGTGGTCACGGCGACCTGGCAGGAGACCGCGAAGGAGACCGGCGCCAAGTCGGCCGAAATCCCCCGCATGGCCAGCGCCTTTGAGCACGATGATCTCAAGCGGGCGCTGGCGTTGTAAATATCCATTCGCCAGGTAGGACCGCGATCACACGAATTTCCACGGTGCGCGATCCGAGCGGCTTCAACGACTTCGACATCGGTCGGCCGATTTTCGAGATACGCAACACTCGCGCAAGAATCAGCCTCGCGGCAACTTGCGACAACGGAGGTGCGGCATGG
>DATJTE010000200.1:0-35335 GCA_035503715.1 Rhizobiaceae bacterium | reverse complement strand
CTAGGCGAATAGCTGCGCGCGACCGCTCGCGGCTGATGAAAGGAGCGCGGCTAGCGGTCCGATTCTAACAATCGCAGTGCCTGTAACCCCGCTAAACCGCTAGTTGACCGCTTCGAAGGGTCAATGCCACTTCGACCGCGCAATGGGGTCGCGGGGTCGGACATGCTCACGAAATTTGGCGCGGATATCGTCGTCGAGGTTCCCGCGACAGTGGATATGGGCTCGCCACGCGGAGCGGTCACCAACGACCTGCTGGCGTTGCCGGGTGGCGGCTTCACAATTGCCTGGACCTATCGCGACCTCGATCAGTTGAACCCAAGCACCGACTTCAAGTTCAGAAGTTATGGCGTGACGGGAGCGGCCGAGACGACCATCCTGCACTCGCCGCAGGCTCTGTCCGTTCGCGCCTCGCTGGCTTTGACGTCGCCGACTACCGTCGGCGTCTTCTCGTCGACTGGCGCCATCGAGATGCGCGAGTTCAACACGACGGGCGGAGCGCCGATCGACGGGCCGCTGTCGATCATCCCCAATACAGCCGTGCTGCCCGTCTTTGGCGACGCGATCGGCATTGGCGGCGGCAAGACACTGATGGTCTATCGCGCAGAGGTCGACGGCTTCGATCAACTGCATGCCCGGCCTTTCAGCGCGGCTAATGTCGGCGGCACGGCGGTCAAGCTGAGCCCGTCCTCGACGAATGACCAATTCTCCCCGGCCATGGCGTTGCTGACGAACGGCAAGGTCGCGGTCGGCTTCTCAATCACGTCCGCGACCGACACCGGCAACATCGGCGCCTTCATCATCTCCGACACGGGCGCGCGCGTCGCTGGTCCGACGACAGTCAACCAGGTCGTGGCGGGACAGCAGAACAATGTCCGGATTGCAGCCCTGACGTCGGGCGGTTTTGTCGTGACCTGGATCGACCATACGGGTGGTTCCAACGGCGACAACGTCAAGGCGCGCATCTACGACAACGATGGCGTTGCGGTGAGCAAGGAGTTTGCTGTCCATACGGCGCTCGCCGGCAATCAATTCAATGCCGATGTCACCGGGCTGTCCGGCGGCCGCTTCGCTGTGGTCTGGGAAAACGACAAGGTCGGCGAAGGGCAGATCGTCGCGCAGGTGTACGACCGGCTGGGCAATGCGATCGGAACTCAAACACTCATCGTTCAAAGCAAGAACCTGGACTGGTTCCAGAGCCCGCGGATCGAAACGCGCGCCGACGGGAAACTGATCGTCGCCCTGACCAATGACAAGCGGGAAGAGGGCATCATCGTCAAGATTTTCGACCCGGGCAAAACAGGAACAGCCGGCAACGATACGCTGACGGGCGCGGTCGTTGGCCGTGTGATCGAAGGCCTGGCAGGCAACGACACGCTGACTGGGACGAACTTCGCGGATAAGCTTGATGGCGGGATCGGCAAGGACACGCTGAACGGCGGCGCCGGCAATGACAGCCTCGACGGCGGCACGCTTGCGGACGTGCTGAACGGCGGGTTGGGCAAGGACACGCTGAAGGGTGGCACCGGAAACGATTTCTTCGTCTTCAACGTTGCCCTGACGGCGGCCAATGTAGACCGCATCACCGACTTCGTCGTTGCGGCGGACACGATCCGTCTCGAAAACGCGGTAATGCGCGGGCTGGGCACAAAGACCGGCGTGCTCGGCGTGGAGAAATTCTGGAAAAGCAGCACCGGCCTGGCGCATGACACCGACGATCGCATCATCTATGAGACGGATACCGGCAAACTGTTCTACGATGCCGACGGGCTTGGCGGCGCTGCGCGCCAGCAGATCGCGACACTCGCGCCGAACCTGGCGCTGACGAAACTCGACTTCCATATTATCTGACGGCTGCGAACCGCCACCGTCCTGACCAAATCCCGACACGATCATCGCCGAACAAGCGGCGGTGAAACGATTTGCCCTTGCTGCTTCCGGTCTCCTCATCGCCGCTTGCGCCGCCGCCGTTGGCGGTTACTTCTACTTCATGGGATTTTCGCCGGACCGTGATCGCTACCCCGTGCGGGGCATCGACGTCTCCAATCATCAGGGCGTGATCGACTGGCGCCGCGTCGCGGCTGACGACGTCTCCTTCGCGATCATCAAGGCGACGGAGGGCGGCGATTGGATCGACAAGTCGTTCGCGCGAAACATCGAGGCCGCGCGTGCTGCGGGACTTGCGGTCGGCGCGTATCACTTCTTCACCTTCTGCCGGCCGGGCGCCGACCAGGCGAAGAACTTCATTTCCGTCGTGCCCCGCGACGGGTCGCTTCTGCCGCCGGTGGTGGACATCGAATTCTGGGGCAATTGCCCGGAGCAGCCGTCGCTTGCAACGTTCGCAGCGGAGCTGAAGGCCTTCCTCGATCCGGTCGAAGCCGCGTTCGGCAAGCCGGCGATCGTCTATATCATCGGCGAGGCGATCGATCTTTACGGCAGCGCCGTGCCGGAGCGTCATCGCTGGGTGCGATCACTCGCTGCGCATCCCGGTCACGAAGACTGGATCTACTGGCAGTACCACAACAAGGGTCGCGTCGACGGCATCGAAGGTGATGTTGACCTCAATGTGCTGCAGGGAGAAGCGGCGGTCTTAGAAAATCTGATTGCAGGACGGCAATAGCCGTTTCAATTCCGCAGCATCATTTGCCGTTTTCTCAGGAAGCGCTTCACGGCGGGATCGCGCTCGAGGCCGATGGCGGTCTCGTAGGCCTGATGCGCTTCGGCGTGGTTGGACGAGCGCGCCAGGAGATCGGCGCGGGCGGCCCAATAGGGCTGGTAGTCGGCGAGCCGCGTGTCGGACGCGATCGTCTGAAGCGATGCCAGGCCCGCCTGTGGTCCTTCGACCTCGGCAAGCGCAACCGCGCGATTGATGGCGACCACAGGCGAACTAGTGAGGGCAAAGAGCGCGTCATAGAGCTGGACGATCTCGGCCCAGTTTTCAGCTCCGGTTTTGCAGCGGTGGACATGCGCGGACTGCAGTGCCGCTTCGAGCTGGTAGCGGCCGAAACGCTGCATTGTGCCGGCCCGGCGCAGTGCTGTTTCCGCGTCGGCGATCATGTCGCCATCCCAGGATGCCGGGATCTGCTCGGCCAACGGCACATACTCACCTTGCGCGTCGCGGCGCGCGGAGCGTCGCGCGTCGGTGTAAAGAATGAGAGCGAGCAGGCCGAGCGCCTCGGGCTCTTGCGGCAGGAGGTCGGCAACCAGCCGCGCCAGGAAGATTGCTTCCTCGCTGAAGTTGCGGCGGGCGACATCGGTGCCGCCCGGATCGGCCCAGCCTTCGGAGAAGGCGGCGTAGATCGCGTCGAGCACGGCTTCGAGCCGAGAGGGCATTTCGGCGCGCTCGGGCACGGCGAAAGCGATGCCGCTTTCCTTGATCCGCTCTTTTGCGCGCACCAGACGCTTGCCCATCGCGGCGGGCGAGGTGAGGAAGGCCGAGGCGATCGCGTTGGCGTTCAGGCCGAGCACGGTCTGCATGATGAGCGGCGCGCGCACGCTGGCATCGATGTCCGGATGCGCGCAGGCGAACATCAGCGCGAGCCGGCGGTCGGGGATTTCGGCAAGGTCTGTCACGGTGACGTCCTCTGCGAGGCGCAGGAGTTCGCCGGCCGAAGCTTCGCGTGTCTTGCGGCGGCGGACGGCGTCTATGATCTTTCGGCGGGCGACAGTCATCAGCCATGCCTCCGGATTGGCGGGACATCCCTTGACTGGCCATTCGGCGAGCGCCGATGCAAACGCGTCCGCCAGCGCGTCCTCGGCGGCGGAAACGTCACGCATCGAAGCGGCGAGAAAGGCGAGCAGCTTGCCGTAGCTGCGGCGCGCGACCGCTTCCGCGATGTCGCGCGCCTCGCTGCTCTCTCCGCCGGTCACAGGTTTTGTCCCGGCAGCGCCTCACATCGGCCAGATCGGCCGCACTTCCACGATGCCATGGTCGGCTGCCGGGCAGCGCGCTGCCCAGGAGACGGCGGCGTCATGGTTCGGCACGTCGATGACGAAATAGCCGCCGAACTGCTCCTTGGTGTCGGCGTATGGGCCGTCGAGCACCTGCGGCTTGCCGGCATCGAGCCGTACTGTCGCGGCTTCGGCCGCCATTCCGAGGCGGTTGGCGCTGACCAGCGCACCGGCCTTGGAAAGGGCATCGGTGTAAGCCTGGTAGGCGGCCATTCCCTGTTCCTGCTGGGCCTTGGTCAGCGTGCCCCAGCCTGACTGGTTCACATAGGTGATGAGCATGTACTGCATGGTTCGGTCTCCGGTTCGGGGCGGGCACCATTGCGTCGCCGGCACAATGACGCGCGGGAGACGGCGGTTTGGACACGGGCTCAGCCCAAAAAGGTTCTGACGTCCGAAAAAACCGCCCGGAACATCGCCTCGGTCAGCACGCCGGTGTTCGTGTTGTAGCGGGAGCAATGGTAGCTCGAATAGAGCCTGAGCCGGCCGATCTCCCCGACGGCGCCGTGCCCGAAAGGGTAGGCGCTGACCTTGCCGCCGAGCGCCCGCACCGTGGACTGGTGCGCGATCGCGCCCAGCGTCAGAACGGCACGCAGTTTGGGGAAACGCTGCAGGGTCGGGGTGAGGAAACGCCGGCAGGTCGAGATTTCCGCGCCGACTGGCTTGTTTTCAGGGGGGACGCACCGGACCGCATTGGTGATCGCCGTGCCGACCAGTTGCAGGCTGTCGTCGGGCCGGGCCTCGAAGACGCCGCGGGCGAAGCCGAAGTCGATGAGGGTGCTATAGAGCAGGTCGCCGGCATAATCGCCGGTAAAGGGCCGGCCGGTCCGGTTGGCGCCGCGCAGGCCGGGCGCCAGCCCGACGACCAGAAGCTGGACCGTGTCTTCGCCCTCGGGCGGCAGAAATGCCGGAACGGGTGCGTTGAACCATGTGGGTTCGCGCAGCCGCCAGTCCGCGATGAAGGCATGAAGCCGCGGGCAGAGCGGACAGTCGCGCGACGGCTCCGCCGCACCAGGCATGGCATGGTCCATCAGCGCGCCGTCAGAAATCGTCGTTGTCGGCCTCGGCCGGCTCGGCCCGGCGGGCCGGGCGCTCTGACGGGTCGCGGCCAATTTCAGCGCGCAGCGAGGTCAGATCGATGAAATGATCAGCCTGCCGGCGCAGATCGTCCGAGATCATCGGCGGTTGCGACGACATGGTGGACACGATGCTGACCTTGCGGCCACGCCGCTGCAGCGCCTCGACCAGGGTGCGAAAATCGCCGTCGCCGGAAAAGATGACAAAGTGATCGACCGCTTCCTCGATGGCCAGTTCGAGCGCATCAATTGTCAGCTCTATGTCCATGTTTCCCTTGATCTTTCGCCGACCGGTGGAATCGGTGAACTCCTTCGCGGGCTTGGTCACGACCTTGTAGCCGTTATAATCCAGCCAATCGATCAGCGGGCGGATGGAGGAGTATTCCTGGTCCTCGACAAGGGCGGTGTAGTAGTAGGCGCGAAGCAGATAGCCCTTCTTCTGGAAGCTCGCCAGAAGCTTGCGATAGTCGATATCGAAGCCGAGCGCCCTGGAGGTGGCGTAAAGATTGGCTCCGTCGATGAATAATGCGATTTTTTCGCGGGGATCAAACATGTCGCAATATCCCGTGTCACAAAAATCGAAGTCCGGACCGCTGAAATAAGATGCCCGGGCGGCGCAATCTTGACCAAATGCCGCAGAATCCGAGATAGCGCCGCGATCCGGCTGCGCCAAGGGGAACCGGGTCCGGCGCAAGAAAAGTTGATTGCCTGCGTCTTGGACAGGCCAATTGCTCGCCGCGCTTGAAATCCTTGGCCTTTAAGGGTAAGAGCGCGGCCAATTCCCGAAATTTGACGAGATGAAAGGGGCATGAATGGCCCGCGTAACCGTTGAAGACTGCATCGACAAGGTCGACAACCGCTTCGAGCTGGTGCTGCTCGCCAGCCACCGCGCCCGGCTGATCAGCCAGGGCCAGCAGATCACTGTCGACCGCGACAACGACAAGAACCCGGTCGTGGCGCTGCGCGAAATCGCCGAAGAGACGCTTTCGCCCGACGACCTCAAGGAAGACCTGATCCACTCGCTGCAGAAGCACGTCGAGGTCGACGAGCCGGAGGCGGACGAGAAGGAACTCATCGAGGCCGATTCCAAGAAGTCGGACGCCGAGGACAAGGAAGACGACAACGTCACCTTCGACCGCATGTCGGAAGAGGAACTGCTGGCCGGCATCGAAGGTCTGGTGCCGCCGGAGAAGTCGGACGACTTCTAAAGGATAAGCTGAACCGGCGCTTTCGCGCCGGGCTTTTCGTGGTTATCTATGACATGCGTCGGGCACCCGTCCGGCGCATGTATCTTTTTGACCGGGACACCGCCCCATGATGCGGCAATACGAGCTTGTCGAGCGCGTCCAGCGCTACAAGCCCGACGTGAACGAGACGCTGCTGAACAAGGCCTATGTTTATGCGATGCAGAAACATGGGCACCAGCGCCGTGCTTCCGGCGACCCTTATTTCTCGCATCCGCTCGAAGTCGCGGCGATTCTGACCGACATGCACATGGACGAGGCGACGATCGCGGTCGCGCTGCTGCATGACACCATCGAGGACACGACGGCTACGCGCGCCGAGATCGACGAACTGTTCGGCTCCGACATGGGCAAGCTCGTCGAGGGGCTGACCAAGCTGAAAAAGCTCGACCTCGTTTCCAAGCGCGCCGAGCAGGCCGAGAACCTGCGCAAGCTCTTGCTCGCCATCTCCGAGGATGTCCGCGTTCTGCTGGTCAAGCTCGCCGACCGGCTGCACAATATGCGCACCCTCGATCACGTGCCGCCTGACAAGCGGCTGCGGATCGCCGAGGAGACGATGGACATCTATGCGCCGCTCGCAGGGCGCATGGGCATGCAGGGCATGCGCGAGGAGCTGGAAGAACTCGCCTTCCAGCACATCAATCCCGAAGCTTATCGCACGGTGACCGAGCGGCTGAACGACGTCCTGAAGCGCAACAAGGGCGTGATCGACGAGATCGAACGGGCGCTGTCGGATCTGTTCGTCAAGCACGCGATCTATGCCGAGGTGAAGAGCCGGCAGAAGAAGCCGTGGTCGGTCTTCCGCAAGATGGAATCGAAGGCGATGTCCTTCGAGCAGCTTTCCGACATCTTTGGCTTCCGCGTCGTCGTCGCCAATGTCGGTGATTGCTACAAGGCGCTGGGCGCCATCCACACGACCTGGTCGATGGTTCCCGGCCGCTTCAAGGACTACATTTCGACGCCCAAGCAGAACGACTATCGCTCGATCCACACGACGATCGTCGGGCCGTCGCGACAGCGCGTCGAGCTGCAGATCCGCACCCAGGAGATGAACAAGATCGCCGAGTACGGCGTGGCGGCGCATTCGATCTACAAGGACGGGCTCGCCAAGGCGAACGGCGCCGGCCATACCATCTCGAAGGAGACCAATGCCTACGCCTGGCTCAGGCACACGATCGAGCAACTGGCGGAAGGCGACAATCCGGAAGACTTCCTCGAAAACACCAAGCTCGAACTCTTCCAGGACCAGGTCTTCTGTTTTACGCCGAAGGGCCGGCTGATCGCGCTGCCGCGTGGCGCCACCCCGATCGACTTCGCCTATGCCGTTCACACCGACATCGGCGACACGACCGTCGGCGCCAAGGTCAATGGCCGCATCATGCCGCTGATGACCGAGTTGAAGAACGGCGACGAGGTGGAGATCATCACGTCGAAGGCGCAGGTGCCGCCCGCCGCGTGGGAAAACGTCGTCGTCACCGGCAAGGCGCGCGCGGCGATCCGGCGCGCCACCAAGGCGGCGATCCGCAAGCAGTTTTCAGGTCTCGGCATCCGCATTCTCGAACGCGCCTTCGACCGGGCCGGCCAGACCTTCTCGAAGGAGAAACTGAAGCCGGTGCTGCACCGCCTGGCGCGCAAGGACATCGAGGATGTGCTGGCTTCGGTCGGCCGCGGCGAACTGCCCTCGACGGATGTCGTGAAGGCCGTCTTCCCCGACTTCAAGGAAGAGCGCGTGACGGTCGCCGCGAAACCGAAGGAGGAGGGCTGGTACAATCTGCGCAACGCCGCCGGCATGCTCTTCAAGCTGGGCAGCCGTGCGCGACGCAGCAGCGCGTCCGCGCCACGCGAGGACGGCGCGTTGCCTATCCGCGGCGTGCAGGGCGACCTGCCGGTGAAGTTCGCGCCGGAGGGTGCTGTGCCCGGCGACCGCATCGTCGGCATCCTGCAGCCGGGCGCAGGCATCACGATCTATCCGATCCAGTCACCGTCGCTGACGGCCTTCGACGACCAGCCCGAGCGCTGGATCGACGTGCGCTGGGATATCGACGAGGACACAAAGGAGCGGTTCGCGGCGCGTATCTCGGTGATCGCGATCAACGAGCCGGGTTCGCTCGCCGCGATCGCGCAGGTGATTGCCGCGAACGACGCGAACATCCACATGCTGTCGATGATCCGCACCGCGCCGGATTTCACCGAGATGCTGATCGATCTCGAAGTGTGGGACCTGAAGCATCTGAACCGGGTGCTGTCGCAGTTGAAGGACAATGCGTCGGTGAGCGAAGCGAAGCGCGTGAACGGTTGAGCGGGAAGGGCGGCTGATCATGATCATCGGCATCGGCAGCGACCTGATCGACATCCGCCGCATCGAGAAATCGCTCGCGCGCTATGGCGAGCGGTTCGTGCAGCGCATCTATACCGAGATCGAGCAGGCAAAATCGGAGCGGCGGAAGGAGCGGGCGGCGAGCTACGCAAAACGATTTGCCGCTAAGGAAGCCTGCTCCAAGGCGCTCGGCTCCGGCATCTCGATGGGCGTCTATTGGCGCGACATGGGCGTGGTGAACCTGCCCGGCGGGAAGCCGACCATGCATCTGACCGGTGGGGCAGGCGAGCGGCTGAAGAAAATGACGCCGGCCGGACATCGCGCCGTGATTCATCTGACAATCACCGACGATTTCCCGCTCGCACAAGCCTTCGTGATCATCGAGGCGCAGCCAATCGGCTAAACGTCGAAGAAGCGCCATTTTTAAGGGCTCGAAGCCCGGCGAATCGCGACAAACCGGGCGGTTGCCCGGAAACGCCCGAGCCTTTATGAGGGCACGGGGCAACGAGGACGAAATGAGCGTGGCCGAAAAGACCGAGAAGAAATCAGGCGGATTGGGCGAAACCGTCAGCGTTATCATCCAGGCGCTGCTGCTTGCACTCGTGATCCGCACCTTCCTGTTCCAGCCCTTCTCGATTCCCTCGGGCTCGATGCGGCCGACGCTGCTCGAAGGCGACTATCTCTTCGTCACCAAATGGGCTTACGGCTATTCCCGCCACTCCCTTCCGTTCTCGCCGAACATCTTCTCCGGCCGCATCTGGGCCGGCACGCCGGAGCGCGGCGAGGTAGTCGTGTTCAAATTCCCGCCGAACCCGTCGCTCGACTACATCAAGCGCGTGATCGGCCTGCCCGGCGACCGCATCCAGATGCGCGAGGGGATTCTCTATATCAACGGCGAGGCCGTGAAGCACGAGAAGGTCGGCACGATCGAAAACCGCGACGTGACCGAAGTCGACCGGCCGGTCGATGTCTATCGCGAAACGCTGACGCGTTCGGATGGCAGCACCGTCGAATATGACACACTCGATCTGTCGCCGAATTCGATCGGCGACGAGACGCGTGAGTTCGTGGTGCCCGCCGGTCATTACTTCATGATGGGCGACAACCGCGACAACTCGACCGACAGCCGCTTCTCCGTCGGCTTCGTGCCGGAGGAGAATCTGGTCGGCCGCGCCAACATCATCTTCTTCTCGATCGCCGGCGGCGCAAGCCCGCTGGAAATCTGGAAGTGGCCGTCCGAGATGCGCGCCTCGCGCCTCTTCAACTTCGTCAACTAGCGGCGCGATGGCGACGCGGAAACTGACCGGCAAGGCGCTTGCCGAAGCGCTGGAACCCGTAACCGGCCACGTCTTTCGCGACCATGAACGGCTTCGCCGGGCGCTGACCCATGCGAGCGCGCGCCAGTCGACCGGCCTCGACTATGAGCGCATGGAGTTTCTCGGCGACCGCGTGCTCGGCCTGGTGATTGCCGATTATGTTTACGGGGCGTTTCCCGAGGTCCCCGAGGGCGAGCTTTCGCTGCGACTGAACGGGCTGGTGAACGCGGAAACGCTGGCGCAGATCGCCGAGGACATCGGGCTGACAAGCCTCATCCACGCCGGCAGCGAGTTGCGTCAGCTCGAAGGACGCAAGCGCGTCAACATCCGTGCCGACGCGCTGGAATCGCTGATCGCGGCACTTTATCTGGAGGGCGGCCTGGACGCGGCGCGAGCCTTCATCCTGCGTCATTGGGCCGGACGGCTCGACGCGTCGGCGACGGCGCGGCGCGATCCGAAGACCGAGTTGCAGGAATGGGCGCACGTCGCGGCCGGCGCCGTGCCTGCCTATACGCTCGACGGACGCGAGGGACCGGATCATGATCCGCTGTTCACGGTCAGCGTGCGCGTCGGACAGTTCGAGCCGGCGACGGGTTCGGGCCGTACCAAGCGGCAGGCGGAGCAGGCGGCGGCCTCGGCCATTCTGGTCCGCGAGCGCGTCTGGACGGTCGAGGTGCCGCAATGAACGAGACGCCGAACACGCGCTCCGGATTCGTGGCCCTGATCGGCGCGCCGAACGCCGGCAAGTCGACGCTGGTGAACCGGCTGGTCGGCACAAAAGTGTCGATCGTGACGCACAAGGTGCAGACGACACGCGCCATCGTGCGCGGCATCGCCACGCATGGAAACGCGCAGATCGTGTTCATGGACACGCCCGGGATCTTCAAGCCACGCCGTACCCTCGACCGCGCCATGGTGACGACCGCCTGGGGCGGCGCCAAGGACGCCGATCTTGTCGCCGTGCTGCTCGACGCCGAGCGCGGCATCAAGGGCGACGCCGAGGCGCTGCTCGACAATCTCGCCGACGTCCGCCAGCGCAAAGTGCTCGTCATCAACAAGGTCGATGCGGTGCCGCGCGAGAGCCTGCTAAAGCTCTCGGCTGAGGCCAACGAAAAGGCGGCGTTCGAGCGGACATTCATGGTCTCGGCGCTGACCGGTTCGGGCTGCGACGACTTGCTCGATTATCTGGCGACCGCTTTGCCGGAAGGGCCTTGGTATTACCCCGAGGACCAGGTCTCGGACATGCAGATGCGCCAGCTCGCGGCCGAGATCACGCGCGAAAAGCTTTATCTGCGGCTGCATCAGGAAATTCCCTACTCCGCGCATGTCGAGACGGAAAAGTGGGAAGAGAAAAAGGACGGCTCGGTGCGCATCGAGCAGGTCATCTATATCGAGCGCGACGGGCAGAAGAAGCTGGTGCTCGGCCACAAAGGCGAGACGATCAGGGCGATCGGCCAGGCCTCACGCACCGAGATCGCCGAAATCCTCGAGCAGCCCGTTCACCTCTTCCTGTTCGTGAAGGTGCGCGAGAACTGGAGCAACGATCCCGAGCGCTATCGCGAGATGGGGCTGGATTTTCCCAAGGGCTGATGCAGACGACTACCTTCATGCATCTGGAGATAGGCCGGCGATATCGCGTGGTGCGCGAATTTACCGATTTCGACAACGGCGTCCATCCGGTCGGCGAGGAGTGGGAATTCCGCGGCCACAGCTTCCTGCCGTATGACGATGGACTGTCGCTGTTCATGTCGAAGGGTGGGGATAACCTCAGGCAGGTTCGCATGCGTTGGACACCCGACGACCAAGGGCCGATCGTCGACCGCCTGCAGGACTACATTCAGCCTGCCTGATTAGGTTGGTGCGAGTTCCTTCTCGAACCAGAAGTGCGCATAGGGATTGTCGTTGTAGCGCGCGGCGTCTTGATATCCCGCCTTGCGGTACATTGTCTGCGCCTCGATCAGCGCGCGGTTGGTATCGAGGCAGACGCGCGTCATGCCGAGCCTGCGCGCTTCCGCTTCGATCGCGTCGAGCAGGCGGCGCGCCAGCCCCAGGCCACGCACGTCGGAGGCGACCCACATGCGCTTGATCTCGCCAATGCGCGGCGCGATCGTCTTAACGCCGCCGCAACCAACCGGTCGGCCGTTCAGCCATGCGATCAGGAACGCGCCGCCGGGCGGCGCCATTTCAGGGTCTTCCGCGGCGCTGCTTTGCATCGGGTCAAAACCGTTCTCGAACCGTTCGGCGAGTTCCTGGAAATAGGCGTCGAGGCATTGGCGCGCGACGTCACTGCCAGGCGGCTCCGTCGTGATCGTGACGGAGCCCGCCGCGATCAGCGTCTCCACCGTCGCCATCGCATCGACGAGCCGCGCGCGCTGGCGGTCCGTCAGCGGATCGAGGATCGAGCGCGCGAGGTCGTCCGACAGATCGTCATAGGCCTTCCACTCGACCTGGCCTTTCGCCGTCAGCACCGCTTCGCGGCGGCGTCGGTCGGAAGGGTCGTGCCGGACTTTGACGACACCCTGCTTTTGCAAGGCCTGAAGCACACGGCTGAGATAGCCGGAGTCCAGCGCCAGCCTTTCGCGCAAGGAGCGCACATCGCAGCCATTTGGCCCGATCTCGAACAAAACGCGCGCTTGTCCAAGCGGCCTGCCGCGGTCGAGATAGCTGCCGCTCAGCGCACCCGAGCGCAAGGTGACGGCGCGGTTGAAGCTGCGCACGCGTTCGATTGCCGAATGTTCCATTATCTGACTTTAGTCAGAGAAATCTGCTGGTGCAAGACGTTGCTGCACCGAACTACTGACACGACGGGGTGGCCCGGCTGCTTGATTTCCGCGGCCGGGCCATGAAAGGTCTCGCGCATGGAGTGGCGCGACGAAGGAATCATCCTCGGCACCCGCAAGCATGGCGAAACCAGCGCCATCCTTGAGGTGATGACGCGCGCCCATGGCCGCCATCTCGGCCTGGTGCGGGGAGGGCGCTCGCGCAAGCAGACGCCAGTCCTGCAGCCGGGAAACCGGGTGGATTTGCTCTGGCGTGCGCGGCTCGACGAACATCTGGGCGTGTTCCAGGCAGAGCCGATCGAGCTCAACGCCGCACGGCTTTTTGACAGCGCGGCGGCGGTGTTCGGGCTGCAGACGCTCGCCGCGCATCTGAGGCTGCTGCCCGAGCGCGACCCGCACGAAGCGCTGTTCGAAACGCTGGCTTCGGTTATCGATCACCTTGACGACCCGGCAGCCGGCGAGTTGGTCGTGCGCTTCGAACTCCTGCTGCTGGAGGAGCTCGGCTTCGGGCTCGATCTCTCCGAATGCGCGGCGACTGGCGCGCGCGACGAACTCACCTTCGTCTCGCCGAAGTCGGGCCGCGCCGTATCGCGCGAGGCGGGCGAACCCTGGCGGGACAAGATGCTGCCGCTGCCGGCATTCCTCAGCACCGGCATGCGTCACCGTCCGCTGCCCGATGAGGTGGATCAGGGTTTTCGGCTGACCAGTTTCTTTTTCGTGCGGCATGTCTACGAGCCGCGCGGCCTGTCGGAGCCGGAAGCGCGCGTCGCATTCCTCGGCGCGCTCAGGAAGTCGCATAAGGGAGCCGCATGAGCGACGAGGTCGAGCTTTTCCCGGGATACACGTCACCGCTCGGTCTCGGCACCGTGCCGTTCGAGGAGATCGTGAAATACTCAGGCCTCGAGCTTTTGCAGCGGATCATCGACAAGAATTATCCGGCGCCGCCGATCGGCGCGCGGCTGAATTTCGGCATTGCCGAAGTGTCGGAGGGCAGGGCTGTGTTCCGGGGGTTGCCGGGCAAGCGGCATCTGAATCCGCTGGGCGTCGTGCATGGCGGCTGGGCGGCAACGATCCTGGATTCCGCGCTCGCCTGCGCCGTTCAGACGACGCTGCAGAAGGGTGAGGCTTATACGACCGCCGAGTTCAAGGTGAACCTGACGCGGCCGATCACGCCGAAAACCGGCGAAGTGGTCTGTGAAGGCAAGGTGGTGCATCGCGGCAAGACGCTGGCTGTCTCGGAAGCGACGCTGAAGGACAAGGACGGCAAGCTTCTGGCTTTTGGTACGGAAACCTGTTCCATCTTTCCCGCCGCCAACCTCGCGCCGCGATAAAGCCTATTTTATTGTATCAGCGTTTTGCGGGGTTGCGGCCAAAGGCCGTTTGAGGGCTGGCAAATGCTGGAAATCATACTCTTCTTCGCAATATTTGTGCTCGGCGTCGCCGCCTGGCGGCAGAACGACCGGATGCACAGGATCGAGCGCGAACTGAACGCGGTCCGTGAGGATTATCTCGCCACGACGCGAACCGCGGCTGCGCCGGCTGAAGCGGTGCAGACGCCTGTAGCCACGGCTGAAGTCGTGCAAGCGCCCGTAGCCGCAGAAGCTGCGGCGGCCGAGCGTGTCAGCGCTCCGGTGGCCGAAGAACTCAGCGAGCGGGAAAAGGCCAAGCGCGAGGCGATGGCCAAGGCCGCCGCCATGCTCGACGAGGAAGAGCGCCAGCGGAAAGCCGCTGGCCCGAGAACCGTCCCGGCGGCGGCGCGGGCGCAGCCGGCGAGTACCGAGCCAACGGCGAAAAGACCCGACATCGAAACCGCGCTCGGCACCCGCTGGGCGGTATGGGTCGGCGGCCTGGCGCTGGCGCTCGGCGGCGTCTTCCTGATCCGCTACACGATCGAGGCCGGCATTTTCGGGCCGGCGGTGCGCCTCACGCTCGCGGGCCTCATGGGTCTGGCGCTGGTCGGCGGCGGCGAGTTCCTGCGCCGCACCGGCTTCAAGGTGCCGGTCGAAGGGCTGCAAAACGCCTATCTGCCGGCGATCCTGACCGCCATCGGCGCCTTCATGCTGTTCGGCACCGTCTACGCAGCCTACGGCGTCTACGGTTATTTCGGACCGACGGTCGCGTTTGCGCTGCTAGGCATCATCGCTGTCGGCACGGTCGCTGCGGCGCTGGTCCACGGTCAGGCGCTCGGCGCGCTCGGCCTGCTTGGCGCGTTCGTCACGCCGGCGCTGGTCTCTTCCACCGCACCAAACTTCTGGGCGCTGTTCGGTTACCTCGCCATCGTGCTTGTCGCCGCCGCGGTCATCGCTCGCGTCCGAAACTGGGCATTGCTGATGAGCGGCGGGCTCGTCGGCGCCGGTGTCTGGGCGCTGCTCTATCTGCTCTTCGAGCGCACCAGCGGCGTCGAGGCGTTCAACCACGCGGTCATCCTGTTCATCGCCGCCGTCATGATCGTCTCGCTGGCGGTGCTCTGGCTCGGCCGTGAAAACAGCGAAAGCGAGACAGGGGTAGATGCGCCATCGATCGTCGGGGCAATCCTGCTCGGTCTGATGGGGCTCGCGCTGTTCACGAATCCCTTTCTCACCCAGACAGGCGGCGCGTGGCGCGGAGCGCTGATCGTCGCGGCATTGCTCGGCGTCGCCGCGTGGCGCGATCGTGCACTGGCTCTGCTTCACGCGGCGGGCGCGGTCACGGTTCTCGCCTGGTTGCGGCTGGCGTTTTCCGGGACGTTCGACCTCGACGCGTTTGGCGAGCAAATCGTGATCGACGGTGCGCCGGTGCTCGCCAATGCAGACGGCTTCAAGCTGATCGGCGCAGTTCTGGGCGCAGCGTTTGTCGCCGTCGGCTTCTGGCGCGCCAGGGCCTTCATCGCGACGAGCCGCTCGGCGATCTGGACAGGCTGGGCGGTTGCGGTTCCGCTGGTGATCCTCGGCGCTCTTTGGCTGTCGTTCGGCCATCTCGACCGGGACTTGATGTACGCGTTGTTCGCGGCGGGTCTGACCATCGTGCTGGTTGCCGGAGGCGAATGGCTTGCGCGAGCGGAAGAGCCGCCGCTTACCGGCGGACTTGCGGTTTCCCTCGCCTATGCCGGCGCTTGCCTGGCGTTGCTGTACACGCTCGTGATGGGCTTCAGCGCCGGCTGGACGACGATCCTCATCGGTGCGGCAGCGGTCCTGCCAGCGCTTGCCACGCGCATGCGCAGCTATCCGATCCTTGGCTGGATCGCCGGTGCCGCGGCCGTCGTCGTGCTGGCGCGCGCGGCGATGGATCCGACGATCGTCGGTCCCTTCTTCCTGTCGAAGACGCCGGTCTTCAACTGGCTGCTGCCGGGTTACGGCGTGCCGGCGCTGGCCTTCGGCTTTGCCGCCTGGCAGTTGAAGCGCACCACCGACGGCAGCCCGCGCATGATCATGGAGGCTGCCGCCGCGATCTTCTCGCTGCTCACGGTAGCCATGCTGGTGCGCCATGCGATGAATGGCGGCGTGCTGGAAGGCGAGGCGCCGACGCTTGCCGAACAGTCGATCTACACGCTGATCGCGCTCTGCTTCGGCGCCATCCTGATCGCCATCGATATGCGCTCGCCAAGCTCGGTGATGCGCATCGGCTCGCTCGCTGCGGGCGTGGTGTCGATCGCGATGATCGTCATGCAGCATTTCCTGCTGCTCAACCCGCTGTTCACCGACGAGTCGACAGGGCAGATCACCTTCTTCAACCTGCTCTTCCTCGGCTACCTGCTGCCGGCGATCGCGGCCGGCGCGCTTGCCTGGTACGCGCGTGGCAAGCGGCCGAAATGGTATTCGGCGGGGATCGCGCTCGTTGGCGCCGTGCTTGTCTTTGCCTATTTCACGCTGTCGGTGCGGCGCCTCTTCCAGGGCGAGTTCATCGCGGCTTGGCGCGGCATGGAGCAGATCGAAACCTACAGCTATTCGGCGCTGTGGCTGGTGCTCGGCGTGGTGCTCCTAACCACCGGCATGATGTTGCGCTCCTACGTGCTGCGCATCGCGTCGGCCGTGCTGATCGTCATCGCCGTGGCGAAGGTCTTCATCTTCGACATGTCGGAGTTGGAAGGCGTGCTGCGCGCACTCTCCTTCATTGGACTGGGCGCCGTGCTGATCGGGATAGGGTTGTTCTACCAGCGCATGCTGGTCAGGACCTCGAAATCAGCCGCAGCAGAAGCGGCGGAGCAAACTACTCCGCCGCAGCCAGCCTAGGCCGCTCGACCGGCTTTTCGCGGATCGGCAGGTGGACGACCGCCGCGAAGAGGCCGAGCAGCACGCCCAGCCACCAGACCGGGTCGTAGGAGCCGAGCCGGTCGTAAAGGAAGCCGCCGAGCCAGACGCCGAGGAACGAGCCGATCTGGTGCGAGAAGAAGACGATGCCGCCGAGCATGCCGAGGTGGCGCGTGCCGAACATGATGGCGACCAGCGCGTTGGTCGGCGGGACGGTCGAGAGCCACAGCAGACCCATGATGATCGCGAAGATGATGACCGTCGTCGGCGTCTGCGGCAAAAGCAGGAAGGCCGTCACTAGGATCGAGCGGCCGAGATAGATCAGCGCCAGGAAATACGGCTTTGAATAGCGCTGGCCGATCAGGCCGGCACTGAAGGAGCCGATGATGTTGAAGAAGCCGATCAGCGACAAAGCGATCACCGCATAGGTCGGCGCAATGCCGAGATCGCCGATATAGGCCGGGAAGTGCGCGGTGATGAAGGCAACCTGGAAGCCGCAGACGAAGAAGCCCGAGAAGAGCAGCAGGTAAGAGCGGTGCGCGAGCGCCTCACGCAGCGCCTGGCCGGCAGTTTGCTCGAAGGTCGTCTGCACGGTGCCCGACTTCGAATTGCCGGCGAGCGGGATGGCGAGCACGGGGATGACCAGCATCATGACGCTCATGACGACCAGCGCGTCGTGCCAGCCATAGGCGGTGATCAGGCCCTGGCCGAGTGGCGCGAACAGGAACATGCCGGCCGAGCCGGCCGCGGTGCCAAGGCCGAAGACGAAGCTGCGGCGCTCCGCGGGCACGTTGCGGGCAAACGCCGCGAGCACGATGCCGAACGATCCGGATGCGACGCCGAGGCCGACCAAAACGCCGCCGCCGAGATGCAGCATCGTCGGCGTCGTCGAGAACGCCATCAGCACGAGGCCGGCGGCGTACATGACCCCAGACAGAGCCAGAACGCGCCAGGTGCCGTACTTGTCGGCGAGCGCGCCGAAGATCGGCGTACCGATCCCCCAGGCGAGATTCTGGATCGCCATGGCGAGACCGAAGGTCGTGCGGTCCCAGCCCTTTTCCGCAAGCATTGGCAGTTGGAAGAAGCCCATCGCCGAACGCGGGCCGAACGTCAGTGCTGCGATCAGGCAACCGCAAATGATGATCAGCCAGGGAAGGCGCGAAGCAGGCGCCGAAACGGTCGCGGTCGACATGGGGCAGGGCTCTCCGTGTATCTACACAATAACCGATCGCAGCCTCCAATCAATTGAATTGGATGGATCAGACACTTCAATTCAGTTGATGCACCGCAGGCAGATCCGCGCACGCGAACTTTAGCCGGCGGCCGAACGGCATTTCCCGCTCAACTGGCTGATTCTAAACGCGCACCGCCTCTGGAACTTTGGCGTGGGAGGCGAGTTCTGCGAACGACAACACGAATTCTCGGAAAGGAATTGTCATGCACGGTATTATTTATCTGGTCGGATTGATCGTGGTCGTTATGGCGCTCTTGTCCCTCGTCGGCCTGAACTAGGGGGCGCGTTCAATGGCAAACATTGTCACTCCGTCTGATGTCGCGGTCGTCGGCACTGCAAATGACGAACGCTCCTATGTCGACTGGCCGGCGATCTTTGCCGGGACGGTACTCGCCGCGGCGATCTCGGCGACGCTTCTTGTCTTCGGCTCGGCGCTCGGCCTGTCGATCGCCGACTTTGACGAAAGCGATGGCATCTCCGCCGTCGGTCTCGGCATCGCGGCCGCGCTCTGGCTGGTCTGGGTTCAAGTGTCGGCCTACTTCGCCGGCGGTTATTTGACCGGGCGGTTGCGCCGGCGTCACCACGACGCAACGGAGTCGGAATCCGACATTCGCGATGGGTCTCATGGCCTCGTTATGTGGGCGCTTGGCGTCGTCTTCAGCGGCATGATCGCCGTTACCGGACTTGGCGCCGGCGCCGCCACCACCGCGATCTCGGCGAGCACAGTTGCGGCAGGCGCAGCCTCGAACCCTGAAGCTGATGACGCTTACAGTGTGGTTGTCGATCGCTTCCTGCGCGGGACCGCAACGGGCCAGGCCGCGATCGGTCAAGAGGGGCGGGCAGAAATCGGCCGGATCATCACATCATCGCTGGATGACGACGCGCTCGCCGATGCCGACCGCGCCTATCTGACATCGCTGATCGCTTCCAGCGCCGGCGTCGACGAGGCTGCCGCCCAGCAGCGCGTAGATGCGCTCTGGACCGAGGCGCAGGCGGCGAGAGCCGACGCTTTGGAAGTCGCCGACCGCGCCAGGAAGGTGACACTGATCGGTGCGTTTTTGACGGCCGCCTCGCTCTTCATCGCCGCGGCCGCCGCCTATTATGCGGCGACGCTCGGCGGCAGGCACCGGGACCAGCAGACGGACGTCGTCGGCTGGTATAGCGCCTGGCGATAACGCTCGGAACCACAACAGGAAAATGGCCCTTCGGGGCCATTTTTCGTTGGGGCATTGCACGATTGTCGCAGGCGGGAATATTTTCCCCCTGGCTGGCGTTGTCGGTATGCTACGGGGGCTTTGGCCCGGATCGGAGTCGTGCCGTCCCGGCCGGCGTGTCGTTGAACGAGACCGGAGATGGACGACAGGAGGAGGGCGATCCTCGCGGAAATTCCGCGATTGAGGCGCTACGCGCGCGCGCTTCTGCGCGACCGCGACTCAGCCGACGACCTCGTGCAGGACTGTCTCGAGCGCGCGCTGTCGCGGCTCGACAATTGGCGGACAGGAGAAAGTCCGAGGCGCTGGCTTTTTACGATCATGCACCACATCTTTGTCGACCAATTGCGCAAGGTGAAGCGCGCCGGGGAAGTGATCACCTTCTCCGAGGATGGCGTGGCCGAAGTCGCGGCACCCGCCGCGCAGATGGATTCAGTTGCCTCGCGCGAGATCATCGACGCACTGGACAAGATCGCGCCGGAACGCCGCGCCGCGATCGTGCTGGTCGCGGTGGAAGGGTTCTCCTACGCAGAGGCCGCGAACATTCTCGGTGTGCCGGCCGGCACGCTGATGTCGCGCATCGCGCGTGGCCGCGACGATCTGAGGGGCCTGCTCGACGACGCCTCGCGCCGCAAGGTCATTCGGGTGGTGGACCGATGACCCGTCGGGATTTCTCCATCCGTGATATCCATATGGCCCTCGACGGGGAGCTTCCCGGCGACGAGCGCGACGATTTCCAGCATTGGCTCGACACCAATCCGGACATGAAGGCGCTGAACGGACGCTTCGAAGCCGATCGGGACATGCTTGGCGCGGCCTTTGCCGGCGTGCTGGACGAGCCGCTGCCAGCCAGGATCCTGGAGCAACTGTCCGATGGCGCGGCACCGCGGCGGCGGGCCGCCGTCTGGTGGCAGGCGATCGCGGCGGCCATACTTCTGCTGATCGGCGGGAGCGGTGGCTACATCGCCGGCCTGGCAGGGCTCGGAACCGGCGACGGCCAAGGCAACCAGTTGGCCGAAGGCGCCATCGCCGCGCATGAGATATACTCCAATGAAAGGCGCCATGCGGTGGAGGTTGCCGCGACCGAGAAGGATCATCTCGGCAGTTGGCTGTCTAACCGCATTGGCCTGACGCTGGTCATTCCGGACCTGAGCGAGGAAGGTTTTGAACTGCTCGGCGGCCGGCTTCTGCCGAACGGCGAAGGGGCTGCGGCGCTGCTGCTCTACGAGGACAAGAACGGCCAGCGCGTGTCGGTCTACGTGACCGACCAATCGACCACCAAAAGCAAGGGCAAGTATGAGGCCGAGGACGGCGCGACCGCGGTCTACTGGCTGGATCGGGGCTATGGCTGCGCCATCGTTGGCGTGCTGCCCAAGGAGCGGATAGACGCCGTCGCGCGCGACGCATGGCGGCAGCTTGTCACCGGGCTCAAGGTCTGAGGTTCATGTTCTTGCAACGGCCCCCGCAGGTGTAACGCTCTTATTGCCAGCAGACTCTGGCTGTGATGAATTCCGAGCAGGCAGCTTGGCCGGACATCGTCCGGTAATCGGGGGAACCATGCCGGCCTCGGGCAAACCGCGGATAGTAATGATCGTGCCGTTTTACGGCGACTCTGATCTAGTGCTCGCCGAAGGGTTGGCGAAACGCGCTGAAACCGGGAACAGCACGCAAAGAGACGATTATCCGGAGCAGTTCAGAAAATCCTTTCGCGATGCACTTATCGTCGCGGACCCGATTCCGTTGGCCGCGATACACGGCAAGCGACGCGCGGACCTCTTTGACGCCGAGAGCTGCCATATGATCCTGCTGGATGCGCGGTTCGGCGCGTTAGTACTCTTCCTCGAGTCGCCGCTTGACCGGCTCGACGAGCAGGAAACGTACCTGCTCTATCGGGAACTCTGTGACCTCAAGATTGAGAGACTGGAGGGAGCGCTGAGGCAAGCGGTGAGCGGCGCAACGCTGACCTGGAGCTTTTCCATAAATGTGCTGGTCGGCTACGACCACGCCTTTACGGATTTCGAAAAGAGAGATTCTTACCTTGCGCTGTGCAATGCGTACAGCAAGGCTGGGAAGATAACTTCGGACACGCTTGAAGACTACGATCTGCTCCATGAGGTGGGTTCTACAGGCTCGACGTGTCTAATCCGGAGCAAGGCTGGAACCGAATATTCGGCGGAGCGCGTTGTCGCGCTCTGGGTGATCTTCTGGGTGTATTACGCCACCTCAATCGAAGATTTTTCTGAACTGTCGCGCACTCAACCCTCCAGCCATCGAAAGCTCAGCGGCCGGCAATTGGCCACCGAGCTTCGTAGTTATGTCGACACCTACAACCATAATGCGCGTCGAATAAACCTGTTCGACCCTTTCAATATCTGCACCCACGGCTTCGACGAAGCGATCTACTCCGAATGTTGGAAGGTGCTCGATGCCGAGGGTCTAACCAGTAAGATGGAACGGATCTCGACCTTCTTTATCGACAACGCTGAGGACGTTCAGCGCGAGATCACCACACGATATGAAACGGTGGTGCAATTCCTGCTTGGAGGCATCGCCATCGTGCAGGTCTATCCGATCGTCCGTGATCTCCTGCCGGAGACGGTTCAGAAGGACTATTTCTGGGGGAGGGGCGTGCCGTTCGCTGCTTCGCTAGTGATGGCAGGTCTTTGTTATCTCGCCGCAAAATGGTGGAGTTCAAGATGAAACTCCGACGCGCTATCGAGAGCGACGTCGATCGCCTCGTCGAGGTTGAGCATGCCTGCTTCGATCCACGCCTGTACACAGCTATGTCACCGAGGCAGTTTCGCTATCACGTGACGAGTCCGAATTCGGTGCTGATCGTTGGAGTCGACAGCAACCGCTCCCCTTTAGGGTATGCACTTGGCTTCTTGCACGGACAGCGTAAGTCAATTCGATTTTACTCGCTCGCCGTCGCGCCTGACGCTCAACGCGGCGACATCGGCAAACTGCTGTTCGAAGCCATTGAGCAAGAGGCGCGCAGGCGCGGCCTGGGCGTACAATGTGAAGTTCGCGAGGATAACGAGAAGCTCAAGGCTCGGTATAGCAAAATTGGCTACCACCCCTATCGCAGGGTCGAGAATTACTATCCCGATGGCGCTGCCTGCTTAAAATACCTTAAGAATCCGCTTAGTATATGATATCGATGAAATACTTCGAATAAGCTTGCAAGGCAGTTTCGATCCCTTTCTCGGTAATATTTTTGAAGAAAGCCTGGTCGAGGGCGGCCTCATATTGACCTGTCGAGGGGTCGTAGAGCTCGCTTCCTTTGCCGCGCGGCCGGCATGCGATCCAATGATGGACGTTGGACATCGAGTACGCGCGCATGCTGCAGAGCAGCAGCATTGGCCGATGCCCGACGATCGCAAGCGCTTCCCGCATGTCCTTGCAGACACAAACGCGGCCAAGCCCGTTGGCGAATGCGAGGTGCTCCCTTTCGGCGAGACGGATTACGGCCCTGCGTTCATGGTCACGCACTGTCGAGGCAAAACTGAAGTCCGGTTTGGTACGCAGAAGGTTCGCGCTTTCGCCGAATTCCTCGGCAGCCTTGACGAGCCCAGCGGCATCACATCCAGCAGGACCCTGTCCCATGTACACGGTATTGGCTGTACGCCAGATGCGGATTTGGTTGCCAAGGTTATTAGCTATGCTAGACCCTCGCCAGTTCAGAAAACGAATGAGCGCCGCGGGCCCACACGTGAAATCGAGTGCCTGTGACATTGTCAGGTCCAGATTGGGGTCCTCAGAATAACAGCTATGGCTTCCTGGGTCATCCTTACCGGACGCACGAGCGACCTCGATCAGGTCGACACGCCACACAAGATCATCACCAACCGCGAGTATCTGGCGCATCCGGCGCTGTTTCGCGGCCAACGTCCCAAGGTGATCAACCTTTCCAACAATTACAGCTACCAGAGCCGCGGCTATTATTCCTCGCTGCTCGCGGGCTCGCGCGGCCACAAGGTGATCCCGACGGTCGAGACGATGATCGACCTCTCCGAGCGCAAGCTCTACGAGCATGCGCTGCCGGAACTCGAGCAGGCGCTGAACAAGGCGCGCAAGGATCTGGGCGGATCGTTCCCGACGCGGGTGACGATCTTCTTCGGCATCGGCCCGGCGAAAGGTTGGGACAAGTTCGCCAAACTGCTGTTCGACTGGTTCCGCGCCCCGGCGCTGGAGCTCTCGATCAAGGACAATGGCGAATGGGCGTTCATCACCAAGATCGGCTTCCTGCCACTTGCCCGCATGAAGGAGGACGACAAGGAGCGTTTCCTTGCCAGCCTCGATGTCTATACCGGGCGCGAATGGCGCGACTCCAAGGCGCGTACGCCGGCGCGCTACACCTTCGCGACGCTTGTCGACCCGAACGACCAGATGCCGCCCTCGCAGATCGAATCGCTGCGCTACTGGGCGAAGATCGCTGAAAAGATGGGCGTCGAGGTCGAGCCGATCACGAAGAAAGATCTGGCGAAACTGGCCGAGTACGACGCCCTGTTCATCCGCGAGACGACGTCTATCTCCAACCACACCTACCGTTTCGCGCGCCGCGCAGAGCAGGAAGGCATGCCGGTCATCGACGATCCGCTGTCGATGATCCGCTGCACCAACAAGGTCTATCTCAACGAGCTGATGGCCTTCAACAAGGTACCGGTGCCGCAGACGGTGATGATCGCCGGCCCGGCCGACTTCGAGGTTGCGGCACAGACGCTGGGATTCCCGCTGGTGCTGAAAATCCCGGACAGCGCGTTTTCGCGCGGCGTGAAGAAGGCGGAAAACCTGGCGGAGCTGAAGGCGCTGGCGACGCTGTGGCTGGAAGACTCCGACCTGCTGATCGCCCAAAAATTCCTGCCGACGAAGTTCGACTGGCGCATCGGCGTGCTGGGCGGCGAGCCGCTGTTTGCCGTCCACTATCTGATGGCGAAAAAGCACTGGCAGGTCGTCAATCACAAGGCGACCGGCAAACCGGACGTCGGCGGCTTCAAGACGTTCAAGCTGAAGGAGACGCCGAAGCTGGTGGTCGACACCGCCGTGCGCGCCGCGCGCTGCATCGGCAACGGGCTTTATGGCGTCGACTTGAAGGAAACGAAAGACGGCGTCTTCGTCATCGAGGTGAACGACAATCCCGACGTCGACCATGGTTGCGAGGACACGGGCGAGAAGGACGAGGTCTGGGTGAAACTGACTCAGTGGTTCCTCGACCGCCTCGAACGGCCGGGGCGATAGGCGGGCTCACGGAAAGCAAAAAGCCGGCGCATGAGCGCCGGCTTTTTTGTTGGCCGCAACGATCAGATGTCGTTCGTGCGGTTGACTTCCATCAGGAGCTTCTCGGTCTTGGCGTCCTCGACCCGGTTGATGAAGCGCTTCGATTCCTCGGCATCGCGCAGCGTCTTGGTGATCGTGATCGAGGTGTGCACCAGCATGATTGCCGACATTGCGTAGAAGCCCTTCGCGGCGAAGGTCGCATCGAGGAAGTAGATGCCGCCGGCCATCATCGCGGTGGCGATGCCAAAGCTCACCATGGTGAAGAGCTTCCAGGCGTCCGAATCCTTCGGGGTGTAGTAGTTGTTCGACATGGCAGGTCTCCTTTGAAGTTTGTGTTGGGTTACGATTGAGGTTTGAGGGTTCATGCTGGTGGTTAAGGCTCAGGCAGTCGCGGGCTGTGTGACCCGCTTCGCCAGTCTTTCGAGCACGGCATCGGCCGTGGTGGTCAAAGGTGCGCCGCAGCCGGCGGCCGCGAGCTTTTCGCTGATCGCGGAAGGGTTGCCGTTCTGCTCCATTTCGGCCAGCGCCGACGCCGTCCCGTCGATCTGCTTCTGGCGGGCACGGAGCCGAGCGAGGGTTTCCTCGGCATCCTTCAGGGTCGTCAGGCCGGAGCCGGTCTCGCGCAGCCGCTGCGTCTTGTCAGTCGCCGTCGCCAACCGCTGGCCGCGCTCCAGTTCGCGCAAACGGCTTTCCGCCGCGCGGACCACCCGCTTGAGCCGGTCGATTTCGACCGTGAAGTTCTTCTGCGCTTCCTCGGATATGGCCTTCTCCGCCTCCAGGAGCGCAATCGTCTCGGCTGCTTCGCGGGCGAGGGCGGTTTCTCCCTTCCCGAGGGCGATAACCGTGCGGCCTTCGAGATCCCCGAGCCGCTCCACCAGCCGTTTGTACTGCTGAACTTCCTGCTCGTTCTGAGCGATGGCTACCGCGACTGCCTTTCGCGCCGCGGCGATTGCGTCGGCACAGTCGCGAAGCTGCTGGCGCAAGATGACCAGCGCATTTTGATCGATCAGGCGTTCTCCCGCCTCATTGCTATGGCCCCGGACAAGGGCAAGAAACTGTTTGAACATCCCGCTGTCTCCTGTATGAACGTTGTTCACAAATGTGTTGTATCATAAATTGAACAGTGTTCAAGAAGAAAATGAACGGTGTTCAAAATTTGCTGGAGAATGGTTAATGGCCGCCGGGAGACGCGTAGAGAAGCGGGAAGATCTGAAGCGCCGTCTGATCGATGCGGCGGAAGTGCGGATCGGGAAATCGGGCTTGGCGGCTTTGCGCGCGCGCGATCTTGCCGAAGACGCCGGATGCGCGCTGGGCGCGATCTATAATGCCTTCGAGGACATGGACGACCTGATCCTGCGCGTGAATGCGCGCACGCTTGCGAGGCTAGGCCAGATGGCGAGCGGCACCGGCGCGTCTGATCCGGGCGCGCGGCTGAAGGAGCTGGCGCTGGCTTACGCGGCCTTCGCCAGCGAGAACACGAATCTCTGGGCGGCAATCTTCGAGCACCGGATGGCAGGCGACCGGCCGACGCCGGAATGGTATCTGCAGGAGAACGCGGTCCTCATCGAACAGATTGTCAAACCAGTGGCGAAGCTGCGTCCAGGCCTTGCGCAACGTGAGCTGCTGGTCAGGGCGCGGACATTGTTTTCGGCGGTGCACGGGATCGTGACGATCTCGATCGAGAACCGCTTCGTCGGAATTCCGGCTGCAAACCTAAAGGCCGAACTGGAGCGGTTCGTCGACGTGCTCGTTACCGGCATCGAAGGCACGCCGGACCGATAGCTAGGCGGCGCGCGCTTTCTCGATATCGACAAACCGTTTCAGGAAAGCCTTCTGCGCCTTGGCGGTCGGCAGGCAAGCGAGCTCTAGCGTGTCTGGCGACAGTCCGCGCGGCCGGCCGAAGAATTTCGCCGCCTCGCGTGTTGAGAAGCCGGCGAGCACCGTCGCCTCGAAATAAGCGGCGACCTGGTCGGCGCGCTTGATCGCCTTCCTGAGCGTGTCGCTCGGTTCACCGGGAAGGCTGAAGCGCAAATAGATCGCGCGCTGCAGTCGCGCCTCGACCGCCTTGTAGCCGCCGCCGACCACCGCCTTGAACGGCGAGATCATATCGCCGATCACATATTCCGGTGCATCGTGCAGCAGCGCCGCAAGCCGGTCGTCGGCGAATGCTTCGGGAGATTGGAGCGAAAAAATCGCCTCGACCAGCAGTGAATGCTGAGCGACGGAGAAGGCATGATCACCCGACGTTTGGCCGTTCCAGCGCGCGACGCGGGCAAGCCCGTGGGCAATGTCGGAAATCTCGATGTCGAGCGGAGAGGGGTCCAGCAGATCGAGCCGCCGGCCGGACAGCATGCGCTGCCAGGCGCGCGGCTTTCCCGACGCGATGTCGGGCATCAGCCTTCCTCCGTCGCCGTATCCGGGAAGCGGTACTTTGCCGTCGGCGGAATGCGAAGGTCGATGCGTACGCCGTGCGCCGTTATCGGCGTGCTGGTGTCGATGGCGTCCTTGACGCGGTCGATGCGGACAATCGCGAGGCCGGTGCCGGCGACGACGGTGCCGAGCGTGCCGACCGACTTTCCACCGGCGACGATCTCGGTGCCAGGCAGAGGGAGCGCTCCGGACGCGATCATCACCCGCCGGCGCGCCGTGCCGCGATGCTGCATGCGCGACACGACCTCCTGGCCGATGTAGCAGCCCTTCTTGAAGCCGACGCCGCCATTCTCGTCGAGCAGCACATCGTGCGGAAACGCGTCGCCGGCGGTGTAGTCGAGACCGCTCTCGGCGACACCGGATTCGATCCGCTGCGCACTCCAGGCATTTTCGTGCGCGGTCGCGGCCGGCAGAGGCAGTTTGTAGAAGCGTCTCACGTCAAGCGCCAACGGAAAGCGGGTGTCGCGAACACCTGAATCGATGTGCGAAAGCGCTGAATCATCGCCCCATGAAACGGCGACAAAGGCCTGATCCTGTTTGGAGATCGTCGCTTTGGCGCGAAGTTTATACATGGTCAGGCGGCGAACGAAATCGTCGGCCAGCGCCACGCGGATATCGAGCAGAAACCGGTCGTCGCCGTCGCGCGAAATCAGGAAATCGAACAGGATTTTACCTTGCGGTGAGAGCAGTGCACTCGGCCGCGCCTCGCCTTCGCGAAGCTGTGACAGGTCGGCCGTGATGATGTTCTGCAGGAACGTCTCGGCGTCTTCGCCCTCGACGGTAATGATCGAGCGGTCGTCCAGGTGAACTGTCGGCATGCGCTTGCCTTGCAAATCGGGAGGTCATTACGTAAGCCGCCTCGACCTGATCGACAAGGGAACGCCATGCCTGCCACATACGACCTGATCCTGAAAGGCGGCACGGTCGTCAATCATGACGGACGGGGCGTGAGGGATGTCGGCGTCAAAGACGGGCGCATCGCCGCGATCGGCAGCCTGTCCGGCGCCGATGCGGGCAAGACCATAGACTGCAAGGGCCTGCACGTACTGCCCGGCGTGATCGACAGCCAGGTGCATTTCCGCGAGCCGGGCCTGGAGCACAAGGAAGACCTGGAAAGCGGGTCGCGCGCGGCGGTGCTGGGCGGCGTCACGGCCGTCTTCGAGATGCCGAACACCAAGC
The DNA here is from genome assembly GCA_035503715.1 of Rhizobiaceae bacterium. Classification (GTDB taxonomy): domain Bacteria; phylum Pseudomonadota; class Alphaproteobacteria; order Rhizobiales; family Rhizobiaceae; genus OAS926. The sequence goes on along the minus strand of DATJTE010000200.1, from coordinate 7,100 downwards.
CGCTGACCACCAGCACCGAGACGCTAGCGGACAAGGTGCGACGCGGCACAAACAGGATGCACTCGGACTTCGCCTTCTGGGTTGGCGGAACGCGCGAGAACGCTAAAGACGTCGGCGAACTGGAGCGCCTGCCTGGTGCTGCCGGCATCAAGGTGTTCATGGGCTCTTCGACCGGCGACCTGCTGGTCGAGGATGATGACGGCGTTTTTGCGATCCTGAAGAATACTCGTCGGCGTGCGGCTTTTCATTCGGAAGACGAGTTCCGCCTGCGCGAACGTCTTGGCGAACGCGTCGAGGGCGATGCATCCTCGCATCCGGTCTGGCGCGATGAGATCACCGCGCTTCGCTGCACGGAGCGGCTGGTGTCGGTGGCGCGGCGGGCGAGGGCGCGTATTCATGTCCTCCACATCACCACGGCTGAGGAAATCGACTTCCTCGAGCAGCACAAGGACGTCGCAACGTGCGAGGCGACGCCGCATCATCTGACCCTAGCGGCTGACGACTATGCGCGGCTGGGCACGCTGATCCAGATGAACCCTCCCGTGCGCGCGGCGCGGCATCGCGACGGCGTCTGGAAGGGTATCTCGCAGGGCATCGTCGACGTTCTCGGTTCCGACCACGCACCACATACGCTGGAGGAGAAGGCAAAGCCCTATCCGGCGTCGCCCTCAGGCATGACGGGCGTGCAGACGCTGGTGCCGATCATGCTGGATCACGTGAATGCCGGACGGCTGACGATCGAGCGCTTCGTCGACCTCGCCAGTCACGGCCCGCAGCGCATTTTTGGCATCGCGCGCAAGGGCAGGATCGCTGCCGGTTACGATGCGGACTTCACCATTGTCGATCTGAAGCGGCGCGAGACGATCACTAATGCGCAGCAGGGCTCGAAGGCCGGTTGGACGCCGTATGACGGCAAGCAAGTCACCGGCTGGCCCGTCGGCACGATCATCCGAGGCAATCGCGTCATGTGGGACGGCGAGATTGTCGGGCCGGGACTGGGGCAGCCGGTCGAGTTCCAGGAAGCGGTGATCTAGTCGCCCGCGACGAAGAAGATCCAGCGCCCTTCCGGCGAGATGCCGACGCGATAGAAAATGTAGGCGCCGTAGGACTTCATGTCTTCGTAGTCGCCCGCGGTCACGATCTTGAAGAGTTCGACGCGCTGCGGCGGTGTCAGGTTTTCCAGCGGAACGGCAAAGAAATACGGCCAGACGTACAGTTCTTCCGGCTTTCCGGCGTCGAGATGCACGAAGCCCGCGGAGAGGACCTCCTCGAGGATCGCCAGAATCTCCTGGCCCTGATCGTCGCCGGACAGTTCCTTCAGGAAATCGACCGGGTCGCCCTCGATGCCGCCAAGAGAAAGCTGGGTAATGTCGTTGCCGACGCCGATCAGCGGGCGGAGATTTTCGATGTCGCCTGTCTTGGTTGCTTCAAGAATCAGCCGGCGCATGCTCTTCACCGGCACAGGCAGGCTCTCGATGTCGTAATTGATCGGTGGCACGGGCGCATCCGGGTCCGGGCGGGTGCTTTGACCTGCGCCATCTTCGGCAGGCTCGCCTTCTTCGGGAGCGGCTTCCTCTTCGGGTGCGGGTCCCTCTGGAGCCGGCGCGGCGGGCGTTTCGGCTCCGGGTGCGGCCGGCGTTGTCTCAGCCGGCGCGGTCGGTGTCGCCTCGGGCAGCGGGGTCTTTTCGATGGTCTCCGGCGCGGGCACGCCGCCTTCTGCGGGGGCGGTCGTCTCGGGAGGCGCATCCTCGCTGGTTTCCGCTGCAGGCGCCTGCGGATCGCCGGGCTTGATTTCGCTCAGCGCGAACGCAGGGGAGACCGCGATGCCGAACGCCAAAAGCAGCGCCGCGGCCAGTCCGGTCGCCCGGCGCGGCTCAAAACTCACAACGTTTTCTGGAACTCGCGTCACCATTCACCCCGGCGCGGACTACCCGAACAGCAGCGATCTTACACGCAAAAGCGTGATAATGATGCAACGCAGCGAAGACTTATGAGATCAGTGGCGGATCGGATCCGGGCCGAATTCGCCTGCAATCACGCGATCTCGTATCTGGTCGAGCAGCGCCAGCGCGGCGGTTTCCCCAGCGGTACGCAGAATTTCAACGAAGGCGGTCTCGAGAGCGGCTTCCGCGATGATATCGGGCTCGATGCCGGCCGACAGACCGTCCGCCCAGGCTTCGTGATGGCTTTCGACCGCGGTGAGCCGCTTTTCCTCACGCACCAGCGCGTCGATCTCGGAGTGGGTCCGTTCCATGCCAGTTCACCCTTAGCCAGCCTGAACCGTTCAAATTTGGCTCAAACTCGATGCGTCCCTTTAATGTCCCGTTAAACGTTGTAGCACGGGAAAACAGGGCTGTAAGTCGCGCTTGGCCGAAAAAGTTAACGGCATGTTAATTGCCGTAGCGGGCGGCGATATCGCGTGTCAGGGCCTCGCCTTCCTTCATGTAACGGCCTATCGCGGCGGTCGCTGAGGCGGTGCAGTTCACATAGACGCCGTCGAAGGAGCGGTAGCCGCGGTTGAAGCTGGCCACGAAGCGCGCCCGCCGGTTCGGGTCTGGGTTCTCGGTCGTCAGCAGCTTTTCCATCTCGGAGCGCCAGCGATTGCCTTCCTCGCCGCAGAGATTGCGCAAATAGTGGAGCGAGCCGAGTACCTCGGCGAGCCTCAGAAGCTGCGGCTCGAACGGCGCCTCGACCGCACGCGCCGGGACCGCGAGGCCCAGCGCAACGGTGGCCAGAAGACCGGCGAGGATTACCCGTTTGCCCATCAAGTCCTTGTGACGAATGATTTTGACTGCTGCAAGGCAGCATCGCGCCGCCTTCACGGCACTGGTTAATAGCGGCGGGTCAGGATTTCGCGTGTCGCCTCGGCCATGGAGCGCGCCATCGGCAGTCGATCGAGATCGGCGAGGCCGAACCAGCCGAAGGCTTCGGCGTCGTCACCGGCAACCGGCGTGCCGGCGTGGGTCTGCGTCTCGAAAACCCGAAGCCGGTACCGCACCGAAACGCCGTCGCGCATGCCGGAGATGAACACTGTCTGATATTCGGTGAGGTTGGAGACGGTGAGGCCGGTTTCCTCGAAAACCTCGCGGGCAGCGGCTTCCTCATCGGTTTCGCCCGGTTCGACACGGCCGCCGGGAAAGGCGTATAGGCCTCGCGACGGCTCGCGTCCGCGAAGCACGAGCAACACCCGGTCGCCATCGAGCACGGCGACCGAGACGGACGGGATCGCGTCCACGGCGTTGTCGATCATGTCGTCGGGAGTTTCCACAGCCTAGCGCATAGCGCCCCGGTGTCAGTGTTTGCAATCGGCGAGTACGCCGCCTAGCTCTCATTCATGTGCGGACGGTTTGCGCTCACCCATAAAACCAAAGACGTCGAGATGCTGATGGGCGTCTTCGACCACGAAGACTTTCCGGCGCGCTACAACATAGCGCCGACCGACCCGGTCCTGATGGTTCTGGCCGGCCACCCGCGCGAGCCGGGCTCGAATCTGCCTGACAAACGTTCGATGCTGGTGCGCTGGGGATTGATCCCCGCCTGGGTGAAAGACCCGAAGGGGATGTCGCTGCTGATCAACGCCCGCTCCGAAACCGCGATCGAGAAGCCGGCTTTCAAGGCGGCGATGCGGCACCGGCGCGGGCTGATCCCAGCCAGCGGTTTTTACGAGTGGCGGCGGGAAAACGGGCGGACAGGCCAGGCCTATTGGGTGCGCCCGAGACATCGCGGGGTGGTCGCGTTCGCCGGATTGATGGAGACCTATGCGGAGCCCGGCGGCGCTGAGATCGACACCGGCGCGATCCTGACGACCTCGGCAAACGAGACGATCCGGCACATTCACGACCGGATGCCGATCGTCATTCAGCCGGAGGATTTTTCACGCTGGCTCGACTGCCGCACGCAGGAACCGCGCGACGTCGTCGACCTGATGCGGCCTGCCGATCCGGATTTCTTCGAGTTCATTCCGGTGTCGGACAAAGTGAACAAGGTCGCCAATATGGGACCGGATATCCAGAATGAGGTTGTCCCGAGCGAGCGCGAGCCGGAGCCAAAGCCGGCCAAGCCAAAGCAGGATCCCGGACAGCTCAGCCTGTTCTAGGGTGTGTTGAGATTCAGGTGATGCCGGCCTGCAAATGGCGGCTTCCTGTGCTTCCGGTGCTCACGTACCTGAATGTACGCTCCGCTCCGGTTCTCGTAAGCCACCATTTTCGGCGCGGCCTGACCTGAATCTCAGCACACCCAAACGCAATGGTAGGCGCCAAAACGACGTCGCCGCCCGGTTCGGGCGGCGTTCAACACGGCCAAACTTTCTGATCACTCTTGCCGGTCGCCCGGCGGCACGCCTTTTCAGGCGGCTTTCGGCGCGATCTGCTGCGGCTTGCGCTTCTTCACGGCGAGCAGGGCGGCCACGATGGCGGCCGGGCCGATCGCCCGATACTGCTGAGCGAGAGGTTGCGTTCGCACCCGGTCCGCTTCGCTCTTGGTCTTGGACATTTTCTCTTCCCTAAGTCTTTGTTGCCTGACGTCTCATACGTCGTATGCCGTCATGTGGTGTTTGAATTCGACCAAATCGTGACGACAGACCGTTTAGCCGGCAAGTTCCCGATCGCGCGTCCAGACATGTTTAATAAAACCTTATGCATGTCCGAGGCTTGCAGATCGCCGGACAGTCCGGCCACTTTGCGCTGGATAACGACGCCGGGTAACGATCCGATGTCGCCGCGCCGGCGCCGCGTTGCCGGCCGGATGCATTCGGTTCGCCCAACCGGCGGGCTTGACGGCGGCCGGGGCGAAAAGCGATAAAGCCGACCATGAAAACGTCGATCGCGATTATCGGCATCTGCATTATCGGCTAGCGCACGCGCTGGTCCGGACGTTTTCGCCTTCTCTCGACAGATAGAAAGAAACGCCCAGGCCAGCAGGCCCGGGTGCGGTTTTGCGCCCGAACGAGAGAATGGGGAAGTGCATGTTTGATCCCGGCCAGTCTGATCTCGGAAGGGGACTGCGGCTCTACAACACGCTGACGCGGACGAAGGAGGATTTCGTCGCGTTGGATCCCAAGAACGTGCGCATGTATGTCTGCGGGCCGACGGTCTACGACTTCGCCCATATCGGCAATGCGCGACCGGCGATCGTCTTCGACGTGCTGTTCCGGCTGCTGCGCCACCTCTACGGCGAGGATCACGTCACCTATGTCCGCAACATTACCGACGTGGACGACAAGATCAACGCGCGGGCGCTCCGCGACTTCGGCGCGGAGATCGAGGCGGGACGCCTTTCGCTGAACGAGGCGATCCGCAAGGTCACCGAAAAGACCGCCAACCAGTATCACAAGGATGTGGCGGCGCTCGGCTGCTTGCCGCCCACCTTCGAGCCGCGCGCGACGGAGTTCGTGCAGGCGAGACCCGACGGCACGACCGATATGATCGGCCTGATTCAAAGCCTGATCAAACGCGGCCATGCCTATGAAGCGGCTGGCGAAGTGCTGTTCGATACCGCATCCATGCCGGACTACGGCCAGCTGTCGAAACGCAATCTCGACGAGCAGCAGGCCGGCGCGCGCGTCGAGGTCGAGGCACACAAGAAAAACCCCGGCGACTTCGTGCTGTGGAAGCTGTCGTCACCGGAAGAGCCCGGCTGGGACAGTCCGTGGGGGAGGGGGCGTCCCGGCTGGCACATCGAGTGCTCGGCGATGAGCGACGCGCTGCTGTGGGATGCTGTGAAGGATCAGCTGTCGCCCGAGGCGCTGGCGCATCCGCACCAGTTCGACATCCACGGCGGCGGGCTCGACCTGATCTTCCCGCACCATGAGAACGAGATCGCGCAGTCGCGCTGCGCGCATGGCACCCAGGTGATGGCGCGCTACTGGATGCACAACGGTTTCCTGCAGGTCGAGGGGCAGAAGATGTCCAAGAGCCTGGGGAATTTCTACTCGATCGCGGAGCTGCTGGAGACGGAGACCTTTGGCGGACGGAAATGGCCGGGCGAGGTTTTGCGGCTGGCGATGCTCATGACGCACTATCGCGAGCCGATCGATTTCAGTCTGGCGCGTTTAATTCACGCAGCCAATGTTCTAGCAAAGCTAAAAGACGTTGCAGGCCAACGTATCAATCGCACGCTTAACTCCAAGTTGTGGGGTGACTTCCATGCGCAGCTTCGCGATGACCTTAACACCCCGATGGCATTGACCGTACTTGAACAAGCCGTCGATAGTGTTGGTACCGATTTTCAGTACACCATCTTCAAAGCCCTCGAGTTCCTTGGCTTCAAGACCGGACGCACAAAGGTAGGACTGGTGTCGGATCGCCTGCGCACTGCAGTACGCGGTTTGGCGACACTTAGTCACAATGAATTCGCAGCTATCATTCAGTCAGCAAAGCGGGCGGCCCATTTCCCAAGTGGTCGTCTTAAGCCTGAAGCTGAAATTCTTGATCTAGTGTCTCTCGTCTCCAGCATTCGAGATGAGTTCCAGCCGGCGTTTGTCGATTGGGAGAAGCAAGCTGCGGAGCTTAGAGAGCGCAAATTTCCCTTCGCTGAGTCTAAGGTGGACCGACAAATAGCTCAGCTCGTTGCGCAGCGATCCAAGTTTATTCGCGAGAAGAATTGGACGGCCGCCGACCGCATCCGCGACGAGCTTCTGGCGCAGGGCATCCAGCTGAAGGACGGCAAGGACCCGGCAACGGGCGAACGCGTGACGACCTGGGAGGTGAAGCGGTGATCGACCATACCGGCCTGAACGTCTCCAACTGGGAGGCGTCGAAGCGCTTCTACGACGCGGCGATGGCAGCACTTGGCGCGAAACTGTTGATGGTCGTGCCGAAGGAGCACACCGGCGGCGCCAATGTCGGCGGATACGGCCGCGTGAAGCCGGATTTCTGGCTGCATGAAGGCGGCGAGACCGGCCCCGGCCGCCACTATGCCTTCACCGCCAGCAACCGCGCCGAGGTCGATGCCTTCCACAAGGCCGCGATAGCAGCCGGCGGGCGCGACAACGGTCCGCCCGGCATGCGGCCGCATTATCACGAGAACTATTACGGCGCATTCGTGCTCGACCCCGACGGCAACAATGTCGAAGCGGTCTGCCATAAGCCGGAGTGACCATG
>DATJTE010000199.1:0-27785 GCA_035503715.1 Rhizobiaceae bacterium | reverse complement strand
GACTCGAAATCCAGATCCAGTCGGTGCCGGGCAAGGGCACCCGCTTCTCGGTCATCCTGCCGACGACGGACGCTGAAGAGTCGGCGCTTCCGAGCAAGTCGCGCCCAACCTTGCCACCGCGCATAGCCCTCGATGGACTCTCGGTCATCTGCATCGACAATGACGAGCGCATTCTCGACGGCATGAAGCTCCTGCTCGAGCGTTGGGGATGCCAGGTCTCCACCTTCTCCGGCGCTGCCGCTTTCCGTGCGGCCGTATCGCGTCCGCAGATGCCGGATATCATCCTCGCCGACTATCATCTCAATGGCGAAACCGGGCTCGACGCTATTCGCGAGCTGAGACGCGCCTATCATGGCGACGTCGCCGCCGTGCTGGTGACGGCCGATCGCTCCACCGAAGTCCGCGCCGCGGCGGATGCGCTCGGCGTTCCGATCATCAACAAGCCGGTGAAACCCGCCGTGCTGCGTCAGATGATGTCACGCGTGCGCGGCATGGCAGCGGCGGCGGAGTAGGGTCTCGTTCTCAGGAGCTTAACTCACCCCTGCGCACTACGTGTTTCTCGTAGTTTCCGATCACAAAATGGATCTGTTCGTAGAACATATGTTTCAGCACCTCCCAGGGAACGTGGACGGCTAACTCGTATTTGTCTCTGAAGTGCTCATTAGGGACCTGGGTACGAAAATGCGGAACCGGAGTCTGGTCCAACTCTCCGGCGAGCGACAGATGGAGACCCTCGACACCCCAGTGCCCGGCGCCGTTCACCGAACGAATAGACTGATAAACGCCACCGGTATCACGAGCTGCCGCTCCTGAAACATACGTGACTTGGCCAAGGCGCTCGTAAGCCAGAGAGAAGCGGAATTCCGGATCGTATCCAACAGCATCAGCGACAAACTTCACCTTCAACGGGTAAAAGACGAAGCTTGGATCGCGCGCACTTCCACGCTGATCGAACTGATGGACGTGAAAACAATCCGGTCCAAAATGGTAAAACCCGGCTGCGACCCGACCTACGACCGGCTCTGTTATCCGCTGCCCGACATCAATGCACCGCGCAAAGCCATCTACGAGGAACGAGCTCGAACCAATCATTTCAGGATAGAGCGCAGACGACATTCATCCTCCGGCGATGGGAACTCGAACGCTAAGGCACGATCTGATCGGCGCCAATCTTGCCAAGCAGGATGACCGCCTGGGTACGGCTGTCGACACCCAGCTTCTGCAGCACGGCCGACACATGCGCCTTGATCGTCGCTTCGGAGACGCCGAGTTCGTAGGCGATCTGCTTGTTCAGCAGACCTTCCGCCAGCATGCCCAGTACGCGCGTTTGCTGTGGCGTCAGTGAGCCGATGCGGCGCAGGAGATCCGAGACTTCCGGATCGCCCTCGACACCGAGATCGATATTGCCGGGCGATGCGATGCCACCGGCAAGCACGGTTTCCACCGCGCCGCGGATCTCGTCCATGCTTGCCGATTTGGAGATGAAGCCGGACGCGCCGAGTTCCAGCGCGCGGCGGATCGTCTGCGGGTCGTCATGCGCCGAGACGACAACCATCGGAACCTCGGAATCGAGGCCGCGCAGCGAAATCAAGCCCGAAAGGCCGCTGGCGCCGGGCATGGAAAGGTCGAGCAGCACCAGGTCCAGGTCGCGGTTCGACGAGACGGCAGCCTTGGTAGCGTCGAAATTGCCGGCCTCGACGATGTCGGCCTGTTTGCCCATGCCGGACAGCGCTTCCCGCAGGGCGCCGCGGAAAAGCGGGTGATCGTCCGCGATCACGAACCGATAGCTCGCCGCCAATCCTTCCTCCCGTCCCGTCCCCTTTGTTCTTCTGTCGGGGAATCCGAGTTTCGGCAAACTAGGCGGGCGGGGGCACTCTGATCAAGCGTTTGTGGCATGCCGATACGGAATCTGACGCTTTTCCCGCAACCGAACGCCTCGCCGGGAATTTACTTGCCGGCGGACGGCCCTGTTTGGTCAACTCGAAAAGCAATCCGGAAGGCGTTCATGGAGAAAATACGCGAAGTCGCGGTCGCCTGTGTCGGCAGGGCAGTCATGTTCGGCGCACTCGCCATAGGCTGCGTGATGATCGGCTTTTCCTTCAATCCAGTTTCGGCGTTCCGTTCCGGCGCGGTGCTGACGCTCGTCATGGCGGCCATCCTCTTGTGGAAAGCCATCATCGCGCACCGCCAGAATCCGAAGCTGACTGAAGTGTGGCTCTATCTCGACGATCAGAGCCGGCCGGCAGACCAGCATGCCCGTTTCGTCTTCGGCACCGTCATGAAGGACGTCTATGGCCGCTTCGCGCAGGTATCGCTGGCGGTCGCCGTCGGCTTTTTCCTGATCTCGGTCGCCTTCATGGCGCTCGGCTTCGAGGCTTACAAGCCGGAGCCGATGATCTCAGCTCTCTAGCCAGATGCTTCAGGTCTTCTTCGGCTCGTCCTTGTCCATCTCCTTGACGATACCCATGAAGCGGCGGAAGAACTGCTCCATATAGCCCAGCGACTTCTGGAATTCCTCCTCGGAGGGGAGCATCATTTCGGGGATCGCCCGGTTCTCAAGCGCCGCCACGCGCTTCTCAAGCGCATTGATGTTGTCGTGCAGCCGCTCAATGTCGTCCTCGTAGGCCGTCCGCTCGTCAGCGGCCGCGCGGCAAACAAGCTGGCCGCCTTTTTCCTCGCAGATCGACATGGCGCCGGTCTGCGTGTCCATCCGGACATAACCGTCGTCGGTCTTTTCCAACCGGTAACGCTCGACGTCCTGCGCGCCGACGGCGCTGGCGAACGCGAGAAGCGAGGCGCCGGCCATAGCAAACGAAACAGAGCGCATGAGAACCTCCATAGGCATGTATGGTGAGATTAGCGCTTGTTTGCGACTGAAATAAGAGTGGAGGTTGCCTCCCGCGCCCTTCCCCGCGGCAACCGAGCGCCCTATAGGCGGACCATGATCGGAACCATCTACAAGATCTGCGCGCATGAAGTGTGGGCCGAATCCGAGGTCGCCGGACGCTTTGTCGGCGCTGGCATCGACCTGATCGACGGGTACATCCATTTTTCCACGGCAGCGCAGGTCAAGGAAACGGCCCGAAAGCATTTCAAGGGCCAGAAGAACCTGCTGCTCGTCGCCGTTGATCCGGCGGCGCTCGGCGACAGGCTGAAATACGAGCCGTCGCGCGGCGGTGATCTCTTCCCGCACCTCTACGCCGAACTGCCCATGTCCGCGGTGCTCTGGGTCAAGCCGCTGCCGGTCGGCGAAGAGGGCGAACATTTGTTTCCGGCGCTCGACTGATGCGCGATCTTTTCGACTGGGTCGGCAGGCAGGCGCTCTTCGCCTTCAATCCCGAAACCGCGCACGGGTTATCGATCACGGCGCTGAAGACGGGCGTGCCGCTTTGTCCTCGTCCTGCCGACGATCCGCGGCTGAAAACGACCGTCGCCGGGCTCGACGTCCCAAACCCGCTCGGTATGGCCGCCGGCTATGACAAGAATGGTGAGGTGCCGGACGCGCTTCTGCGGCTCGGCTTCGGCTTCACCGAGATCGGCACCGTCACACCGCTGCCCCAACCAGGCAATCCGAAGCCGCGTATCTTCCGGCTGACGCAGGACCAGGCCGTCATCAACCGGCTCGGCTTCAACAATGAAGGCCATGACGCAACCCTCGCCCGGCTCGCCGCGCGGACCGGCCGGCCCGGCATCGTCGGCGTCAACATCGGCGCCAACAAGGATAGCGTTGACCGGTTCGCGGACTACGAGGCCGGCGTCCGCCGTTTCGCGCCGGTCGCGTCATACCTCACCGTCAACATCTCCTCGCCCAACACGCCGGGCTTGCGCGCCATGCAGGCGCGCGAGGCGCTGGCCGAGCTTCTGTCGCGCGCCATGGCGGCGCGCAATGCGCTCGCAGGCGCGTCACGTCGTGTGCCCGTTTTCCTGAAGATCGCGCCCGACCTCGGCGAGGCCGAGCTCGCCGACATCGCGACAGAAGTCGAAGCGCACGCGGTTGACGGCATTATCGTCTCGAACACAACGATATCCCGATCCGATCTGAAAAGCCGCGCCCATGCCGGCGAACAAGGCGGCTTGTCGGGAGCGCCGCTGTTCGAGCGATCGACCATCGTGCTGGCGAAGATGCGCAAGCTGGTCGGACCGGACCGCGCACTGATCGGCGTCGGCGGCGTATCGTCGACAGAAACCGCGCTCGAAAAAATCAGGGCCGGCGCCGATCTCGTCCAACTCTATACGGGCATGATCTATGCGGGACCGTCGCTGCCTGGCCGCATCGTTCGTGACCTGTCGCGTTATGCGGAGCGGGAAGGCCTCAAGACCCTCCGCGACATTCGGGACAGTACTACTGAGCGCTGGACGGCCACATCGCTCTAGCTGGACGTTTCAACCGCGGCGGTAGGCGAGCAACCGCATCACCAGGAAGATCGGGACCACGATAGCCGCGCCAAGCACGACGTAGATCGCCGCATTCGCGACCGCCCGGAAACCCATGTTCCAGAGTTCGCTGATCGACTCGCCGATCCAGCGGAATATGTCGACCGGCCACCAGCCGAAGGCGTTCATCACCAGCCCGACGAGAAATGAGATCACCAGCAGCTTGAGGAATATCCTCAGCGGGCTGTCGCCCAGGAAGCGCGTGAGTGCCGACATCGGTTACATCCTCGTTCACCCGCCACATATCGATTGAGCGGGACGGCTTCAAGGCACAGGATCAACGCAGGTCTTTGTCCATATAGACCCGTTTGAACCCCTTCTCCTCGATACGGTGCGTCTCGACATAGCCGATGCGCCGGTAGAGATCGATGTTCTCGGTCATCTTCTCATGCGTATAGAGGCGGATCTTTGAATAGCCGGCGCGCCGCGCCGCGTCCTCCGCGAACTCCAGCAGTTTGCGGCCAAGACCCAGGCCTTGCGCCGCCGGCGAGACGGCAATGTTGTCGAGAAGCATTGAGTCCGCTTCCGGGATGAGCACGAGGACGCCCTTGATCGCACCGTCATGGATGATCACCCGCACGCGCTTGTCCCGGATCAGCGTGGCGTAGTCGTCGATCATCGGGCCGGGCTTGCGGCCGATGCGCTCGATGTAATGCGAATAGGCCGCCGTCACGATCGTCTCGACGGTCGCACGATCATCGTCCGTGGCAAGCCGGATCTCGGTGCTCATTGGCTCAGCATAGCGCGGATCGAGTGTCGGCTGCTCGCCAGCGCGGCCGAAACGATTGTCTCAGATCGGGCGTCTAGTGCGCCGTCGCCGTGACCGCGATGGTCGTCGGTGATGCTTCCATAGCCTCGGCTTCCATGCCCTCGCGCGCGAACCTACGCTCCGCCGCCCGGCGTCTCACCTCATAGATGATCGCGCAGACGACGGTGAAGGCGATCAGGATAAGCGCCAGCGCATTGATCGTCGGCGTGATGCCCGAGCGCACCTTGGAGAACACATAGACCGTCAGCGTGTTCGACGTTCCGCGGGTGAACAGCGTGACGTTGAAGTTCTCGATCGACTGGAAGAAGGCGATTGCCGCGCCGGCGCCGAGCGCCGGCGTGAGATGTGGCAGCAGGATACGTCGCAGCACCTGCGCGTGGCTGGCGCCGAGATCGAGCGCGGCCTCTTCCAGCGCAGGATCAAAGCTCTGCAAGCGCGCCAGAACCAGCAGCATGACGAAGGCGGCGATGTAGCTGACCTGCCCCAGCACGGACAGGTGCAGGCCGATCGGCACGCTGAACTGGTTCCAGAACAGCAGCGTCGAGATGCCGATGACTGCGCCCGGCATCAGGATCGGCGCCACCATCAGGCCGTAGAGAACGCCGCGCACCTTGCCAGAGATCGAATTGATCAGGATAGCGCCCGCGGTGCCGAGCGGGACGGCAATCAGCACGACGGCCAGGGCGACCAGGATCGTGTTGATGAACGAGGTCCACATCACCTGGTCGTTGAACAGTTCGATGAACCAGCGGTCGGTCCAGCCCTTCCACGGGTAGACGGACGGCAACCGGCTGTCGTTGAACGCCGCGCCACCCATGATTGCCAGCGGCACGAACATATAGAAGAGGAACGCCCCCATATAGAGGTGGCCGAGCAGGTTGCGTGATCTCATCCCGGCCTCCTACTTCGCAATGTCGCTGAGCTTCACTTTGAACGCCCACATGACCAGCGTCACGACGACCGTACAAAGCAGGATATAGAGGAAGGAGTATGCTGCGCCCGCGTTCCAATCCTGGCTTTCCAGCATCAGCACCTGGATCGTCTGCGTGAACCAGTTCGACTTCGTGGACGGCAAGACCGTCGGCACGAGAAGCGAACCCGCCGACAGCATGAACACCATGACGCTTCCGGATGCGATACCGGGTTTCGCGTGCGGCAGGATCACGCGCCAATGCGTCTGCCACCACTTGGCGCCGAGATCTTCCGACGCCTCGATCTGGTTGCGATCGAGCGACTGGATAGAACCGTAGATCGGGAAAAGCATGAACAGCACATAGGTGTAGACGAGGCCGATGACGATCGCGTCATAGGCCGTGAAGACGCCGTTCTGCCAGCGGATCGGCGCCGACAGCAGGCCGAGTCCGACCAGCACCGAATTGAGCGGCCCGTTGAACGTCAGGATGATGTACCAGGCGAAGGCGCGCAGCGCTTCCGACACCCAGAGCGGAATGAACAGCAGCAGAATGATCGTCGGCAGCGAAGCAGGCGACAAGACCTTGGCAAGGTAGTAGGCGAGCGGATAGGCGAGCAGGAAGGTGACCAGCGTCACGAAGGCCGAGAATATCACCGTGTGGAAGAAGGTGATCATGTGGATCGGCATCATGAAGCTGATGCCGAAGAAAGAGGTCTCAACCGGATTGTTCAGGAACCGCTGGTAATTCGAGAAGGTGTAGACGTCCCGCGGGCCGCCAATATCGACCACCGGCAGGTAGAACCGGAACGACGATTCGAACAGCGTGATATTGGGCAGCACGACCAGCGCCAGCAGCCAGAACGCGGTGAGGAGCACAAAGGCTCCCGTCAGCGTTCCCCCGTAGCGGCGCAGCAGATCCTGCATCGCTATACCCGCGTCTCGTCGGGCAGGATCACGGCCCGCTGCGGCTCGAACCGCATGAACAGCCGCGCGCCCCGTTCCGGCATTTTGGCTATGCCGTCATTGCGCACTTCTGCTGTGAAATGCGCGCCGCTGTCGTTGGTCGCCGAAACGGTGATGAAATTACCCTCGAAGGCAATATCGCCGACCGTGACCGGCACCACATTCTCGCCGCCGGCTTCCGAGGCGAGCAGCATATGCTCCGGGCGAATGTAGAGCTTGTTGACCAGCGAATTTTTCGCCCCCGGCGCAAGCCGCGCGCGGAAAGTGCCTTGCGGCGACGAAAAGCTCGCGAGCCCGTCGGCGACCTGGTTCACGTCGCCCTTCAATATGTTCATCTCACCGACGAAGCTGGCGACGAAACCGTTGGCCGGGTTGTTGTAGATTTCGCGCGGGTCGGCGACCTGCTGAAGGCGGCCCTGGCTCATGACGCCAACGCGGTCGGACATGGCGAGCGCCTCGCCCTGGTCGTGGGTTATGTAGATGAAGGTCACGCCGGTGCGCTTCTGGATGCTGCGCAGCTCTGCACGCATGTGCTGGCGCAGTTTTAGATCCAGCGCCGACAATGGCTCGTCAAGCAGCATGACCGACGGTTCGACGGCAAGCGCCCGCGCGATCGCGACGCGCTGCTTCTGACCACCGGAAAGCTGGCCGATCATCTTGTCGCCGGCGCCCGGCAGATCAACCAACCGGAGAAGCTCTTCGGCGCGGGCGCGGCGTTTCGTCTTGTCCTCGCCGCGCACTTCAAGACCGAAAGCGATGTTTTCCCAGACCGGCATCAGCGGGAACAACGCCAGGTTCTGGAAGATCAGTGCCGTCGGCCGCTGGTTGGGCCGCTGACCGCGCATATCCTTGCCGCCGATGCGGATCACGCCCTCGGACGGTTCGGTGAATCCCGAAATCATGCGCAGGATCGTCGTCTTGCCGCAGCCCGACGGGCCAAGGAACGAGAAAAATTCACCCGGCTTGATGGAAACGTTGACGTGATCGACGGCACGAAACTTGCCGAAGTCGCAGCTCACATTATCGAGCTCAACACCCGCGCTCATCGCGCGTACCCCTCTGCTCGCAGGCTTCATGCCCGCGCTTGTCGTTGTTTGTCAGGCTAACGCGGAAGCATTCCGCAGCGCAACATGAAAACCGCCGGATTCGATCCTGAATCCGGCGGTTTTCAATCTTGTCGATTTAAGCGGCCTTATACTTGTCCGCGTATTCGCCGCGCTTGGCGACGAATTCAGCAGTCTGCTCAGGCCACCACCACAGCTTTGCCAGCGCTTCGTCGTTGAAGGTGCCGTTGTAGTAGGTGGCGACTTCTGGATCCATCAGGTCGATCGCGCCTTTGCTGACGGCGTTCGACGAGAAAGCGGTCGCCCAGCCGGCGGCGCCTTCCGGCGTCGACACGAACTTGATGAATTCGTGCGCCTGGTCGACGTTGGCGGCGTTCTTCATGATGACGAAGCCTTGGTGCCAAGCAAATGCGCCTTCGGCCGGCGAGATGTACTTGTAGCCGTCCTTGCGCAGGTTGTAGCCCGTCGAATCCCAGTTCAGGCCGAGCGTCGCGCCATTGGCCGTGAAGCCGGCATTGGCCTCGTTCTCGCCCGACCACCACTGCACGACATTGCCCTTGGCCTTGATCGCCTCGGCCAGAGCGATGTCCCACAGTTCGGTCATCGCGCCCATGTCCTTGTAGCCGTCGGTCCATGGGCGGGGCAGCTTGCCCTGCGCGTCGAGCCAGCGTCCCATGGCAGCAAGCGTCGAGTGCGGCCGCACGACAACCTGGTTCTCCGGGTTGAAAAGGTCGCCCAGCGACGGCGGTGTGGATAGCTTGGCATTCGCCTCGTTGGCCACGAGCGACTCCGTGCCCCAGTTGGAGGGGACGTAGTAGAGTTTGCCATCGGCGCGTGAAGCCTCGCCGGCCGCACCATCCGCCAGACCCGGCAGGTAGTTGTCCATCGCAAGCTTTGACTCGTCCATCGGCTGGAGCAGACCGTTGGCGTTCCAGCCGCCCCAGCGGTCGATCGTCGGTTCGGTGACGTCGATGCCGCCCGACTGCAGCGCCACCTTCGCCTGCGCGAACATGGCGTCCTGGTCCGGAAGTTCGGTGAAGTTCACCTTGATGCCCGTCGCCTTTTCGAAAGCCGGGAACACCACTTCGGCGAGTTTCGGATAGCCGGCCCAGCCGGTGAAGTTCACTTCGCCCGAGGAGGCGAGCGCCTTGTGCGAGATGATCGCCGGAGCGGCCAGCAGGCCACCGACGGCTGCCGAACCCTTCAGGAAGGTGCGGCGATTGAAAGGTGTAATGAAGCTTTTCACGTTAACGTCTCCCATGCTTTTCCCAAGTCTGCCCAACCCTGATCACGAAGCGGCTGACCGCTCAGCAGCGTATTTCCCCGAGGCATTTGTTTTATGACAGTTTCTTATCGGCATGTGCCGTGACGCTGGTGGCGCTGGTCGCCTTTGCCTTGGCAGCCCGGAAGCCGGAACGGCCTCAGCCGCTGCCTTGCTCCAGAAGATTGCAGTCCAATTCGAAAGTCAATCGAAAGGGCGACGAATTTGTCGGACTTTCCTGAACAGGCTCAGGGACAAACCGGCTGAGCGCTATGGCACTAGCGCGCGGAAAGCTGACGCCATAGCCTGCAAAACGAGCGCGAGAGGGAGAGTGCCTTCAATGAAAATGACGACGGAAGAGGCTTTCGTGAAAGTCCTCCAGATGCACGGCATCGACACTGCCTTTGGCATCATCGGCTCGGCGATGATGCCGATCTCGGACCTTTTTCCCAAGGCCGGTATCACCTTCTGGGACTGTGCGCATGAGTGCAACGCCGGCATGATGGCGGACGGCTTTACCCGCGCCACCGGCAAGATGTCGATGGCTATCGCGCAGAACGGCCCCGGCATCACCAATTTCGTCACGCCGGTGAAGACCGCCTACTGGAACCACTCGCCGCTGCTGCTGGTCACGCCGCAGGCCGCCAACAGGACGATCGGCCAGGGCGGGTTCCAAGAAATCGAGCAGATGGCGCTGTTCAAGGACATGGTCTGCTATCAGGAAGAGGTGCGCGATCCTTCTCGCATCGCCGAGGTTTTGAACCGTGTCATCGAAAAGGCCTGGCGCGGCTCCGCTCCGGCGCAGATCAACGTCCCGCGCGATTACTGGACTCAGGTCATCGACATCGAGCTGCCGCAGCGCGTGCGGCTCGAGCGTCCCTCTGGCGGCAGCGACGCAATTGCCGAAGCCGCGAAGATCCTGTCCGAAGCGAAATTCCCGGTGATCCTCAACGGCGCAGGCGTTGTGCTCGGCAACGCGATCGGAGCATCAGCCAAACTTGCCGAGCGTCTCTCTGCGCCCGTGTGTTGCGGCTATCAGCACAATGACGCTTTTCCGGGCAGCCATCATTTGGCTGTCGGTCCGCTTGGCTACAATGGCTCCAAGGCCGCGATGGAGCTTATCGCCAAAGCGGATGTGGTGTTGGCGCTCGGTACCCGTCTCAATCCGTTCTCGACGCTGCCCGGCTATGGCATCGACTACTGGCCGAAGCAGGCGAAGATCATTCAAGTCGACATCAACGCCGATCGCATCGGCCTGACCAAGAAGGTCACCGTCGGCATCCAGGGCGATTCCCGCCGCGTTGCGGAACAGTTGCTGGAGAGGCTGTCGCCCAACGCAGGCGATGCCGGCCGCAAGGAGCGTGAGGCGACCATCCACCAGACGCGCTCGGCCTGGCTGCAGCAGCTCTCCTCCATGGATCACGAGGACGACGATCCGGGCACGACTTGGAACGAGCGCGCCCGCAAGCGCGAGCCCGAAAGAATGTCGCCGCGCATGGCATGGCGCGCCATTCAGGCAGCACTGCCGAAAGAGGCGATCATCTCGTCCGACATCGGCAACAATTGCGCCATCGGCAATGCCTATCCGAGCTTCGAGCAGGCCCGCAAATATCTGGCGCCGGGCCTGTTCGGCCCCTGCGGCTACGGCTTCCCGGCGATCACCGGCGCCAAGATCGGCTGCCCCGATGTGCCCGTCGTCGGTTTCGCCGGCGACGGCGCGTTCGGCATTTCGATGAACGAGATGACCGCGGTCGGCCGCGATCCATGGCCAGCGATCACCATGGTGATCTTCCGCAACTACCAGTGGGGCGCGGAGAAGCGCAACACGACGCTCTGGTACGATGACAATTTTGTCGGCACCGAACTCAACCTCGACGTGGAATACGCTAAAATCGCAGAGGCCTGCGGCCTGAAGGGCGTGCAGGTTCGCACCATGCAAGCGCTGACCGAGGAACTCGGCAAGGCCATCGACGCGCAGATGAAGCACAAGGTCACGACCTTCATCGAGGTCGTGCTCAATCAGGAGCTCGGCGAACCCTTCCGCCGCGATGCGATGAAGCGACCGAACGTGGTCGCCGGCATCGAGCGCGGCGACATGAAGGCGCAGGTGCTGAGCTAGGGAGAATGGGTGCCCGGAACTACCTGATCGATGGCGTTTCCGGCACTGGTAAAACGACGGTTGCCGAAGAACTCGAGCGGCGCGGTTACCAAGTCATTCATGGCGACCGCACGCTGGCATATTATGGTGACCCTGAGACCGGCGCGCCATTGGAGCAGCCTGCCCTGGAGAGCGCCGCGGATGTTGCCGCCTGGGGAAACGCGCGCTGGATCTGGCCTGTCGGTGCGGTCAGGTCTCTCGTCGCCGAGCGGAGCCATGCGATGACGTTCTTCTGCGGCGGCTCACGAAATTCTCGCCACTTCATCGACCTATTCGATGCTGTTTTCATTCTCGATGTCGATATCCAGACATTGCGAGAGCGACTTGCCAAGAGACCGGCCGACGAGTTCGGCGGACAGCGGGTCGAGCGCGACCTGATTGCGCGAATGCATGCAAGCCGAGAAGGGCTTCCGCTCAACGGAATCATGGTCGATGCGACTGCGCCAGTTGGCAGTGTTGTTGATTCCATCCTGTCGATCTGCGGTGAAGCAGGCCGTCAGTCCGAGTGATCTCGCCTAAGGCAACGTCGTCCGTTCGCCGTCGTAATACGCCAGCGAACCTTCGGCGCGTACCATCTTGTGCAGGGCCGGCCTGTCGCCCCTGCCGGCGACGACGAGCATCTTGCCTGAATCGGGATACTCGCACACATCGATGTCGCAGAACGTCGACAGCGCGAGGTAGCGCATATCTGTGGTGCCAGTGTTGATGATCTGGTGCGCCACGTCGGCGCCACCGGTCGGGCAGGCGATCACGTCGTTCTTGCGGATCGGGTAGCGCTCGCTACCGAAGCGCAGCTCGCCCTCACCGTCGAGAATCAGGAACATTTCCTCTTCGCCGCGATGATTGTGGAACGGGCACTGCACCTTGCCCGGCGGCAGGATGACAAGATTATAGCCGATATCTCGCGCCCCGATGCGGCGGCTCACCATCGCGCGCTTCGACGTGTAGATGCCGTTCTCTTCGACGTCCTCGAACTCGGTCACATCGTCCAGATTGATGATCGGCTTCATCGTCCGCTCGCGCTCTAGCTCTTCTCGCTCACCCGATACTGCGACTTGGCGAGCCATTCCGGCTCGACCTCGATGCCCCAACCGGGCTCGTCGGTGACCGTCACGTGCCCGTCGACCACATCGTACGGAAACTTCCGGAACAGGCCGTATTGCCAGGGATAATAGTCCGGCCCTTCAATCGAGAATTCGAGATATTTGCCGGCGCCCGGGATGGCGCGCAGCAGATGCATGGTGAAGAGCGTCACGAGCCCCCAGTTCGCCGCGTGCGGCGTGACCGGCAGACCGGCGGCGTTGGCGAGCTTGCAGACGCGCAGCGTGCGGCTGATGCCGCCGAGATAGAGGATGTCCGGCTGGACGATGTCGACCGCCCGCATGTCGATCATGTGCCGCCAGGTCGGGATCTCGCAATCCTGCTCGCCGCCGGTGATATCGATGCCGTCCAGCGCGTCGGCGACCTCCTTCGTCTGCTCCAGTTCCCAGTAAAGACACGGCTCCTCGAAATGCTCGACACGATTGTCCTTGAGCAATTTGCCCACCTCGACAGCGCGCCTTGGCGAAAAGCCTGAATTGGCATCAACCAGCAGCGCGACGTCATCACCCAGCGCCTTGCGGATCGCCGGCACGATTGCCTCGGTGCGGCCCGGCCACTCGTCCACATCGTGCCCGTATTCCGCCGCGACGCGGAATTTGAAGGCGTCAAAGCCTTGCTCGGCGCGCAGCTTCTTGAACCGCTCCGCTTCCTGATCCGGCGTGATGTCGCGGCGCATCGACGATGCATAGGCGCGCAGCTTGCCGGGCGTGCCGCCGATCAGCGCCGTCACCGGCTTGCCGGCCTGCTTGCCGCGCAGATCCCAAATCGCCGTATCCAGCCCGCCCAGTGCACGCTTCATGTAGGAGCCTGGGAATTTGTGCTCGCGCTCGATGACCTTGTCCGTCAGCGCGTCGATGTCGTCGAAATCGGCGCCCAGAACGTAGGGGGCGACCTGCCGATGCAGCACGGTGCAGGTGATGTCAGAGCAGTAGGTCGAGACCTGTCCCCAGCCGACCGCGCCGTCATCCGTGGTGATCCGGACGAAACCGATGAACTCGGTTGTAAACGTCTCGATGCGTGTGATGCGCAAAGGTCCCTCACCTGCTCGCGTTTGCCCGGAGCTTTTTCCACGTCGCGCGAAAACCGTCCAGCGGGAAGAGCGAGTGGTCTAGCGTTTTAGCGCATTGGTGGGCGGCACGCCGCCGATGTTGGAGAGCAGGCCGGCAACGTTGGTCGCGCCGAACTTTTTCAGCAGTTTCGCGCGGTAGGCCTCCACCGTGCGCGGCGAAATCGTCAGCATACGTGCGATCTCCTTGCTGGTGCGACCTTCGCTCAAATGCATCAGCAGTTGCCGCTCGCGTTTCGAAAGTTCGCCGACCGGCCGCGAATCCGACAGGTCGGCGATGCTCCAGACCGCGCGGCGCAGCGGGTCGTCCTCAGGGGTCAGCGTATGCCCACGCACGCGGCACCAAAACAGCGAGCCGTCCTTGCGCGCCATGATCCGCTCGTCCGTGTATTTGTTGAAGCGTTTGAGCGGCTCCACGCCGACGTTTCGGATTTTCACGAACTCGTCAAAAGACGGGTAAAGGATGGCGAAAGACTGCTCGATCAACTCGTCCCGCTGGTAGCCGAACATCTCGGCAAAGGCCGGATTGCAGGTCTTGATGATCCGGTCCTCGGTCATCACGATGCCGACCGGCGCCTTCTCGAAGGCAAGCAGACTGAGCGTTTCCAGCGAGTTCATACGCGTATTTATACGATATTGAAGCGTTGCAGCACTCCCACGAATAATCTCGCACGAATTTGCACCGGCGGCAGCACCCCGGGAAATTCGCTGGAATTTGGGAGGAAATCGATGAAACGCATGATGACGGCGCTCGCCGCCGCGGCTGCTATTCTTGCTGCGCCGGCCTTTGCGCAGGACGCACCGGCCAAGATCGCGCTGATCCACGGCATGTCCGGCTCACCGCTGGAGGCCTATACCAAGCAAGAGCATATCGGCATCGAGATGGGCTTCGAGTATGCGACGAAGGGCACTAACACCATCAAGGGCCGAAAGATCGAACTGGTGAAGCAGGACGATCAGTTCAAGCCCGATATTGCCCGTGCACTGCTCGCCGAAGCCTATGCCGATGACGACGTGATCCTGGCTATGGGATCGACATCGTCCGGCGTTAGCCTGGCGATGCTTCCGGTGGCGCTCGAGAATGAGAAGATCCTGTTCATCGACGCAGCGGTCGCCGACGGCCTCACCGGCAAGGACTCGAACCGCTACGTCTTCAAGACCTCGCGCAACTCCTCGATGGACATGCAGGCACAGGCCATTGCGCTGAAGCCGGACGCCAATCTTTACGTCGCCACGCTGGCTCAGGATTACGCCTTCGGCCGCGACGGTGTCGCCGCCTTCAAGACCGCTCTCGAAGGAACCGGTGCGAACCTCGTGCACGAAGAGTACGTGCCGCAGCAGACTACCGACTTTACCGCGCCGGTCGAGCGGCTGGTCAACGCGCTCAAGGACCAGCCCGGCCGCAAGGTCATCGTCATCTACGTTGCGGGCATCGACGCGATGACGCCGCTGGTCAATGCGGACCTCGGTCGTCACGGCATTGAAATCTCCACCGGCGGAAACATTCTGCCGGCGCTCGCCGGCTACAAGAAGGTGCCGGGCATGGAAGGCGCGATGTACTATTACTACGAAGCGCCGAAGAACCCGGTGAACGACTGGCTGGTCGCCGAGCACATGAAGCGCTTCAACGCCCCGCCGGACTTCTTCACGGCCGGCGGTTTCGCCGCTGCCATGGCTGTCGCCAAGGCGCTGGAGACCGCACCGGACTGGGAAACCGAAACGCTTATCAAGACCATGGAAGGCATGAGCTTCGAGACGCCGAAAGGCACGATGACCATCCGTCCGGAAGACCACCAGGCGCTGCAATCCATGTATCACTTCAAGATCAAGGTGGACGACAAGGTCGATTGGGCGATCCCGGAACTCGTGCGCGAGATCAAGTCTGACGAGATGAAGATCCCCATCGGGCGGAACAATCAGGAATAGGCAGTAGGTGGGTACGGCAGTAGGGCAATAGGTCAAACCTCCCTACTGCCGTACTGCCTTATTGCTTTACTGCCCCCATGACCCCTTCCCTTCGCACCGAAGACCTGACGATCCGCTTCGGCGGCCATGCGGCCGTCAACGGCGTATCCTGCGCCTTCGTGCCGGGTGAGCTGACGGCGATCGTCGGGCCGAACGGCGCCGGCAAGACGACATGGTTCAATCTCGTCTCCGGGCAGCTTCGCCCGACCATCGGCCGCATCTTTCTCGGTGAGCGCGACATCACCGGCCTGTCGCCGTCAGCCCGGGCCAAAGCCGGCATCGGCCGCGCGTTCCAGCTCACCAATCTGTTCCCGAAACTCAGCGTTCTGGAGAATGTCCGCCTCGCGGTTCAGGCGCGCAGAGGCCTCGGCCCGAGCGCTCTGAGCCGCGTCGCGTCTCTGACAGACATCAAAGCCGAAGCCGAAAAATTCCTCGAGGCAACGCGTCTCGCCCCCGTTGCGCATCTGCCGGCCGCCGCACTCCCCCACGGCGACCAGCGCAAGCTTGAAGTGGCGCTGCTGATCGCCATGGAGCCGCAAATTTTCATGTTCGACGAGCCGACCGCCGGCATGTCGGTCGACGAAGCTCCGGTCATCCTCGAACTCATCGACCAGATTCGCAAGGACACGTCGAAAACCGTGCTGCTGGTCGAGCACAAGATGGACGTCGTGCGCGCGCTCGCCGATCGCATCGTCGTGCTCCACAATGGCGAACTCGTCGCTGACGGCAAGCCGGACGAGGTGATGGCGCTGCCGGTCGTGCGCGAAATCTACCTTGGCATCTCGCCAGCGGAGGCCGCATGAGTGCGATCCTGCGCCTCGACGATGTGCACACCGACATCGGCCAGTATCACGTACTGCACGGCATCTCCTTCGACGTGCCCGAAGGCGGCGTGTTTGTGCTGCTCGGCCGCAACGGCGCCGGCAAGACGACGACGCTGCGCACCATCATGGGATTGTGGCGCGCGCGCCGCGGCGCGGTCATCTTCCGTCATCGCGATATCACCGCGCTCCGTACACCCGACATCGCTCGCCTCGGTATCGCCTATGTGCCTGAAAACATGGGTATCTTCGGTGGCCTGACGGTCGAGGAAAACATGCGGCTGGCGACCTCCACCGGCGCCTTCGACCGCACGCGTCTGGATCGCACCTTGGCACTGTTCCCGGCGATGGAAAAATTCTGGACCACGCAGGCGTATGCGCTTTCCGGTGGCCAGAAGCAGATGCTCGCGATTTCGCGCGCCATCATCGAACGCCGCGATCTGATCCTGATCGACGAGCCGACCAAGGGTCTCGCGCCGGCGATCATCAGGAACATGATCGACGCGTTCCGCGAGATCGCACGCGAGACGACGATCCTGCTGGTCGAGCAGAATTTCCTGTTCGCCCGCTCGCTCGGTTCCGGTGTCGCCGTTATCGACGACGGCCGCATCGTACACACAGGCGCGATGGCCGACCTCGCCGCCGACGAGGCACTGCAGACGCGGTTGCTCAGCCTGTCGCTCGCGGCGCATCAGTGAGGAGCTTGGCATGATCCCACTGCTCTCCCGCATCAACGTCAACATCCTGCCCGTCATACTGGCGGTGATCGCCTTCGCCCTGATCGGCTCGGCATCGAGCTGGGTCACCTTGACCGTCGCCGGGCTCGCCATGGGCATGATGATTTTCCTGATGGCGTCCGGCTTGTCGCTGATCTTTGGCCTGATGGACGTGCTGAACTTCGGCCATTCCGCCTTCGTGTCCTTCGGCGCGTTCATCGCGGCGTCAGCGCTGGCCGCGCTGGGCGCCTGGGTCACCGGCGATAGTGTGTTCCTGAACGCCGCCGCTCTTACCGCTGCCGTCGGTGCGGCAGTCGCCTTCGGCGCGGTCGCCGGCTGGTTCTTCGAGCGCGTCATCGTCAAGCCCGTCTACAAGGATCATCTGCGCCAGATCCTCATTACCATGGGCGCTCTGGTGATCTCGGAACAGCTCATCCTGATGATCTGGGGCGGCGTGCCGATCTCGGTGCCGCGCCCGGCCTTTCTCACCGGCTCGATCGTCATCGGCGGCGTCGCGATCGAGGTCTACCGCATCTTTGCCTTCCTGCTCGGTCTCGCCGTCTACATCGCGCTCTACCTCGTGCTGAACCGCACGCGCATCGGCCTCCTGATCCGCGCCGGTGTCGAAAATCGCGAGATGGTCGAGGCGCTGGGCTTCCGTATCGACAGGCTGTTCATCGCCGTCTTCATGGCCGGCTCGGCGCTGGCGGCGATGGGCGGCGCCATGTGGGCGGGATATCAGGGGTTGATCACACCGATGATCGGCTCGGAGATGATGATCCTCGTTTTCATCGTGGTGATTATCGGCGGCCTGGGCTCCATCGAAGGGTCGCTGCTCGGTGCGATCCTCGTCGGCCTCACCGCCAATTACGTCGCCTTCCTCGCGCCAAAGCTGTCGCTGGCGACCAACATGATGCTGATGATGGCGATCCTGCTCTGGCGTCCCTACGGGCTGCGGCCCGCGGTGAAGGGCTGAGCATGGCCGCGCGCTTCCACACCGGCCGCCTCATCGTGTACGGCCTCGCCGGGCTGATTGGGCTGTTGCTGCTCTTCGCGCCGTTCCTCTTTCCCGACGTGCGGGCGCAGGAAGTCGCGGCGCGCATCTGCATCTTCATCGTGCTCGTCGCCAGCTACGATCTGCTGATCGGCTATACCGGCATCGTCTCTTTCGCCCACACCATGTTCTTCGGCCTCGGCGCTTACGGAACCGCGATCGCATTGAAGACGATGGGACCTGGTTGGGACGCAATCCTGCTCGGCGGTGCAGCCGGCGTGCTCTCAGCGCTGGTGCTCGCGGTGCTCATCGGCCTCTTGTCGCTGCGGGTGAAAGCGATCTTCTTTGCCATGGTCACGCTCGCCGCGGCTTCCGTCGCGCTGGTGCTTGCCAGCCAGCTCTCCGATTTCACCGGCGGCGAAGACGGCATGACCTATGAGGCACCGAAACTTTTCTCCGCCGCCACCAAGCTGCTCACCGATGACGAAGGCAAGACGCTGCGCATCTTCGGCGTCGCGATGAACGGCAAGATCCTCGCTTATTATTTCGTCTTCCTGTCATCACTCGCCCTCTTCCTCCTGATGCTGCGCATCACCGTGTCGCCGCTCGGCTCTGTGCTGCAGGCGATCCGCGAGAACGAGATGCGCGCCGAAGCGATCGGCTACCGAGTCGTCGCATACCGCACGGGGATTTTCTGCACCGCCGCGGTGGCTGCCGCGCTCGCCGGCGTGCTGCGTGCCGTCTGGCTGAAATATGTCGGCCCGGACGTGGCTCTCTCCTTCGCCATCATGATCGACATCCTGTTGATGACGGTCATCGGCGGCATGGGCACAATGGTCGGCGCAATTCTTGGCGTCGTCGTGATGAGCCTGGCGCAATTCTACTTGAAGGATCTGATGGAGATCGGCGCCGAGGCGACCGCCGCGCTACCCATCGTCCCCCATCTCCTCAACCCCGACCGCTGGCTGCTCTGGCTCGGGTTGATCTTCATCCTGCTCGTTTACTTCTTCCCAGCGGGCATTGCAGGCACATTGATGAAAAAGGACGGTGGACGATGAGCGAACCGAGGTCCGTCTACCGCAAAGCCGCCGGCTATGAGGTGCACGTTACCGAGTGGGGCGATCCGGCGAAGCCGCTGCTCGTTATGTGGCATGGGCTCGCCCGCACCGGGCGCGATTTCGACGAAGCCGCGCAGGCACTGTCCGACACATACTTCGTGATCTGCCCGGATACGATCGGCCGCGGCCTGTCCGCTTGGGCGTCTGACCCAACCGCCTACTCACACCGAGTCTATGGGGAAACTGCCGCCGCGCTCGCCGATCATTACGGCGCGAAAACGCTGCGCTGGGTCGGCACATCAATGGGTGGCATGATCGGCGTGAAGGTCGCTGCAGGTGTGCTGAAGGATCGGATCACGCATCTGGTCATCAACGATGTCGGGCCTGACATTCCGCAATCCGGCACCAGCCGGATCGCCTCTTATATCAGCACGCCGCCTGTCTACAGTACGGTCAGTGAGTTGGAAGCATGGCTGCGCAAGAACTATGCGCCGTTTGGCGCCCACACCGATGCGTTCTGGCGGCGCATGGCCGACACCTCGGCGCGGCGCACCGACAGCGGCAAGATCACGGTCCACTACGATCCCGCCATCGCCACGCAGTTTACGCGCGACAAAAGCGATCTCGATCTCTGGGACATCTACGATGCCGTGACGGCGCGCACGCTTCTGGTGCGCGGAGAATCTTCGGACGTTCTCTCGGCAGATGTCGCCAGTGCCATGGTCTCGCGCGGACCGAAGCCAAATCTCGTTACCATTCCCGGCTGCGGTCATGCGCCGACGCTGGCGACTGACCACCAGATCGGAGTGCTGCGCGAGTTTCTCGCGTAAGATTCAGTCCGCGAAAACGGCTTTCACTGCCTCGGCGGTTTTCGCCACGACGACATCCGCCTCTTCCTTCGTCAGGCAGAGCGGGGGCGCGAAGCCGAGGATATCGCCCTGCGGCATGGCGCGGCCGATGACACCGCGTTCGAGCAATGCAGCCGCGACCTGTGGCCCGATCTTCTTCGCCGGATCGAAGAATGCGCGGTCATCCCTGTCCTCGACGAACTCGACCGCGGCGAGCAGTCCGTCGCCACGCACATCGCCGACGTTCGGATGATCGCCGACTGCCTTGGCGAGTTCGGCGCGGAAATACGCGCCTGTCGAGCCGGCATTCTCCACCAACCCAAGCTCATCGATCAGTTCGAGATTGGCAACGCCGGCGGCCGCGCAGAGCGGATGCGCCGAATAGGTCCAGCCATGGCCGATCGGCCCGAGCTTGTCCGAGCCCTGAACCAGCACGTTCCACATCTTTTCCGCCACGATGACGCCTGAGAGTGGCGCGTAGGCCGAGGTAAGGCCCTTGGCGATGGTGATCAGGTCCGGCGTCATGCCGTAGTGGTCAGAGCCGAACATGGTGCCCAGCCGGCCAAAACCCGTGACGACCTCGTCGGCGACGAGAAGGATATCGTATTTCTTCAGCACTGCCTGGATCTTCGCCCAGTACCCCGCGGGCGGCGGCACGATGCCGCCCGTGCCGAGGATTGGCTCGCCGATGAAAGCGGCGACGGTGTCAGGACCTTCCGCGAGGATCATCTCCTCGAGCTTGTCGGCGCAGAACTGCGAGAACTGCTCCTCCGACAACGAGCGATCCTCACGGCGGAAAAAATACGGCGCTTCGGTGTGCAGGATCGGCGCGCGCGGCAGATCGAAGGCGTTGTGGAAGAGGTGCAGCCCGGTCAACGAGCCCGTCATCACGCCCGAACCGTGATAGCCGCGCCAGCGCGAGATGATCTTCTTCTTCTCCGGCCGGCCGAGCACATTGTTGTAGTACCAGATCAGCTTGATGTTGGTTTCGTTGGCGTCCGATCCGGACAGCCCGAAATAGACGCGGCTCATGCCCTTCGGCGCGCGATCGATGATCATCTTGGCGAGCGTGATCGACGCTTCCGTCCCGTGCCCGACGTAGGAATGGTAGTAGGCGAGTTCCTTTGCTTGCGCCGCGATCGCATCGGCGATCTTTTGCCGGCCGTAACCGACATTGACGCAATAGAGCCCGGCGAACGCATCGAGGCTTCTACGGCCATTCGTGTCGGTGATGTAAACGCCCTCGCCGCCCTCGATGACGCGCGTCGGCGTCTCGCCGCGCGCATGCGCACCCATATGGGTGGACGGATGGAAGAAGTGGTCGCGGTCCCAGGCAGTGCGTTCGTTCGACCGGTCGAGCATATGTTCCTCCAGAATTCAGGCTGCGTCGATGCAGAGATATTTGAGATCGGTGAAGGCTTCCAGCCCGTGGCGCGAGCCTTCGCGGCCAAGGCCGGACTGTTTGACGCCGCCGAACGGGATCGGCGCGCCGGTGATCTTTACGCGATTGA
This sequence comes from Rhizobiaceae bacterium, assembly GCA_035503715.1. Lineage (GTDB taxonomy): Bacteria > Pseudomonadota > Alphaproteobacteria > Rhizobiales > Rhizobiaceae > OAS926. The sequence goes on along the minus strand of DATJTE010000199.1, from coordinate 6,143 downwards.
TCGCGACCATGCCGTAGTCGAGCGCGCGACCCACGCGGAGCTGCCGCGCGCCGTTCTCCGTCACGACATAGGCGACAAGGCCGTATTCGGTGGCGTTTGCGCGTGCGATCACTTCTTCCTCAGTGTCAAACGTGCTGACGGCCGCGACCGGCCCGAATGTTTCTTCGCGCATGATCAGCGCATCGTCGGGAACATCCGCGAGCAATGTCGGCTGGTAGAACAGAGGGCCAGCGCCGTGCACGGCACCTCCGGCCAGGCAGCGCGCGCCTTTCGCGATCGCATCCTTCACCTGCTCGTCGACTTTGGCGACCGCACGCGCGTGCATCAGCGGACCGATCTCGCTTACGGGATCCAGTCCATTGCCGACTTTCAGATCTTTGATCCGCTCGGCATATGCCTTGCAGAAGGCAGCATAGACGCCGCGCTGGACATAGATGCGGTTCGCCGCCAGGCAGTCCTGACCCGATGTCGCGAATTTCGCGTCAATGGCGATTTTCACCGCGCGCTCGATATCGGCGTCGTCGAAGACGATCAGCGGTGCGTGACCGCCGAGTTCCATGACCAGCCGCTTCATCGTCGGAGCGCATTGCGCGGCGATCAGCCGACCGATCTCCGTCGAGCCGGTGAAGCTCATCGCACGCACCCGGCTGTCCGCGCACGTCCGCCCGACAATCGTCGCAGCATCACCCGTTACCACGTTGAACACACCGGCCGGCAGCCCTGCCCGCTCGCCCAGTTCGGCCAGCGCAAGCGCTGAAAGCGGCGTCTCTGAAGATGGATGCGCAACGACGGTGCAGCCGGCGGCGAGTGCGGCGGCGGCCTTGCGGGTCAGCATGGCGGACGGGAAATTCCACGGCGTCGCGACGCCGACGACGCCAACCGGTTCGCGCCGCACCAGCATCTCCGCGCCGGGCAGATGACTGGTCACGCTCTCGGCGTTCACGCGCTTCGCTTCCTCGGCGTACCATTCGACAAAGGAGGCGGCGTAGTCGATCTCGCCCAGCGATTCCTTCAGCGGCTTGCCCTGTTCGAGCGTCATCAGCAATGCGAGGTCGTCCTTCGCCTCGAGCATCAGGCCGTGCCATGTGCGCAGAATCGCGGCGCGCTCCTGCGGCAGCAGCGCCCGCCATTTCGGGAAGGCGCGCTGCGCGGCATCAATCGCACGCTCGGTATCCTGTTCATCCAGCGACGCGACCCAAGCCACGGTTGCGCCGGTCGCCGGATCGGTCACCTGGAAACTGCGCGACGATGTGGCACCTGCCGTCCAGCGCCCGTCGACATAAGCGAGTTCGCGCAGCAGCCGGCGATCCTTCAGGCCGTCGAGACCATCGTCACGTGTGGTGGGTGCAAAGAGAACCGACATGGAAGCCTCCGCGATCGTGAGCGGATGATAGGCGTCACGCGCCGGAGAGCGAGACCAAATGAGCTGGCTCGGCCAGCAAGACGGACCAAAAACGGCCGCACAGCTAGAGAGATTGTCTACGCTACCGGTTCGACGAGTTCTGCGACTGCCAAAGCCGTCTCGTCCTTTACCGTGCGTGTGACGATGTAGGTGAAGTAGCGGTCGATGCCGATCTCGCGTTCAAGCAGGCTGTCGACCAATCGCTGGTAGGCGTCGATGTCGCGCGTCACCACCTTCAGCACATAGTCCACGCCGCCTCCGACCGACCAGCACGCGGCCACCTGCGGCAGGTCGCGGATGGCGCGCTCGAACCGGTCGAAATCAGCCTGGCGATGACTGCCCAGCGTCACCTCCATCAGCACGCTGGTCACGGGCGCGATGGCGCGCGGCTCGATGCGCGCGTGATAGCCGGAAATGATGCCGGCCTTCTCCAGCTTGCGCAGCCTCAGCCAGCATGGCGTCGGCGACAGGCCGACCTTCTCGGCAAGCGCAAGCTTGGTGATGCGGCCATCCTGCTGCACCGCCGCGAGGATTTTCAGGTCGATCGCGTCGAGCCGCGCACTGGTCATAGAGCAGGCCGCATCATTTCAACTCGACGGCGACGACGCTGGCGCAGTCACCCGCCTTGATCAGCCCGGGGAAATGCCGCGCCGTCAGCAGGCCTGACATTTTTGCCCTTATGTCCTGAGGTGCCGCTCCGGTGCGGTGGATCGGATAGATGCGCGCGATGACCTGCCCTTCCGTGACCGCCTCACCCAGATCGACCATGGTTTCGACAAGCCCGTCCTCTTCGGCGAAGCAGAAACAGTCGCCGGACGGCATGTCGAGCCAGCGCGTCGGCTGCATATCGACGGCGCCGGCCAGAATGCCGGCATGTTTCAGCACGTTCGCCACGCCGCGCCGCGCAATGCGCACGGTTGCCGCCGTTGCCGTGCCGCCTCCGCCAAGTTCGGTTGTCACGAACACCTTGCCAAGATCTTCGGCCGCCGTGTCGTACATGCCGACCGCGTCGATCTCGAGCATCTTCACCGACCACGGCGCCGAGAAAGCCTCGACCGCGGCAAAAGCCTTCTGCGACAGCGCCTCGTCTTGCAGGGTGTGAGCTGCACAATAGGGCAAAAAATCGAGCGTCTTGCCGCCGGAGTGGAAATCGAGAACGAGGTCGGCGCGTGGCAGAAGCTCGCGCTGGAAATAGTCGGCGATCTTTTCCGTCACCGTGCCGTCCGGCCGTCCTGGGAAGGACCGGTTCATATTGCCCTTGTCGATCGGTGAGGTGCGCGTCGCCGCGCGGAAGGCCGGATAGTTCATCGCCGGCACGATGATCACTGTGCCCGTCACGTCATCCTTGCGAAGCGTGCGCGCCAATTCGAACAGCGCCAGCGGCCCTTCGTATTCGTCGCCGTGGTTACCGCCAGTCAGCAGCGCGGTCGGCCCGCTGCTGTTGCGCACCACCGCGATCGGAATCATCACCGAGCCCCAGGCGGAATCGTCGCGACTATAAGGCAGCCGCAAATGGCCGTGCTGCACGCCATCCTTGTCGAGATCGATGGTCGGGGAAATCGGCGACGGGCGATGGCTTTTCTGCATGGCGCTCAGTCCTTCACCACCAGCTTGCGCGGCACGTTCGCGAGGCACTCGACGCCGGTCTCGGTGATCAGGATCGACTCGGTGATCTCCAGCCCCATCGTATCGAGCCAGAGACCGGTCATGAAGTGGAACGTCATGCCGGGCTTCAATTCCGAGCGATCGCCGGGGCGCAGGCTCATCGTGCGCTCGCCCCAATCCGGCGGGTAGGACAAGCCGATCGAATAGCCTGTGCGATTATCCTTCACGATGCCGTATTTCTTCAACACGGCGAAGAAGGCGTTGGCGATGTCCTCGCAGGCATTGCCGGGTTTTGCCGCCGCCAGCCCGGCTTCCATGCCTTCCAGCGTCGCCTTCTCCGCGTCGAGAAATTCCTGCGTCGGCTTGCCGAGGAAGACGGTGCGCGACAGCGGGCAATGATAACGGTGATAGCAGCCGGCGATCTCGAAAAAGGTGCCCTCACCCACCTTCATTGGCTTGTCGTCCCAGGTGAGGTGCGGGGCGGACGCATCGGCACCGGACGGCAGCAGCGGCACGATCGCCGGATAGTCTCCGCCAATGCCCTCCACGCCGCGCGTACCCGCATCCAATATCTCGGCGACCAGATCGTTCTTGCGCATGCCGACCTCGACGGTGTCGACGATGCGCTTGTGCATGGCCTCGACGATGCGCGCGGCCTTGCGCATATAGCGGATCTCGGTCGGGCTTTTCGCTGCGCGCTGCCAGTTCACCAGCGCCGTCGCGTCGATGAGCTTGGCGTTCGGCAGATGTTTCTGCAGCGCGAGGTAGGCCGCGGCGGAGAACCAGTAATTGTCGAGTTCGACGCCGATCCGGAGCTTGTCCCAGCGCCGCGCGGCCAAAACCTCAGCGAGGTAGTCCATCGGATGCCGCTCGGTCGACTGCACGTAGTGGTCGGCATAGGGCACGATGTTGTCATCGCTCAGATAGGCGGTGCGTCGAGCACCATTGGCGTCCTGCCCGCGCCCAAACCACACCGGCTCGCCGTCCGGTGGCACAATGACGGCCTGATGAACATAGAACGACCAGCCGTCATAGCCGGTCAGCCAGTGCATGTTCGACGGATCGCTGACGATCAGCAGGTCGACACCTTTCGCCTCCATCGCGCGGCGCGTCTTGGCCAGGCGCTCGGCATATTCCTGTCGGCTGAAACGGAGTTCGGAGGCACTCATGTCTGCTTTTCTTTCGTCTAATGGTCAGCTGTCGAAGGTCGCGCCGGCACTCGCTGCCCGCGCGCGGTCGCGGGCGAGCGTGGCGATTGCCGTGTCCTGGACGCCGGTGCCGGTCAGGTCCGCCAGCGTGATGTCGTCAGGCGACCGTCGTCCAGTTGCGGTTTCGGCGATCACGCCGCCAAGCTCCGCGAATTGATCTGTCTCCTTCGCCACGCCGGCGGTGATCGCGTGGTGCAGCTCGCCGAGACGTCGCGTCTGCTTCAGGCTGTCGGCCACATAGACCGCGCGCTTCAGCACCGCCGGTTCGATCTCGTTCTTGTGCTCCGAGTCCGAACCCATCGCGGTCACGTGCTGACCCGGCTGCAGCCAGCCGACCAGCAGGATCGGCTTTTCCGCGGGCGTCGTGGTGACGATGATGTCTGCGCCTTTCACAGCCTTCGATGGATCGGCGACCACCGTCACCACGATCTTGAGCGAACGCGCCAGCTCTTGTGCCGCCGCTTCCGCCTTCGCGTGATCTCGCGCCCAGAGGCGTGCCTCCTTGATCGGCCGAACGAGCGTCAGCGCCTCCAATTGCAGGCGCGCCTGCGCACCGGAACCGAAGATCGCTGCGACCGAAGCATCGGTGCGCGACAAATGTTTGGCCGCGACTGCGCCGGCCGCTGCGGTCCGCACATCGGTCAGGTAGCCATTGTCGAGGAGCAAAGCTTCCACCAGACCGGTCTTGGCCGACAGCAGCACCATCATGCCATTCAGGCTGGGCAGGCCGAGTTTTGGGTTGTCGAAGAAGCCGGGGCTGATCTTGATGGCAAAACCGTCGATACCCGGTACATAGGCCGTCTTCACATCGACCTCGCCGCGATGCTCCGGAATGTCGAGCCGCATGATAGGCGGCATCGCGACCGGCAGCGTCGCCAGCGCACGGAAGGCGCTCTCGACGCACGCCACCGCATCCGCGTCGAGCTTTACGATCTTGCGCAGGTCGGCCTCGGTCAGGATCGTCATGCGGGGCATGCGGCGCTCCATGCGTTCGAGACGATGCGGCGATGCAGCTCCATGTCGATGTTGCGGCCGGAGAGCAGCGCGACCGTCTCGCCGGCGAGCTTCACCTTGCCCGCGAGGATGGCCGCGATCCCGACCGCTCCTGCCCCCTCGACGACCTCCCGCTCCACCTCGTAAGCATGCTTGATCCCGGCGGCGATTTCCTCCTCCGTCAGCAGCACGACATCGTCGAGTAGGCTCTGGCACATCGTGAATGTGTGCCGGTTGGCAAGGCCGATGCCACCGCCGAGCGAGTCGGCGAGCGTCGGCAGTTCCTCGACCTGCACCGGGCGCCCGGCATCCAGGCTTGCCTTCATCGCCGCACCGCGTTCCATCGAAATGCCGATTACGTTCGTCGAAGGCGAAACAGTCTTCACCGCCGTCGCAATACCCGCCGCTAGACCGCCGCCCGACAGTTGCACCAACACCGTCCGCGCGGCCGGAACCGCTTCCATCATCTCAAGACCGAGTGTGCCCTGCCCTGCGATCACCGCGGCATTGTCGAACGGCGGCACCATGACCAGCCCATCCGCCGCAACCAGCCGGTCGACTTCGTCCTGCGCATCGTCCTGGCTGTTGCCGACAATGCGCACATCCGCGCCGAGCCGACGGATTTCGTCGACCTTGTTGGCCGGCACCAGTTTTGACATGCAGATGACCGCGCGCACGCCGTCCAGCTTCGCGGCATGGGCCAGCGCGCGGCCGTGATTGCCCGTCGACGCCGCGACCACGCCGCGCAATTTTTCCTCGGCGCTCAGCAGCGCGATGGCATTCGACGCGCCACGCAGCTTAAAGCTGCCGGTCGTCTGCCGATGCTCTATCTTCAGATAGATCGGCACGCCTGCAATCTTCGACAGCCCCGGTGAAGGCACCGTCGCCGTCCGCTCGATCTTCCCGGCGATGCGCAGCCTCGCCGCCTTGATCTC
>DATJTE010000198.1:0-12457 GCA_035503715.1 Rhizobiaceae bacterium | reverse complement strand
GAGGCGAAGCGCATCATCGGCGGCATCGACCGGGATGTCGTCTTCATGCCGATCGTCGCCGATGACGCGGTGCGCGATGTCGGCTTTCTCGAAACGGTGACGACCACCTTCGCCGCCGACGCCGTCGAGCTGATCCATTGGCGCGTGGGCAATGAGCCGATGACACGCGACGGCGGCCCGCTGTTTGGCGCCCGCGCCCGCGCGGTCGCGGCGCGCGGCGACTGGCACCTCTGGGTCAACACCTACACGATCGTCAACAAGGCGGCCGGCATGCTCTCCGGGGGCAGGGGAGACGAACTCGCCGTTTACGCGGATGTTCCCGAGGAGACGTTCGGCTTCTGGGTGGAACGCGGCGCCACCCTCATTCAGACCGACGAACCGCGCGCCGCGATCGAATGGCTCGCCGCCAACGGCTATCGCCGGCCCTACGACAGCGTGTCGGTCAAGGCAGCCCTCGATCTCAGCCAGTAAGTCTGGCCCGGTCGAAATCACCTGATATCGCGCAAATGGATTAGGATGGGTCACGACCCTCATGGAGCGCGAAAGATGAAACGCGAAACCGGCCTCACTCTCCTCACCGCGGCGAATTTCGTTCTGCTTGCGGGAATTGTTTTCAATCAGGTGATGCCTGCGACGGCGCAAAGCACTCCGGCAGTCCTGCGCGGCAGCGGGCTGGAGATCGTCGACCAGCAGGATCGGCTGCGCGCCAGCATCACCATCCAGCCCGAGGTCGAGGGCACGACCGAGACGGTGCTGTTCCGGCTGATCCACCCGAACGGCCAGCCGTCGGTCAAGATCGGCGCGTCGATGACGGGCGCGGGGCTGTCATTCGTCGGTGGCGACGATTTGAGTCACATCATCCTTGAGGCGGATGGCGCTGAAACCAGCCTCAAAATGGTGGAGCGCGGCGGCGAACGCGTCATCGAGCCCTGATCGGCGGTCCGGGCAGCGCAACAAAAAAGGCCGCCCGGAGGCGGCCTTTTCTTCCGATTGCTTGGAGATGTCGTTTAGCGCTTCGAGAACTGGAAGCTGCGGCGGGCCTTCGCCTTGCCGTACTTCTTGCGCTCGACGGTACGGCTGTCGCGGGTCAGGAAGCCGCCCTTCTTGAGCACGGAACGGAGCCCCGGCTCGTAATAGGTCAGCGCCTTGGAGATGCCGTGACGCACCGCGCCCGCCTGGCCCGACAGGCCGCCGCCGGTGACGGTGGCGATAACGTCGAACTGGCCGTCGCGATTGGCTGCGACGATCGGCTGCTTCAGGATCATCTGCAGAACCGGCCGCGCGAAGTACGCGGCGAATTCCTTGTCGTTGACGGTGATCTTGCCGGAGCCCGGTTTCACCCAGACGCGGGCGATGGCGTCCTTGCGCTTGCCGGTGGCATAGGCGCGGCCCGACTTGTCGAGCTTCTGGACGTGCACAGGCGCCGCGGCCTGTGCCGGTGCGACGGTGCCGAGTTCTGCGAGCGAGTTGAGCTCAGCCATTATGCGGCCCTCTTGTTCTTGGCGTTCAGCTTGCCGACGTCGAGCGTTTCCGGCTGCTGAGCGACGTGCGGATGTTCGGCGCCTGCATAGACGCGCAGGTTCTTCATCTGCTGGCGTCCGAGCGGCCCGCGCGGGATCATGCGCTCGATTGCCTTTTCGATGACGCGCTCCGGGAAACGGCCCTCGAGTAACTGGCGCGCGGTGCGCTCCTTGATGCCGCCAGGATGGCCGGTGTGCCAGTAGTACACCTTGTCGGTGAACTTCTTGCCGGTCAGAGCGACCTTGTCGGCATTGATGATGATGACGTTGTCACCATCGTCGACATGGGGGGTGAAGGTCGGCTTGTGTTTGCCGCGCAGGCGGTTGGCGACGATGGAGGCGAGACGGCCGAGGACGAGCCCTTCGGCGTCGATCAGCACCCACTTCTTCGTCACTTCCGCAGGCTTCTGCGAGAAGGTTTTCATGAGTTTGGTTCCTGTGGGACCTTCGAGCCTTGCGGCCGGAAGGCGTTTCTTGTTGCTTGGATTGGCCCGGCGAAGCCTGGTCAAAAATGAAACGGCGGCCCGAAAGCCGCTGTTCCGGCGCGCTTATAGGCGAGGGTGGAACCAGCGTCAATGGACGGGCTTCGCGAGTCTGCGCGTAGAAGATAATAAAATCAAATAGATAGAGATGCGGTATTATTTTACCGCACCCGAAATGAGAGCTACGCTCCTCGTGCGTCGTATTCCTGCTGCGATGTCAGCACCGCTTCGATGTTCTGTTCGGCCCAGCGGGTCACCGTCGATATCTTGTCGGCCAGCGTCGCGCCGAGCGGCGTGATCGAGTACTCGACGGTCACCGGCACGGTCGCAAACACGGCCCTCGATATCAGCCCGTCGCGCTCCAGGCCCTTCAGCGCCTGCGACAGCACTTTGGTCGAGATGCCCTCGACCTTGCGGCGCAACTCGTTGAAGCGGATCGGCCCTTCGGACAGCTTCCACAGGATCAGAGACGCCCATTTGTCGGCGATGTGGTCGAGCAGCAGCCGTGTGGGGCAGTTCTCGGAGTAAACGTCGTAGTTCCGCATTTGCGCTTTCCCGCTGGTAATCAGCGCACCGTCGGGTGCACCACATAACTGAAAAGTGCCTTCTTTTTATCCTGCTCGCTTCTGGATATCAAGCTTCCGTTTAAAACTAGCTTTCCAATAGAAAGCGTAAGGAGCTTGAAAATGTCTGGAAAGATTCTCGTCATTGGCGCCACGGGCAATGTCGGCGCGCCCCTGGTTTCCGAACTTCTCGCCCGCGGCGAGAAGGTCAAAGCTGCGACCCGCAGCGCCGCAGCCCGCGTGCCCGCCGGGGCGGAGGCAGTCCGGTTCGACCTCGACGATCCGTCGACGCTGGAGCCTGCTTTGGAAGAGGTCGACCGTATCTATGCGCTGTCGCCAGCCGGCAATGTCGATCCGGTGACGCCGCTGCAGCCGCTGATCGAAGCGGCCGCAGCGCGTGGCATCAAGGTCGTGTTGCAGACGGCGATCGGCGTCGATGCCGACGACAACATACCGTTCCGCCGTCTGGAGCTTCTGCTGGAGCGGAGCGGCGCGCCATTCGTCGTCCTCCGCCCCAACTGGTTCACCGACAATTTCGCCACCTATTGGCGGGCAGGCGTCGAGCAGGGAGAAATCCGCGTGCCGGCGGGCAACGGCAAGACGAGCTTCATCGATACGCGTGATATCGCGGCCGCCGCGGCCGGTGCGCTGACGAGTTCAGCGCATGACGGCAAGGCTTTCGTGCTGACCGGCTCGGAATCGCATGATTATGCCGAAGCCGCGGTGCTTCTGTCGAATGCGCTCGGCCGGCGAATTGTCTATCAACCCGTCGACGGCAAGACATTCGTGTCCGAAGCCGCCGCCGGCGGCGTTCCGCAGGATTACGCCGAGCTTTTGGCCGCGATCTTCCATCCCGTTGCGGAGGGGTGGACGGCCGGCGTCACCGATGCGGTGCAAACGCTCTCCGGCAAACAGCCGCGCACATTGAAGGCGTCCATCGCCGACCTGGCGGAGCGGTTTCGCGCCAAAGCCGCCTGACGCAAATAAGCCCCGCCTCGTGCGGGGCTTATTTCTTTTTCGGCGGGATCGAATAGGTGCCGGTCGCGTGCGCGACCGTCTGCCGGTCCGGTCCCGCGACCATGTCGATGTCGAAGACCATCAGGCTCTTGCCGAGTTTCAGGATCCGGCAGTGTCCGTCGATCTCACCGATCCCGGCCTTGCGCACGAAATTGATGTTGAGGTTTGTCGTCACAGACAGCGCATCCGGTCCCGCATGGGAAAGCACGCAGGCATAACCGCCAATATCGGCAAGGGTGAACAGAGCCGGTCCCGAAACCGTGCCGCCCGGCCTCAGATGACGCTCGGTCGCGTTGAGCCTGACGACGCAGCCGCCGGGAAAGACGTCGAGCACTTCAAAAGTCTTCGTGCCGCGGTTGAGCTGCGGGAAAGCCTCGCGCATCAGCGCGTTGACCTCGTCCGCCGTCATCACGGGCTTCAGCCCGGCCTGTTCCGCCATGCGTCTCCTCGTCTGCGCGCCGGCAGCGGCCGGCCTTCCGTTTCCGTCAACGTCAGCCAATCAGCCATAATTGGCGGGTGTTCTTCAACCCCGCCCATGGTAGTTGTTCTGGGCCAGAAATCGTCGAGGACTCCGCAGTGGCCGAAATCGTTGCAATGAAGCGTCAGGCGCCGGAAGGCCCGCTGGTCGAACGGCTGGAGCAGGGCGTTCTGCGATTGACGCTCGTCAATCCGCCGGCCAACGCACTGTCGCTGGACATGCTCGCGCGGCTGCAGGATGCGCTCGACCGTTCGCGCGACGACAAGGCAGTGCGCGTCGTGGTGATCGCGGCGGAAGGAAAGGTCTTTTCCGGTGGGCATGACCTCAAGGAACTGACCAGCCACCGCAAGGATGCCGACAAGGGCCGCGCCTTCTTCGAAAAGACCTTCGCCGAATGCTCGCGCATGATGCAGTCGATCGTCGCGTTGCCGCAGCCGGTGATCGCCGCCGTCGATGGCATAGCCACGGCCGCCGGCTGCCAGCTCGTCGCGAGCTGCGACCTGGCGATCGCATCGGACCGCGCGACTTTTGGCGTCAACGGCATCGACGTTGGGCTCTTCTGCTCGACGCCGGCCGTTGCGCTGTCGCGCAAGGTAAAGGCGCGTCACTCGATGGAAATGCTTCTGACGGGCGAGCTGATCGATGCGGCGACAGCGCGCGAGTTCGGCCTCGTGAACCGCGTCGTGCCGCCGGAATATCTGGAGCAGGTCGTCGCAAAATATGCCGGGGTCATCGCGGCGAAATCGCCGACCGCGGTGCGCATGGGTAAGCAGGCGTTCTACGCGCAAGCGAATCTCCCGCTGGCGGAGGCGTACGAGCACACCTCGAAGGTGATCGTAGACAATCTGCTCGCAGGCGACGCGCAAGAAGGGATCGCGGCCTTCTTCGAGAAGCGCAAGCCGGAGTGGAAGGACGATTGATGGAGCAACGCCTCTCAATCGTCACCATCGCGGTCGATGATCTTGATACGATGGCCCGCTTCTATGAAGCGATGAGTTATCGCCGTCACCAGGGCATCACCGACCAGGTCGCCTTCTTCCAGCTTGGCGGCGTCATCCTCGGCCTGTTTGAGCGCAAGGAAGCGGAGAAAGATTCCGGTATCCGCTTTGGCGATGGGGTCCCCCGCATCTATCTCGCCTACAACACGAGATCCGACGCCGAAGTCGATGAGGTGCTCGCCGCCGTGGCCAAGGCCGGCGGCAAGATCATCAAACCTGCCGGCAAGGCGTTTTGGGGCGGCTGGTACGGTTACTTCGCTGATCCCGAAGGTAATCTCTGGGAAGTCGCTCATAACCCGGACTTCCCGATGGACGCGGACGGCAACATCTCGCTTCCACCTGAATAGCCGGCCTGCTGAATGGCGTACCGCAAGCAGCAGACGCGACTGAAGGCGCCTTACCTCAAGCGGCTGATCCTCGAACTGGATCGGGTCGCCGAGAAGGACCGCTACCCGTTCAACCTGCCGCTGTTCAGGGACGGTGACTTCGAACTCGAATTCACCTCCGCCATCACTATCCTCGTCGGCGAGAATGGTACGGGCAAGTCGACCCTGCTGGAAGCGATCGCCGGCCTGGCGGGTTATGATGAAGCGGGCGGCGGTAAGGGCTACATGCCCACGGACCATTCGCAGGCGCTGGCGGCGAGCGGCAAACTGTTGGCGACGGCCTTGCGGGCCTCCTGGCTGCCGAAGGTCACGCAGGGCTGGTTCTTCCGCGCCGAAAGTTTCTTCACCGTGGCGCGCTATCTCGACGACGCTGCGCGCGAGCCGCTGGGCGGACCACCACCAGACTATCTCTCCTGGTCGCATGGCGAGGGGTTCATCCGCTTCTTCGAAGAGCGCTGCCGCCGTCAGGGCATCTATATGCTCGACGAGCCAGAGAGCGCGCTGTCGCCGGCACGGCAGATTCGATTCCTGCAGATCCTGAAGGAAGCGTCGGAGACCGGCTTCGTCCAGATTTTCATGGCGACGCATTCGCCGTTGCTGATGGCGTGCCCGAATGCGCGGCTGCTGCAGATCACCCGCTTCGGCCTCGAGGAAATCGCCTTCGAGGACACGGAGCACTTTCGCATGATGCGATCGTTCTGTAACGATCCGCGCGGCTTTCTCGAAGAAACACTCGGTCCCTAAGTGAATCACGACTCCTACGACAACGCCTACATCGCCGGCATCCTCAACTCGGTCCGCACCATCGCCATCGTCGGCGCCTCGGCGAACGATGTGCGGCCAAGCTATTTCGTCACGAAATATCTGATTGACAAAGGCTTCACCGTCTTCCCGATCAATCCGGGCCAGGCGGGCAAGGAAGTGCTCGGGCGCACATTTTACGCCAAGCTCGCCGACGTGCCCGAGCCCATCGACATGGTCGATATTTTTCGCGCGTCCGAGGCGGTGCCGGCGATCGTCGACGAGGCGCTGGCGCTCGACCCGCTGCCGAAGGTGATCTGGATGCAGCTCACCGTGCGTCACGACGAGGCCGCCGCCAAAGCCGAAGCCGCCGGCATCAAGGTGGTCATGAATCGCTGCCCGAAGATCGAATACGGCCGGCTGTCGGGCGAGATCGGCTGGACCGGCGTGAACAGCAGAGTGCTCTCTTCGAAGAAGCCGCTGATGCGCACCGGCTTTCAGAGTTTTGGCGTGCGCAAATAGTGACGTCGCGCAAAAGGGTTGCGCGAAAGCGGTATTCCACGGTTCCGGCGGACCGCCTGAAGCGAGCAAAGAGCATTTTCTTCTTTGCTTCGCGAAAAGCCTTCGCCAAGAATGCCGTTCGTTTTTGAGACAATTTATTGGAGAGATCTGATGTCCCAGCGTTCCCCCGGTTTCAACACACTCGCCATTCATGCCGGCGCCAAGCCCGACCCGGCGACCGGCGCGCGGGCGACGCCGATCTACCAGACGACGTCCTATGTCTTCGACGACGCCGATCACGCCGCTTCGCTGTTCGGCCTGAAGGCGTTCGGCAACATCTACACCCGCATCATGAACCCGACCCAGGCGGTGCTCGAGGAGCGCGTCGCAGCACTTGAGGGCGGCACGGCGGCACTTGCCACGGCGTCCGGCCACGCGGCGCAGCTTCTGGTGTTCCACAATCTGATGAAGCCCGGCGACAATTTCATCGCCGCCAACAAGCTTTATGGCGGCTCGATCAACCAGTTCGGCCACGCCTTCAAGAATTTCGGCTGGGAGGTTCGCTGGGCCGACGCCAGCGACCCGGCCTCTTTCGAGAAGGGCATCGACGACAGGACCAGGGCGATCTTCATCGAAAGCGTCGCCAACCCGGCCGGCAATTTTGTCGACATCGCCAAGATCAGCGAAGTCGCGCGCAAGCATGGCCTGCCGCTGATCGTCGACAACACGCTGGCCTCGCCTTATCTCGTGCGGCCGATCGAGCACGGCGCCGACATCATCGTGCACTCGCTGACCAAATTTATCGGCGGCCAGGGCAATTCGATCGGCGGCGTCATCGTCGATGGCGGCACGTTCGACTGGTCGAAGTCGGGCAACTATCCGATGCTGTCGGAGCCGCGCCCCGAATATGGCGGCATGGTGCTGCATGAGACGTTCGGCAATTTCGCCTTCGCCATCGCCGCGCGCGTGCTCGGCCTGCGCGACTTCGGTCCAGCGATCTCGCCGTTCAACGCCTTCCTCTTCCTGAACGGGCTGGAGACATTGCCGCTGCGCATGCAGCGCCATTCCGACAATGCGAACACGGTCGCGACGTGGCTCTCGAAGCACCCGAAGGTGGCCTGGGTCGAGCATTCCGGCCTGCCGAGCAGCAAGAACCATGCGTTGCAGAAGAAATATTCGCCGAACGGGGCAGGGGCGGTTTTCACCTTCGGCCTGAAGGGCGGTTACGACGCGGGCGTCAAACTGGTCGAGGGGCTCGAGCTCTTCTCTCACGTGGCCAATCTCGGCGACGCCAAGTCGCTGGTCATCCATCCGGCCTCGACCACGCACCGGCAGCTCACCGACGAGCAGAAGGTCGCGGCGGGCGCGGGGCCGGACACGGTTCGCCTGTCGATCGGCATCGAGGATGCCGCCGACATCATTGCCGATCTGGAGCAGGCGCTGGAGAAGGCGTAGGCCGCAAGCGGAGAGGCGCGGGCATACGCTCCCTCCCCCTTGAGGGGAGGGTGGCCGCACCGGCGGCGAAGGCGGCGCGGGCTCGTCTTCGCACCGGGCAGTCGCTGAGTGTCGGGCAGTCGCTTCTGTTCGCTTGCAGCGGCTTGCCTGCGGGTGAAAAACCTCCAAGCACCCCCTCACCGGCCCTTCGGGCCACCTCTCCCCCTGCCCGGGGGAGAGGAGAGCCGACCGCGAGCTTGGCGCCACACCTCTCCCCCATGAAATGGGTGAGAGGTGGCCCGAAGGGCCGGTGAGGGGGCGTGCTTCATTGTCGCCAGCCGCGGAATGCCGCGTGGCCTCTTTTCGCCCGGAAGGAGCGGCGCAAGCGGTCATGACGTGTCTGGCTTCTCCAGCGCCTCGAACGCGAAATAGTGGAGGTCTTTCAGCACCTCATCGATTTCGTGTTTCGACTTGCGCTGCCCGCCGGGCGGACGGCCGGGACGCAGCGGCCAGACGTGCAGGGAGCGATGCTTGCGGTGCGGGTGCGGTGCGCCCGAAACCTCGCGCTCCCTCTCGCGGGCGCGGGCGGCAAGGCGGAGTGCCCTCAGCCGCGCGAAACGTTTTGCCTGACCCGGCAGGTCGTCGAGTGCTGCGGCAAGCGTCGCGAGACGCTGGTGGATGCGCTCTGCACTGACGCGACCGTTGGGCAAGGGTGGTTGCCGGACGGGGATGGGAAGACGCGCGCCAGCGCCCGGGTCGCTGATGCGTGGCACGCCACGGTTTCGCATTGGGCGGACGTAGAAAAATCGTTTTCGCGGATCGAACAGGGGGAGGGACGGGATGCGTCGTGCGGGTGCTTCCACGATGCCCCCTACACCACGCTCCGCGTGGTCCCCTTCCCCCGTGAACGGGGGAAGATCCGGCGTCGCGGCCGGCCGTGCCTCCTGCTTGGGCATGATGACGCCACGCTTGATAACAAATCCTCTCGGCAGGATGATGCCGGTACCGCCTTTGCGGGCCAGCGACGTCTTCTGCGGCGGGCGCGAGCGAAACGCCGGCAGCGTCACCACAAGCCCACGCGCCATGACGACGATCAGCCGCCGCACTGCTGCTTCTGCAGGACGCAAGATGCGCAGGATGACGGTGTGGAGATGGCGGGGCAGGGTGGGCTGCGGCGCGCCGGTCGCGTCGCCACCCCCACCCGACGCTTCGCGTCGACCTCCCCCGGATTTAGACCCTTGGGGGGAGGTGAAGATCGCGGCGTCGGCCATGGCGACGAGCTCGGCAAGGATGCGCTTCAGCACTCTATGATTTCCCTCGATCACCGCATTCCAATCCACAGGCATCGCTGCCCTCCTTTCCACGCGGGCATTATCGCGCGGGTGCGGAGGGGCGTGGACAAAGACTGCTGACAGATCCTGACAAAGCGCCGTCCATCCCTCCCCCTTGCGGGGAGGGTGGCCAGCCGCAGGCTGGCCGGGTGGGGTAGGTGCGGCAGTGCTCCGACTCTATCTGCGACGCAGGAAGAGGGCGTGCCCTTCAGAAGCTACCCCACCCGGCGGCTTCGCCGCCACCCTCCCCGCAAGGGGGAGGGAGCGCGCTGGCGCACCGCCGCACATGCATTCCTCGACCGCAGAGGTACCTGTTGAAATCGGCCGCGGCGATGAATAAATGCGCGCCTTCCTCGATCAAAGGATGTAGAGACCGCGCCTGGAACGCGCCGGCATCGGGTGCGTTTTACAGGCAGGATCGAAGCGCCGAAACAAGCAGCGATAACAGGTGGCGAAGATGGCAGCGGAACTCGAAGCGTGGGCGATCCCCGAACGCGTAACCCAGGAAATCGACTCGCTTCTCGACCGGCAGGCCGGCGTCGGCAGCGTCGAGAGCATCATCACCTGCCTGCGCACAAAGGTGCCGGGACTGGCTGTCGATGACGGCGCCTTGCGCAATCTGGTGACGCTGCGCGCGTCGCGCCGCGCCCGATAGCCTGCCTCGGCCGTCCACTCTCCCGGAACCAGAACCGCGCCAGTTTCGTTGATCTCCTCAATGCCGTGCAGGAGGTTCGGGATGACCAAGGTCACGTATGAAATCGTCGAGCATGATGGCGGCTGGGCCTACAAGGTCGGGGACGTCTTTTCCGAGACGCATCGCAGCCGCAACGAGGCCGTCAGGGCGGCGCAACATGCCGCGCAGGAGCAAGAGCTTTCAGGCGAGTCGGAAGAGATCGAATACGAGGACGACAAGGGCGAGTGGCATGAAGAGCATGCCGACGGCCGTGATCGTCCTGAAACCGACGTCAAAGACTAGTTCACCGATCAGAACTTTGCGCTGACGAAGCGGGAGCCTTCGAGCCCGAAGCGCCACGGCTGATCGACGGCGCGGGTGATGCCGATGCGCCGGCCGTTGGCTGTCGCGACAGGTTCCGATGGAAGGGCGAGGCGGAAGGGCGGTTTGCTCAGCGGCAGCCCATCAAAGGATATGTCCACGCCGAGCGCCTGGCAGAGCTTGCCCGGCCCCGAACACAGCAGACGTAACGTTTCCAGACCGCGACGCTCCTGCATCGTCTCGATGCCCGATCGTGGCTCGATGGCGCGGATGAGAACCGCGCTGCCCGGCAGGCAGACGACGTTCAGGCACCAGTGGATGCCGTAGGAGCGGTAGACATAGGCGCGGCCCGCAGGCCCGAACATCGCCCGGTTGCGCGGCGTCGGTCCACGAAAACTGTGCGAGGCCGGATCGTCCGGCTCGTAGGCTTCCGTCTCGACGATGATGCCGCCGGTTCCGTTGACCGAGAGTTCCGCGCCGATCAGGTCACGGGCAATTGCGATCGAGGAGCGGGCGAAGAAGTCAGAGAGATTTGTGCGTCGTTTCATCGGATTCGGAACATTCACGGCTCACAGCGAGTTGCAATCGCAACGCATGAAACGTCAAGGAGCGCGACATGGACCGCAAGATCAAAGATCAGCCAAAACGCGAAGAGCTTCCCGAGGTGCCGGGAATAGCCGAACAAGACTGGGATGCGCTCGACAGTGGCGCGCTGAAGCCGGAAAGCATGCCGGACAATGGCGACATCCGCTACGACGAGGACGAGCCGACCGGTGAGCTGCCCGAGGAAGACGACGACAATCCCGATCAGGAGAGCGACGAAGCCTTGCCCGATGATCGCGAGGAGAGGGCGATTGCGCAGAATCCGACCAAAGAGGCCACGCGGTTCGGCGAGGTCGGCGCGCGCAAACGCTAGGCGGCTTTCCAGCCCTGCTCGCCGATCAGCCGGACGAAGCGGACCTCGCCGAGCGATTCTTCCTTGAACTGATCCTCGGCGGTCCGGACGAGCTTCACAAGCTGCTGGATCGCCGAACCGCCAACCGGCATGATCAGCCGGCCGCCGATCGCGAGCTGGGATTTCCACGATGCCGGGATATCGGGTCCACCGGCGGCCGAGATGATAGCATCGAAAGGCGCTTCGTCCGGCAGGCCAAGCGTGCCGTCGCCCGTGCGGACCTCGACATTCGCATAGCCGAGCGCGGCGAGCCGCTCCCGTGCCGTCTGTGCAAGTTCCGCATGGCGTTCCACGGTGAATATTTTTGCGGCGATCTCGCCCATCAGTGCTGCGGCGTAGCCTGAGCCCGCGCCGATTTCGAGCGCCGTGTCGCCCGGTTTCAGTGCGGCGGCCTCGATCATCAGGGCGACGATGTAGGGTTGGGAAATCGTCTGGCCGGAGCCGATCGGCAGCGGCGAATCCTCATACGCAAGCTCGCGCACGCTCGGCGGCACGAAGTCTTCGCGCCGAACCTTTCGCATGGCCTCGAGCACCGCGGCGTCCGTGATGCCCCGGCCGGCGATTTGCCGGTCGACCATGGCTTTCCGGGCTTTGGCCAGATTCATCGAGTATTCCACGGGCAGGCGCGCCTTGAATATTAACGTTTTCAACCGCTTTCTGAAGCCAGTTGCACGCTTGCAGAAATTTTACCGGCTTAGGGAACTTTGTCGGAGAAGCCGCGTTTTGCGCGCGTGTAAGGGGAGAACCGACGGCAATGCGTCCTGACGTTTAACCCGGACACAAAGGAGCCCGGCAAGAGCGTTCAGCTCACCGGGCTCACTTCTATGGCGTAAAAAGAGTTAGGGCAAAGAGGGCGGGATCTAATGAACATTGGACTTTACTGTGTCAACCGGTGTTGAGACTGCCGGTATCGATAGGGCTGTCCGTTTGGTGACGCGCACCATATTGCAAGACAATTCCGCCGTTCCCAGCGAGCAAATTGCGACCTATCTGAATGCGCTTCCTGTCGCTGTCTATACGACCGACACGGAAGGCCTCATCACATTCTTCAACGACG
>DATJTE010000197.1:0-3168 GCA_035503715.1 Rhizobiaceae bacterium | reverse complement strand
GCCAAATCGGCGAGCCGGAGACGGCCCTCGACGAAGCGGATGGTCAAACCGAACCGCCGGGCGATGCCCTCCGGGTCGAGGCCGGCGCCGACCAGGCTCTGGAAAGCAACGCACTCGTCGGCCGGGTTCATCGCGAGCCGCTGGAAGTTCTCGGCAAGGCTCGCCTCGATCGCAAGCGCTTCCGCCGGCTCCAGGACGAGGCAGGGCACGTCGAACTTCGCATCAAGCTTGCCCTCATCGGCCAGGGCAATGAGCTGGCGGCGACGCCGCTCGCCGGCCTCGACCGCGAACTTGCCCTTGGGCTTCGCCAGTGGCGTGACCACGAGGTTCTGCAGCAGCCCGCGCGCCTCGATGTCGGCCCTGAGCTCGAGATCGGCCGCGACGTCCTCGTGCCGGCGCACATTGCGCGGCGAGGCCATGAGCTTGTCGAGAGATATTGTCCTGAACATGATCGGTCTCCGAACATGAGCCGATGCGGCCTGTCCGCACCTGTCGCTCACGCGGAAACCGCGTCCTTTCCTCTCCAAATGAGCTGCGTGGCATGCGCCGCCTGCGACGCTTTCAACCACACCCGGCTGATTGCCCCACATCGAATACAGCAATTAGACGATAAAATGTGATATCGGTCACAATGAAGTTGACCTGCCGCGTCCAATGAAACATCGGAAGCTCACCTCAACAGGGGAGCTATATGTCCGAAGAGAATACCGCAAATCTCGTCGAGCTCGCGACCGAATTGACGATCGCTTGGCTGCAAAACCCCAACAATCGCGCGAACGCGGACGATGTCCCGCAATTCCTGCGCAACATGCACGCGACGGTTTCCGAACTGTCCTCCAGCAGCGCTGCTTCCGCCGAACCTGCAGGGCTTTCCGATGAATATGTCCCGGCGGTTACCGTGCGCAGGTCGCTGGCGTCGAAGGACCACATCATCTCGCTGATCGACGGCAAGCCCTACAAGGCACTGCGCCGGCATCTTACGACACATGGTCTCACGCCTGAAGAATATCGCGCGCGCTACAATCTGCGGCCCGATTATCCGATGGTCGCAGCGTCCTATTCGGAACAGCGTCGAGAGATGGCCAAGAAAATCGGCTTGGGCCGCAAGCCCGGCCAGAAAGCTACCGCGGGTGCGGGCTCGGCACCGGCAAAGCGCGCGACGCGCGCCAAGCCTGCCAACGCCTGACACTCACGCTCGCGCCGCTCACCCCGGGGCGGCGCGAGCGTCTAACCCCTGCAGGTCGCTGCTGCGGCTTCCGTCAAACGGGAGCAAATTCCAAATTTTCGTGGTCCGCGGGGCAACATTGCGCCCATCTCGGCCGATCGACATCTCAATGGCGAGCAGCCGCTTCGCGCCTGAAACTCGGTCGTTTGCGGGACCGGCGGTCAATCCCAAAAGCTGCCGCTCGTATCTCGCCGCAAACCCAACTTCACCTCAAAGTCGCCGGCTCGATCGTCGAGCACGTGAGCGCGCCGTATCGGCCCGCCTGGCGGAGCAGAAGCTCGCTGATCACGGACAGAGCTTTTGGAAGATGCGCGTGTTTAGCGCGCAGAGCCTCGACCAGCGTCTGAAATCCGTTTCAGCCTGAAAGACGGGTCACGGATGACGCGCTGCAGCAGCCGGTTGAGCATCAGTTGCCGCATTTTCATGTCCGTCGATCGAGAGGCGCGGCGCGGCGAGAGGGCAGACGGCCGGGGAAAAATGTGCTTCAGTTTCTGAACATAAGAAACTCGTTCACGTAAGAAACTGCAGGAAGGTGTGTCGAAAACCTTCAGTCCGCGACAGGCCGGATTGACCACGTCGAAGCACCCAGCTACGTGTGCAACACGCTTGGTACGACTTCACAGAGGGCAGATTGCTCGCGAAAGCCATGTCAGTTTTGCCGAAAGTCCGAGACACTCCCTCAGCAGTTTCGAGAAAAAACTGCACGCTGATTCGTCCGCTGGTGATTGCTTGCTGCTCTTCGCGCAAGGCGATGCCCGCCACAGTCGGCGTCGAGACACTTCCGACTGGTGAACTTCGCGATGTGGTGAGCGCTTGGCTCGATAGTGTCGATGGCGCGATGCCAACGGCCACTGCGGCGACGATGTATCGCGGCCGCTCCTTCAGGTACGCGAAGCAGGCGGCGATGATGCTAGACGCGGAGATCGACATTCTTTCCGCGGGCCTCGGCTATGTGCGAGGTGAAGCGATGATCCCCAGCTATGATCTGGCAGCCGGTCGCGGCCCTGGCGGCGTGGCGCCGCGGATCTCCAAGTTCAAACCGGAGAAATGGTGGGCCGCCGTTAATAGGGGCCGCTTCGCCGCGGAACGCCTGCCAGAGATCGAGAGCCGGCCCGTGGTCATGATCGCGTTGACTCGCGACTATGCGCGAATGGTCCGCCCCATGCTGGAGCAGCTTGCTGCCCATGCGGACCGAATCCGGATTTTCGGCGCTGGGCTTGCGTCCTATCTACCGCGGCCACTGCACTGTTGCTTCATGCCTTACGATGAGGGGATGGATCTTAAGGGCACCAAAGGCGATTTCGCTGGGCGCGCCTTACTGACCCATGCGCGCCTGCTCACCGAGGCCGATAGCTACGATCTGGCCAGCGAGCGCGAAGCGGTCGCCGCGATGATGACGTGCTCTCCGCGTTCCAATGCCCCCAGCCGGAAGACGGTCTCAGATGACGTTATTGTGCAGCAAATGACGCCGTGGCTTCGCGAAGAGCCCAAGATCAGTAACGCCCGCATTCTTCGTCGCCTGCGTGACCTTAGCGGCATCGCGTGCTCGGAGGAGCGCGCTCGACGCATCATGATGGGATTGATGGAATGAGCACATCGACCATGATCGTGCGAGCTCTACATATGCGCCAAGGTGGGCATGATCTTTATCTCTTCGCTGTCCCTGGGGATCGGCTTCTGGATATCGCCGAGATCAGCCGGATCGGGCGCGACGCGGCAGGTATGCTCGAGGGCTATCAACGCGGCGAGATACGCAGCCACGTCGCAGACATCGCGCGCTATCTGAGCGATGGCGATGTCCTTTTTCCCAACCCCATACTTCTCGCGCTCTCGCCTGACGTGCGGTTCAAATCGGCCCGCGGATCACGTCCGCCTGGAATGCTCCAGACCGGCGATGTAGGCACCCTTCGCCTGCCGACCGGCGCCAACAAGCCTGGCTGGAT
>DATJTE010000196.1:0-50880 GCA_035503715.1 Rhizobiaceae bacterium | reverse complement strand
CGTATCGTTGCCGCCATTGCCCGTCAGCGCATTGCTGAGCGCATTGCCGGTGATCACATTGGCGAGATTGTTGCCGGTGCCGTTCAGCGCATTGCCGAGCAAGGTGAGATTTTCGATCTCAAGATAGGACGACAAGGCCAGGCTGCGGGTGATCGTCGACGTCACGGTGTCGATGCCCGAAATGTCGATGATGTTGTCCGCGCCATTCTCCAGCACATAAATGTCGTTACCCGCATCGCCGCGCAGCGTGTCGGCGCCGGCCCCGCCGGTGAGCGTATCGTTGCCGGCGCCGCCGATGATCGTGTCGACGCCGCCGCCGCCATCGATGATGTCGTGTCCGCCCGAGCCGTTCAGCACGTCGCCGAATGCCGTCCCCACGAACTGTTCGTTCGTCGCCGTGCCGGTCCAGTTCACCGCCGCCTGGCGCACATCGACGAAGCGCGAATAGATTTCCTTCGCCGCCGGGCCGGGCGTCGAATCCCAGGTCACGACCACGCGGCCGTCGAGTGTCTCCTTGGCCTCGACGCGCGAGATGTCGGATGAAACGCGGTCGGAGATCTCGAACTCGCCGCCGATCTTCGTTCCGCTGACGTTGAAGAGCTGGCCGAGCACGTCGTCATTGCCGTCCAGCCCGCCATCGTACCAGACGACGAGGAAATCGCCGGAGGCCAAGCCCACCACCTTCGGCACCACGCCCC
Organism: Rhizobiaceae bacterium; assembly: GCA_035503715.1. Lineage (GTDB taxonomy): Bacteria > Pseudomonadota > Alphaproteobacteria > Rhizobiales > Rhizobiaceae > OAS926. The sequence goes on along the minus strand of DATJTE010000196.1, from coordinate 50,182 downwards.
AATGCTGGTGCGCGCTCGTGTTGATCTTGAATTCGGCCCCGCCATTGATCGAGCCGTGCACGGCATAGACGCCGGGCGCGATGAATTCGCTCCACACTGCCATGAAATTGTCGCCGCTCGAATAGGCGACATCCGGGTCCGTGTGGAACTCGCTGTACATGCCGCCGTCCACGCGATAGGCGCCCCGGCTGCCGCCCATCTCCAGGCCGCGGATGCTGTCGTGATTGTTGGTTTCTTCCGACTGGCCGAGATCGTCGTCCCAGATAATGTTCAGCCGCTCACCGTCGCGGCTGATCGCAATCGCCGGATTCGAATCGACACCCCATTCGTCGGCGATCATCTGCGAGCCGGCGGTCGGCACGCCGGACGCATCGTAATGCCTGATGCGAACGGTCGGCGTGAACGTTTCGCCCGGCCCCGGCTCGCTGTCGAAACCGGTATCGTCCCAGACGATGTAGAAACCGCCCTGCCCGTCGCCGACCACGTCCGGCCGCGTCGCCACGCCGTCGGTGGCGTCGCTGTTGCTGTGCAGCACCGCGCTCACCGCCTTGCCCTCCGCGTTGAACACGCGATGCTTGATGTTGGAATCGGTCGCGCCGCGCTCGGCCCAGGTCATGACGAAGCCGCCGCCCTTCAGAGCTGCGATCGCTACATTGTCACCGTCGATGAAATCCTCATTCGCTGGGTCGACGGTGATCTCGCTCTTCGACAGGCTCCCGTCGGCATTGCGGATGACGACCCTCAACGAACCCGCTCCGAGATCGTCGCTCCTGTAGACGGCGGCGAAGCGGCCGTCCGACAGTGCGGCGACCGCGGCATAGCTCTGATTGTCGAATGGGCTGTTGAGATTGGTCTGGAAGGAAGCGCCGGTGAAGGTCGGGGTAGGCATGAAAGGTCTCCGCTGGCGAGAGACTCGATCAGCCCCTCAAAGGAGCGGCCGACCTACAATGCCCCTTTCGCCCGCGGCTTGGCTGCGGGCGCACTCTTCGTGCCGGAAACGACCGGAGGACGTTACGCTGGGAGAAGTATTGAAAGCTCTAGTGGCCGCGCCGGCGGATCGTCTCTGCCCGCACATCCGACGGCGTCATGCCGAAGCGGCGGCGGAAGCCGCGGTTGAAATTGGAGAGGTCGTTGAAGCCAGCCTCGAAGGCGATCGCGGCGATGCTGGCGGAATTCGGATCGGCGCCGCGCAGAAGGCTGAGTGCAAGGTCGAGCCGACTGTCGCGCAGGAATTCCGAGAAGGTACGGCCGTCGGCCTCGAACAGCCGCTGCAGATAACGCGGCGAAACACTTTGGCTTCTGGCGACGGCGCCGATGCTGAGGTCCGGCTCCCCGAGCCGGGCAAGCATCTCTTTCTTTACCAGCTCGAGCCGCGCGGCGCGGATGCTGCGCTCGCTCCGCTCCGTCTCGCCGCCGGCGAACCCGTCGAGCACGAGCGCTGCGAGCTCATGGAGGTGCACGCTGGCGGCATGCTTTGCCTTGTCGTTTTCCGGCGGCGTCGCATGCAGGAGGTCCGCATAGCCGCTGAAGAGCGCCAGCGACGATGCACCGGCCGGCACATGATGAGCCGCTTTTCGCTCCACCTGCGGCAGCAGTCCGGCAAGGCGCGCCCTGCTGAGCGCGACGACCCTTGCCCTGACCTCCGACAGCGTGAATTCGGACGACGCCGCCTCGCTCACCGCAATCAACTCTCCGGCTTTCACGACAAGCGCAGGGCCGCCGTTGGTCGAAATTTTATGGTCCGCGTTATGCGTGGCGAACAGGAAATCGTCGCGGCCGTCGGCAAGCATGGCGCGCGTCCGCGTTCCGGTGATCGGCGAATAATGTGCGTGGCCGATCATGGCGCCGGGCAAATCGAGGACCGCGAGTTCGATCCTGGCCGCACCGCCTGTCAGCGAGAACTGCCGTCCGGCCACGTGCCGCCCGACAAAATCGTGGATTGCCGCGAGCCGTTCACGCGCTGGAATCGCCTCGGTTGAAAATCGCTGCATGAAAAGCGCCGGCCTCCCCCGTGTCCCGCCCCGTCAGCGGAAAAGGCAGCGCCTCTAGCAGGCGGGCCGACTGATGGGAAGGTCCGGCTGCTCACTCGCGGCCTGTCAACCTCGACGGCTCCACCGCCTTCGCGCCGCAACACGCCTCGAACGCCGCGTCGATGATGGCGAGCTTCACCGCCTGCGCCATCGCATATTCATCATAGAAATCTTTCGACACCCACATGCGCGAATGGCCTGGCTTGCCTTCCCAGCCGAGACTGCCCATCGCTTCGGCCTCGCGCAGCTTGCGCATCAGATGCGAGCGGGAGAGTTTGAGATACACGGTCATGTCGGCGACGGAGAATACGCCTGTCTGGATGCGACCGGCGTCCATGTCACCGAGTTCCATCCCCGCGATCAGCCAGTCCATCACGACCCCGCCATTGTTCAGCCAGGTGAACAGCGAGAACGTCTTTTGTGGCTCGCGCACCACCGGCGAGGCGAGCAGCCCGTCGGCGATCAGCGGCTGCATTCGTTGAAGCAGCGTCGGATCGCCGAGAAAAATCTCCAGCCGCCCTTTTGGCTGAAGCGCATCGAGCGTTGCCAGATGCAGCATCGCCCATCCCCAGAGCGATTCCATCGTCGCGGCCACCGGTTCCAGGGCACGCACGCGTTTGTCCGTCGTGTCGGGAACACGCCGGATCAGATTGTACTTCAGCAGCTCCTTGAGGAAGGCGTCAGCCGTGTTGCGGCTCGCCACCCGATGTTCGAGCACCGCCTCGAGGAAGCGGGCGGTGGAAAGCCCGCTCAATTGGTCCTGCATGCCGCGAAAATGCAGGGCGAAGCCGATGTGGCCGAGCAGCCATCGCTGCTGCGTGGCAAAAACGGCGCCTGCCCGCGGATTGGCTTCATAACCCTGAATCAGTGCCTGCGACTGGCGCCGGATGTTTGGGTGTAGTGCCGGATGACGGAATATTGCTTCTGCCGAAAGGGCCATGGTCGCTTCACGGGTTAAGGCGAATCGACCATAGCGCGAAGCTGCGGCTGCGGGTATCGGCTCATGCGTCTAATCGAGGGAGTATCCGCGGGCCTCCCTTCATCGCACTGGACATCGATGGCAGGGCGGACGGTTTTCCTGTGCCGGCGTCCGATTTTGGCGTGGGTCAATCCCCACAATCCACACCCCTCGACCCCAATATGTTGGGGGTCATGAAAGTTTCAAAAACGAATCCTTGACGGCCCCAAACGAGTCGCTTTTTATGCATCCTTGCGCTCCTGTTGTGGGCGTGGCCGTCGGCTCCAGACAACGGCGGGATTTTCCGGATTTCAAAGCGTTGCGGCGAACTTGCAACCGTTTCGACGGCTCGCGAATGCATGCGTTTTCACCGGAAATCGACGGGTAGAGTGGCGGGCGTGGGACTGGAATAAAGAGGTTGTTAATACTATATTTAGTGTTTGCGGATAGGATCGACACTAGATAATGTTAACCTCCTCGAAACGAGGACTCACCATCAGGGTGGCGTAGCGGAGCATCTGGCGTTCGCGCCGGAGGGGGTTTTGCGCCTTGCGGAAGGCGCGGAACCGCTGGGTGAGTGAAGCGTGGAGTGAGCGTCGGTTTCCAGGGTGGGGAGCCGGCAAGGCGGCGGACAGCAATCTCTCCTGACAGGGCAACGAGGACTCCCTGTGGATAGATGCTATATATAGACAAAAGGGACATACCGAAAATGCGCATCGAGCGGCGTTTCACCAAAGAGGGTCAGTCGCCTTACGCGGAGATCGAATTCCGTAAGGCTGTATCGGAAATCAAGAACCCGGACGGCTCGGTCGTCTTCCGTCTCGACGACATCGATGTGCCGGCGCAGTTCTCCCAGGTTGCCGCCGACATTCTCGCGCAGAAGTATTTCCGCAAGGCGGGTGTCCCCGCCCATTTGAAGAAGGTCGAGGAGAACGACGTGCCGTCGTTCCTGTGGCGCTCCGTCGCCGACGAGACCGCCCTCGCCGATCTCGCCAAGGACAAGCGTTACGGTTCCGAGACCGATGCGCGCCAGGTCTTTGACCGGCTTGCCGGCACCTGGACCTATTGGGGCTGGAAGGGCAAATATTTCCACTCCGAGGAAGACGCGCTGGCCTTCCGCGACGAGCTCGCCTACATGCTCGCCACCCAGCGCGTCGCGCCGAACTCGCCGCAGTGGTTCAACACCGGCCTGCACTGGGCCTACGGCATCGACGGCCCCGGCCAGGGCCATTATTACGTCGACCCCTTCACCCAGAAGCTGACGAAGTCGAAGTCCTCCTACGAGCATCCGCAGCCGCATGCCTGCTTCATCCAGGGCGTGGCTGACGACCTCGTCAACGAGGGCGGCATCATGGATCTGTGGGTGCGCGAGGCGCGCCTGTTCAAGTACGGCTCGGGCACCGGCTCGAACTTCTCCATGCTGCGCGGCGAAGGCGAAAAGCTCTCCGGCGGCGGCAAGTCGTCCGGCCTGATGTCGTTCCTCAAGATCGGCGACCGCGCGGCGGGCGCCATCAAGTCGGGCGGCACGACACGCCGCGCGGCCAAGATGGTCATCGTCGACGCCGACCACCCGGACATCGAGGAGTTCATCGACTGGAAGGTGAAGGAGGAGCAGAAGGTCGCCGCCCTCGTCACCGGCTCCAAGATCGTCAAGAAGCATCTCGATGCTATCATGAAGGCCTGCATCAATTGCGAAGGCCATGATGACGACTGCTTCGACCCGTCGCTCAACTCCGCGCTGAAGCGCGCCATCAAGCTCGCCAAGAAGGACGCCGTGCCGGAGAACTATATCGGCCGCGTCATCCAGTTCGCGCGCCAGGGTTACACCGCGCTCGACTTCAAGACCTACGACACCGACTGGGATTCGGAAGCCTATCTCACCGTCTCCGGCCAGAACTCCAACAACTCGATCTCGCTCAAGGACGACTTCCTGCGCGCGGTCGAGAACGACGGCGACTGGAAGCTGATCCGCCGCCTCGACGGCAAGGTCTACAAGACGCTGAAGGCCCGCGACCTGTGGGAGAAGATCGGTTACGCCGCCTGGGCGTCGGCTGATCCGGGCCTGCACTACAACACGACGATGAACGACTGGCACACCTCGCCGGCCGGCGGCCCGATCCTCGGCTCGAACCCGTGCTCGGAATACATGTTCCTCGACGACACGGCGTGCAATCTCGCCTCGATCAACCTGCTGCCTTACAGGAACGCCGACGGCACGATCGACATCGCGGCCTACGAGCACACCACGCGTCTGTGGACCATGGTGCTCGAGATTTCCGTTATGATGGCGCAGTTCCCGTCGAAGGAGATCGCCAAGCTCTCCTACGAGTACCGCACGCTGGGTCTCGGCTACGCCAATATCGGCGGTCTCTTGATGACCTCCGGCATCCCCTACGACTCGGCCGAAGGCCGCGCCATCTGCGGCGCGCTCACCGCCATCATGACCGGCGTCTCTTATGCGACCTCGGCGGAGATGGCTGCCGAACTCGGCGCGTTCCCGGATTATGAGCGCAACGCGGCCTCGATGCTGCGCGTCATGCGCAACCATCGCCGCGCCGCCTATGGCGAGACCACCGGCTACGAGAAGCTCGCGGTCAATCCCGTCGCGCTGATCCATGCCGATCTGAAGCAGGAGGATCTTGGGCAGGCTGCCAAATCCGCCTGGGACCGCGCCATCGAACTCGGCGAGAAGCACGGCTATCGCAACGCGCAGGCGACCGTGATCGCGCCGACCGGCACGATTGGCCTCGTCATGGATTGCGACACGACCGGCATCGAGCCCGACTTCGCGCTGGTGAAGTTCAAGAAGCTCGCCGGCGGCGGCTACTTCAAGATCATCAACGCCGCGGTGCCGGAGGCGCTGCGCACGCTGGGCTACTCCGAGGCGCAGATCGCCGAGATCGACGCCTATGCGGTCGGCCACGGCAACCTCAACCAGGCGCCCGGCATCAACCCCGGTTCGCTGCGTTCGAAGGGTTTCTCCGACGAGAAGATCGCCACGATCAACGCGGCGCTGAAGTCCGCCTTCGACATCAAGTTCGTCTTCAACAAGTGGACGGTCGGCGAGGATTTCGCGAAAACCGCGCTCGGCTTCACCGACGAGCAGTTGAACGATTTTTCGTTCGACATGCTCGCAGCACTCGGCTTCACCAGGCGCGAGATCGAGGCCGCGAACATCCATGTCTGCGGTGCGATGACGCTGGAAGGCGCGCCGTTCCTCAAGCAGGAACACTACCCTGTGTTCGACTGCGCCAATCCGTGCGGCAAGATCGGCAAGCGGTATTTGTCGGTCGAGAGCCACATCCGCATGATGGCGGCCGCACAGCCGTTCATCTCGGGCGCGATCTCCAAAACCATCAACATGCCGAACGAGGCGACCGTCGAGGATGCCAAGAACGCGTACATGCTCTCCTGGAAGCTCGGCCTGAAAGCCAACGCGCTCTATCGCGACGGCTCGAAACTGTCGCAGCCGCTGAACGCCTCGCTGATTGCCGATGAGGATGACGAGGACGATGCGGTCGAGGCGCTGGTCGCCCAGCCGGCCGCCGCGCGCGCCGCGCAGGTGGCGGCCGCCGTCACCGAGAAGATCGTCGAGCGCATCGTCGAGAAGGAAGTCCACTTCCGCGAGAAGCTGCCGAACCGCCGTCAGGGTTACACCCAGAAAGCGGTCGTCGGCGGACACAAGGTCTATCTGCGCACCGGTGAGTTCGGCGACGGTCGTCTCGGCGAAATCTTCATCGACATGCACAAGGAAGGTGCTGCCTTCCGCGCCATGATGAACAATTTCGCCATCGCGATTTCGCTCGGCCTTCAGTACGGCGTGCCGCTCGAGGAGTATGTGGAGGCTTTTACCTTCACCAAGTTCGAGCCGGCCGGCATGGTGCAGGGCAACGACGCGATCAAGAACGCCACGTCGATCCTCGACTACGTGTTCCGCGAGCTGGCGGTCTCTTACCTCGGCCGCAACGACATGGCCCATGTCGACCAGTCCGATTTCTCCAACACCTCTCTCGGCAAGGGCATTTCGGAAGGCAAGACGAACCTCGTCTCCACCGGCTGGACGCGCGGCCACAAGCCGACGATCGTCGGCGGCTCCGAGCCGCGCGGTCATGGCGGACGCTCACAGCCGACGGCCTATGCGGGCTCGAACGTGACCGCGCTCGCCACCGCGCGCAAGCTCGACACGGACACCGAGCCGATGGCGTTCCGCCGCGACTATGAGGAACGCGCCGCCGACCTCGCCGAAGAGATCGAGTCTGAAAACCTGCCGGACCTGTTTGAGGACGACGCACCGTCGGCAACGACCGCGCTCTTCTCCGACAAGGCCGCCGCGGACGCCGCTGCCGCCAAGACAGCGGCCAAGGCTGCGAGCGACCGCCGCAAACAGGCGCTGATGCAGGGCTACACCGGCGACATGTGCTCGAACTGCAACTCGACGCGCATGAAGATCTCCGGCCACTGCCAGGTCTGCGAAGACTGCGGCACCACGACGGGGTGTTCGTAAAAAGCTAGCAATATCATCTAGTTAGAAAATCGGCCCGGTCTCTTGATCGGGCCGAACTGCAACAAGGAACAAACCGAATACAAACATAACGATGTCTTTATGAGACATCCCTGAAACACCAAAGCCGACCCTCAAGGGCCGGCTTTGGATACCGCAACTGAGATCCCGCTGCGGGGCGAAAGAGTCCGAAACTCCTCCTGTGACAAGGCAATATATACGGAGAGTCGGAGTCTAAAGTCGAGGCTGGATTGTCGATCACAAAAGGACTTCCCACACCATGTCTAAACAGCCCTTTCTGACCCTGGCAAACTTCGTTGAGTATGCGACCACATCGTCGGCCACTCGGCGGCGCGCGATTATCGAGCAGTACCATAACCCTCAAGTCTATCCGTTCAATTGGCACGGAGCTTCCGACGCAATCTTCGCTGGCCGCGTATGCGCAGATCAAAGCGTTGAAAGTCTGATCGACTCTGAGAAGGTGCGCTTAAAATCACAGATCACCGGCGAAGGTGAGAAAGACAAGCGTATCAACCACGTGCTCGAGCTTGTCGAGTTTCTGGAAGTTTCCGATGTTGCGAGAGTCGCGGCTGGCGCGACTGCAATTTCGGAACCGACGCTTCCTCAGGATATGCTGATAGAAGGACTCACGATACGCGTCCGTGCGAACGTTCTCTTGAGTCGACAGAAGGAAGGCAAGCGATTCAAAGAGTTTGGCGTAGCGAAGTGCCACTGTCTCTCTAGCCAGAAATTGGACGAGGTATCTGCGAAGGCTTACACAGTGGCATTGAATGTCTTTGCCGAGCGCGTTCTTGTTAACGCTGACATTCAGCCTGACCTTTGTCGTGTCTATGATTTATATGAAGACACGCTGCATAAAGCGCCATCAGCGCAGAAAAGACTTAGGACGCTAATCAACGAAACGGCTAGAGAAGTGTGTGATCGTTGGGACATCGTGGGACGGCGTCTCCTAGAGCGACGTATTGACCCTCGAAAGGCCTCGTAGTCGATCAAGACGCGCGAAGTTCAAGAAAGAGACCGTCTCATCGGAAGTTGGCCGCGGACCAAGCCGATGATCCGCAAACCACCCCGCCTTCGTCATCCTAGGGCGGAGCAATGAGCGCAGCGCAGACGCCTTACCTTCTCCCCCTGTGGGAGAAGGTGCCGCCCTCGGGCTTGCTGAAAGCAAACACGGGAAAAGGCGGCGGATGAGGGGTGTTGGACAGAGCGCGGCGTCTACCGCCAAGGCTCCAGCGACATGTCCTTCGCGTATGCGATGATCGTGTCGCAGACGCTGGCGACTTCTCTCAGCACATCGTCGTTCCAGAACCGCAGCACGCGAAAACCGCGCGTCTTCAGTTCAGCATCGCGTCGAACATCATAGTTCGATCCTGCGTGCTGACTGCCATCGAGCTCGACGATCAGCCGCGCATCGAGGCAGGCGAAGTCAGCGATATATTCTCCAATCGGAAGCTGACGGCGAAATTTGATACGTTCCAGGCCGCGCGAACGCAATTCCTGCCAAAGCTTATACTCGGCCTCGGTCATCTCACGGCGAAGGGTGCGGGCAAATTCGCGCTTACGCTGATGAACAGGCTGGTGTGGCATGACGCCATACTAGCCATTGCCGGATTTCTTCCAACACCCCTCATCCGACTTCGCCTGCGCTTCGCTTCGGCTCAGCCACCTTCTCCCACAAGGGGAGAAGGTAAGGCGCAATGGAGAGCGCTGACAACTCGTGGTGCAAACGCCGCTGAACGAAAAAGCTCCCTACTCACACACCCTCCTCGGCCCGCCGCCATATGGCTGATACGTGTTGTCCTCGGGCCGATATGACTGATAGCGGCTGAAGCAGTTGCGGATATGCTGGTCGTCGATCACGGTGTATCCGTTCGCATCATCGACCCCGAACCCGTCCTGCTCCACCGCAAACGCCTCGCCCACCGCAGCCTCGATCACGCCTGACTCCTCGTCGGCGAGCGGCGCGAAGCGCACGTTCGGATCGAACGGCGCGTCCGCACCCGTGAGCGCCGCATACTCCGCGACATAGGGCGAGAAACAGTCGCGCCGGCCGCCGGCATAGGGCGAGTAGCTGTTGGTGCTCGCATCGTAGGAACGATAGCGCCGCGCGCACCAGTCCTGATGCGCCTGGAGCAGACGCGCCGCCGCCGGATTGTCCACCGCCTCATCCGCCGTCGGCTCCTCGGCAACAGCCGGCACCGCGGCGGTCGTCATCGTGTCGATGGTCGTGACGGTCTTGCCGTCATGGATCGTCACCACGCCGCTGTTCGGGGCGCCCTCACGTTTGCCGGCATTCGCTTCCCGCACAATGCCTGCGCCCTCCACATCGTTCGCCGCATCGCTTGTCTTCTTGCCCGGGTCCGCAACAGGCTCGACCCGTTCATACGCCTGCACACCGGCGTCGACGGCCTTGGGCACATTTGTCCAGACGTCCGCAACGTTTTCAGTCAGGCCGAGGTCGCGCGCAGGCTCGCCGGGCATGAAAAATAAGACGGCGAAGAGCAGCCCGCCGGCAAACATGCCTGCCGCCAGCACAAAACCGCCAATCATGGCCAGGATCGGGGCAAATATCGGCTTCGCCATCGCAGTCTCTCCCATTCGGCATGCCCGTTCAGGAGAGAATGCATCTGGCGGAGTCAGGTTCCGCGATTCGGGATCGGCCCTTCGTCGCCAGCCCTTGGTCTGACGAGGCGCCCCTACCCCTTCGCCGCCAGAATCTTGTCCTGCGTCTTGGTGTCGAAATCGCCGGCGTCGTGGCGCTCGTGCAGTTGCGCTTCCGGCTTGCCGCTGGTGCGGTTGACGATGCGGCCGCGCTTCACCGCCGGCCGCGCATGAATCTGGTCGGCCCAGCGCAGCAGGTTCTTGTATTCGTGCACCGAGAGGAACTCGCCCGCGTCGTAGTTCCAGCCCTTCACCGTGCCGCCATACCAGGGCCAGATCGCCATGTCGGCGATCGTGTATTCGCTGCCGGCCACGAACTCGTTGTCGGCCAGCCGCTTGTCGAGCACGTCCATCTGCCGCTTCGTCTCCATCGCGTAGCGATTGATCGCGTATTCAATCTTCTCCGGCGCGTAGGTGTAGAAATGGCCGAAGCCGCCGCCGAGGAACGGCGCCGAGCCCATCTGCCAGAACAGCCAGGACAGCGTCTCCGCGCGCGCGGCCGGCTCCGTCGGCAGAAACGCTCCGAATTTTTCCGCCAGATGCACGAGGATCGCGCCGGATTCGAACACGCGGATCGGCGTCGGACCGCTGCGGTCCATCAGCGCCGGGATCTTCGAGTTCGGATTCACCTCGACGAAACCGGAGCCGAACTGCGCGCCGTCGAGCTTGATCAGCCAGGCGTCGTACTCCGCGCCTTTATGTCCTGCAGCCAGCAGCTCCTCGAACAGGATGGTCACCTTCTGGCCGTTCGGCGTGCCCAGCGAATAGAGCTGGAACGGATGCTTGCCGACCGGCAATGGCTGCTCGTGCGTGGCGCCGGCGATCGGCTTGTTGGTGCTTGCAAAGGCGCCGCCGGAAGGCTTCTCCCAGGTCCAGACCTTTGGCGGCGTGTACTGCGGAATGTCGTTCATGGTCGTGCTCATCCTTGGGAGCGAAATGGTTTAAGGCAAAGCTCACATAAGGAGCGAAAGCGCCGCACGGCAATGCCGTGGCCCAACAATTCGCCGCCGTCCGGCATCCGTCGGGGCCAGCTTGCGGCGGCATGCGGTGGCGTTTCGGCCACACTGCCCGGGCAAATTCCGGCATGCCCTTCGGGCAGGTCGCCGTTTCGCCTTGATCCCGGTTCAAGCGGCCGCCCGTAGCGCGAAAACGCGCACATATTTGCATGGAGACGTCATCATGAAGACCATTCTTGCCGCGGCGGTTCTTGCTCCGCTCGCCTTTGCCTCGGTCGCGCACGCGGCTGATACGTTCAGCGACGCTGACGAGCGCGGCGGCGTCCGCATCGGTGTCCTGACCTGCGACATCGGCGGCGGCCTGGGTTATGTGCTGGGCTCGGCCAAGGAAGTCGAGTGCACCTTCCAGTCGACGGTCGGCAGCCGCACGAGCGAGACCTATTCCGGCGCGCTGCGCAAGTTCGGCGTCGATCTCGGCTACACTTCGCGCGGCAAGCTGGTCTGGGCGGTGTTCGCGCCGACGGCCGGTTACCACCGCGGTTCGCTGGGCGGCCTCTATAAGGGTGCGACCGTTGAGGCGACCGCCGGCATCGGCGTCGGCACCAACGTGCTCCTCGGCGGGACGTCCGGTTCGATCATGCTGCAGACGATCAGCGTGACCGGCCAGACCGGCCTGAACCTCGCCGCGGCCGGCACGTCGATGACGCTCAACGCCAACTGATGTGAATAGGACGGGAGGCATTCTTGCCTCCCGTCCCGCTCTCGGGCATCAAGATCCGATGAGCCAGCCCGACCAGTTTTCCGAAAACGAACGCCTCGTCATGTTCTCGGACGCGGTGATCGCCATCACGATCACGCTGCTGGTTCTGGAAATCCGTGTGCCGGAAGATTTCGGCGACATGACCGACGCGCAGCTTTGGCCCGTGCTCACCTCGCTCTGGGCCGACTATCTTTCCTATATACTGAGCTTCCTCGTGATCGGCACGTTCTGGATCGGCCACAACCGCAAATTCCAGTACATCGTCCGCTCGTCCGGGACATTGATCTGGCTCAATCTCCTCTATCTCTGCGCGATCGGGTTCATGCCCTTCGTCACGCATCTGATTTCGGAGAATGGCGGCAGCCTGTCGACGATCGCCTACGCTGGAATCGTCACCGTCGTGTCTTTGCTCGGCGCGACCATGTCCTTCTACGCGAGTGCCGCGGGCCTGACGAAAGAACGCGCCAACCCTTGGCGAACGGCGACGCCCTCCCTGACCACGGCGCTGGTCTTTGGGATGTCCATTCCCATCGCGCTTCTCGACGCCGATGCGGCGAAGTATTTCTGGCTCGCACTGATACCCGCCGGCATCATTGCCGGCAGGCTGTCGCATTCGTCAGACTGAGCACGAAAGTCCGGCTCAGTCTTCAGCCGTTCAAGAATCTGGCGACAACCGGCGCCACCACGCCCGCAGCTGCGCCGTGATCGTGCCCGTCCAGAATCTCCAGCCTGCCATTCGGCAGCAAGCGCTCCAGGCGCTCCGCCGTTTCGCGGAAGAAATCCGGGCTCTCGCTGCCAGCAATCGCGAGTGTCGGGACCGCGATCGATCTCGCCAGCGCTTCGGGAATGCCGCCGCCCTCGAATTCGCCCATCACCTCGAAATCGTTGGTCATGGTCTGCGCCAGCGCGCGCCGTTTCGGATCGCCGGCCAGCATGTCCACGAACTCGTCCGGCATGCCGGTCGCGGCAAAGAACATCCGCACCGCCTCGTCGCCCTTTGCCAACCTCAGCGCGTCGCGGATCTGCTCGGCCAATCCTTTCGCGCTTTCCCGGCTTGCCTCGTCGTCGCCGCCATAAGGCGGCTCGTGCAGGATCAGTTTTTCGGCCTGCAGGCCGGCGGCTGTCGCCAGCAGCATCAGGCCTGCGCCGGACGAATGGCCATAGAGCGAGGCGCGTCCGCCGGCTGCGTCGATAAGTGCCGCGACATCTTCGATCTCCCGCGCGACGGCGTAAGGCTTGGTATCGCCGCTTTGGCCACGGCCACGCCGGTCGAAATTGAAAACGGTGAAATCCTTGGCGAGCACGGCTGCCAGCTCATGCAGGGTTTCGCGGTCGCAGAGCAGTCCGGCCGCCAGGATGAGCGCCGGGCCGGAACCCAGCCGTTGATAGGCTATGCGCGTGCCGTCCGCCGAGATTGCGTAGTCGATCATATCGGTCCTCCGTATGCCCCCGCGGGGACGACGAACGCCTGACATCGGAATCGACAATCGTATGAAAAGAAATGCGCGGCCCATTCAGAGCCGCGCATTTCCGGTTGCTTTCTTACTTCGTCGCGCCGGTCGCAGCCGGGCTCTTGGTGTGGTCCTCGCCGTCCAGGAACGGAAGCACGGTCGGGCCGAGCAGGGGCGAGAGGGCAACGTCGTAATGCGTGGCGTTCGGGATGATCGCCAGGCGGTTTTGCGATATCGCCTCGCGGTTCCAGCCGGCATCACGCTGCCCGCCGCCGAGCAGCTGGTAGAACTTCACGATGTGCTCCGGCTTGTACATGTCGCTGTCGCCGAACACGATCATGGTGGGCATGGTCAGTTTCTTGACATCCGCTGACCAGTCATAGTGCTCGCGCATCCAGTCGCCCATGCCCTGCAGCAGGCGCGGAAAATCCTCGGGTTTCGGGGCAAGCGCCATGTAGGATTGATACATCGGCGTCTCTTTCATGAACGCCGCACTCTCGGCGGTCATCTGCACCTGCTGGGCGCGGATGTCGTCTAAGAACCCGTCCTCGGAGAGGCCGGCCGACATGATCGCCAGGCGGCGCACCATCTCCGGATGCCGGGCGGCGAGTTGGAAGCCTACGCCGCCGCCGAAAGAATAACCGAACACGTCGACCTTGCTGTAGCCGAGCTGCTTCAGAATGGTGGCGACATCGTCGCCAATGTCGGCGAGCACTATTCTGCGGTCTCCGAGTTCGGTGCGGCCGTGACCTTGCAGGTCGATGGCGATCACCTGCCGGTGTTTCGTGTGCTCCGGCTGGATCGGCCGGAATACGTCTATCGAGCCCAGGCCGCCATGCAGCAGCAGAAGCGGTTCGCCCTCACCGCTGATCTCGTAATAATAGTTGATACCGTTCGCCTCGACATACCCTGTCTTCTCCTCGGCATCTGCGGTGTAAATCGTCAGCGCGGTCGTGGCCGCGGCCAGCAGCATCTTGATCATGGCAATCCTCTTCGTTTGGGGTCCGATACCCACACGACGAGCGACAAACGCCGGAATCGACAAAGACGAGAAGAAAAATGAGCGAGGCCGCCGTTAGTGGCGTTTCGCCTGGACGAGGTAGGCTTTTATGGTCGTCTCGCCCAGCCATTTGGCGGCTTCCAGCCGGTGCAGTCCTTCGATCAGCACGTACCGTGCTCCGTCCAGCCGCACCTGGATCGGCAGTTTCATGCCGTTTTCGAGAATATCCTCGGCGAGCACGCGAACCGTTTCGGGGTGCAGCGTCTTGCGCCGCGCCGTCGGCACGTAGATCGACTCGATCTTGATGGAATGAACACGCAGCATCGTCTCTCGATACACGGCCTGTGCCGCGGCCGGAAGGGCGCGACCGCCATAACGCGGCCTGGACCGCTAGAGCAGGCCGCGCCTGGCGAGGTTTTCCATCAGCGCGCGCGTGCCGAATGTCCAGGGCGGCAGCCGGTCCGAGCGGTCGACCCAGTTCACCAATGTTCCGAGCGCCTTGGTGGAAATGCGCACCTCGTCGCCGATGTCGTGGGTGAACCCCTGCCCCGGCGCCTTGCGGTCCTTCACCGGCGCGAACATCGTACCGAGGAACAGGAAAAATCCGTCCGGGTATTGGTGGTTCGGCCCGATCGCCTGGCCGGCGATATCCGCCGGAGGCCGTGAGATCGCGCTCATGCGGCTTTCGCCGGCAAGCTCGAAGCCGTCCCTGCCCTTGATCGACATCGCCAGTTCGAGCTGCTCGACATCCGCCAGCGAGAAACTGTCGTCGAACAGCCGCACGAACGGTCCGATCGCGCAGGCGGCGTTGTTGTCCTTCGCCTTGCCGAGCAACAGCGCCGAACGCCCCTCGACATCGCGCAGATTGACGTCGTTGCCGAGCGTCGCGCCGACTATTCTCCCTTTGGAATTGATC
This sequence comes from Rhizobiaceae bacterium, assembly GCA_035503715.1. Taxonomy (GTDB): domain Bacteria; phylum Pseudomonadota; class Alphaproteobacteria; order Rhizobiales; family Rhizobiaceae; genus OAS926. Next base: position 34,928 of record DATJTE010000196.1, on the reverse strand, counting down.
GCGAGGACGACCTCCGGTTCGGGATTGTTCCATGTGGAGATCGGGTTGATGCCGACATCGGCGCCGCAGCCCACCGACGACATGGGCTGGGCCTTGGTGAAAATTTCGGCGTCGGGTCCGATGCCGACCTCCAGATATTGCGACCACAGCCCGCGCGCCTGCAGCAGCTTCTTCACCTCCGCTGCCTGTTCCGAACCGGGCCTGATGCCGCGCAGGCTTTCGCCGACGATCGGCGCGAGCTCCTTACGGATCGCGTCCGCCTTTTCGGGTTCGCCTTTCGCGCGTTCCTCGATCACGCGCTCGACCATCGAGCCGGCGAAGGTCACGCCCGCCGCTTTCACTGCCTGCAGGTCGCATGGCGCCAGCAACTCGCCCGCCTTGCCCTTGTTGCCGCCGAAGTCGAGAAAATCGTCGATGCTGCCTATCACCGGCAGCGACGCGCGATCCTTCGCCACCGCACCGGTCAGATCCATCTCGAGCAGGCCGGACACTGTCGCCGCGATCTTGGACAGGTCTTTCACCTGCCCGTTCTCGATCAGCACCGGACACGGGCCGCCAGCCGCGTTTGACCAGACGCGCCCGATCAGCACCGCCTTCGGATCGGCAGGCAGGATCTCACTTGCGCTCAGCCGCTTGTCCACCTGTCCCTCCCGTAAAGACTTAGCCAAACACCCGCTTGAAGATCGTGTCGACGTGTTTGGTGTGATAACCGAGGTCGAACTGCTCGCGAATTTTTTCCTCCGAAAGTGCGGCCCGCACGTCCGTGTCGGCCAGCAACTCCTCGAGGAAATCCGCGCCGTGCTCCCACACCTTCATCGCATTGCGCTGTGTGAGCCTGTAGGCGTCCTCGCGCGACACGCCGGCCTGCGTCAGCGCCAGCAGCACGCGCTGCGAATGGATCAGGCCGCGGAATTTCTCCATGTTTTTCCGCATATTGTTCGGATAGACGACGAGCTTCTCGATCACATTGGTCAGCCGCGCCAGCGCGAAGTCGAGCGTCACCGTCGCGTCCGGCCCGATCATGCGCTCGACGGAGGAATGCGAGATGTCGCGCTCATGCCAGAGCGCCACGTTCTCCATCGCCGGCAGCGCCATGCCGCGCACCAGCCGCGCCAGGCCGGTCAGGTTTTCCGTCAGCACCGGGTTGCGTTTGTGCGGCATCGCCGACGAGCCTTTCTGGCCCGGCGAGAAATACTCCTCAGCCTCCAGCACCTCGGTCCGCTGCAGATGGCGGATTTCCGTCGCCAGCCGTTCCACCGAAGAGGCGATCACGCCGAGCGTGACGAAGAACATGGCGTGCCGGTCGCGCGGAATGACCTGCGTCGACACCGGCTCCGGCTTCAAGCCCATCTTTTCGGCGACGTGCTCTTCGATGCGCGGATCGATGTTGGCGAAGGTGCCAACCGCACCCGAGATCGCGCAGGTCGCAACCTCCTCGCGCGCCGCGACCAGCCGCGCCCGTGCTCGCGAAAATTCCGCGTAAGCCTGCGCCAGCTTGACGCCGAACGTCGTCGGCTCGGCATGGATGCCGTGGCTGCGGCCGATGGTAACGGTGTCCTTGTGCTCGAAGGCGCGCTTCTTCAACGCCGCCAGCAGCCCGTCGAGGTCGGCGAGCATGATGTCCGCCGCCTTGACGAGCTGCACGTTGAAGCAGGTGTCGAGCACGTCCGACGACGTCATGCCCTGGTGCACGAAGCGTGCGTCCGGTCCGACGATCTCGGCAAGGTGCGTCAGGAAGGCGATGACATCGTGCTTGGTCTCGCGCTCGATCTCGTCGATGCGCGCGACATCGAACGTCGCCACCCCGCCCTTCTCCCAGACCGTTTTCGCCGCACTTTTCGGGATGACGCCGATCTCGGCCAGCGCGTCGCACGCATGCGCCTCGATTTCGAACCAGATGCGGAACTTCGTCTCCGGTGACCAGACGGCGACCATTTCCGGCCGGGAGTAGCGCGGGATCATCGCAAACCTTTCAGTGGATACATCGCCTCCTAACAGAGGCTTGGCCGCGGCTCAACGCGCTTTGGCGCAAAACCACAGGCTGACGGCAAAAAGCGCTGCAAAACCAAGCGGGAAGAACAGTCTGATCCCCAGCACGGCAAACTGCGCCAGCGCCGCCGCAACCGTGAAGAAGAGCTGGAATGCCCAGATGATGGTGAACATCTCCTCGTGCCACCGCGCGTAATAGAGCCGGTAGATGAGCGCGAATGAGAACGCCGTGACGCCGATGGTGACGATCGAAAAGCTCAGGAACGCGCCGGCGAAAGCGGCTTCCCGCCGCCGGCGGAGCCCGAGCAGCCGCGCCAGGAAAAGCGCGATCGGAAACGCGACGGCGCCACCGGCCGCGAACAGCGAAACGACCGCGCCAAAGCTTGCCGGCGTCTCCCAGCCGCGCATCGAGAGGCCGAGCGCGGCGCTCGCCGCCATGGCCGCGGCCCAGAGCAGCGCGCCGACGAGCGATTGCCGGAACGGCGGCAGCGCCGCTCGGAGCTGAGAGCCGACGTCCCGCCAGAAACCCGCTCGCGCCGCGCCGGCGCTGTCGCCCGAATGCATCAAGTCGTCTGTCAAAACCGGCCGGTGATCGCGATCCAGCGGAAATCGGGCCCTTCAAAGCCCCAGCGCTCGACGCCGATCAGCACGGCATAGACGGCCTTGTCATCTCCCGATCGTGGGAAAAGCGTCTGGATGCCGGAGAGCCGGTAACCGGTCGGGCAGCCGCGCGACAGCGGGATCGTTTTGTCCTCGTATCTCAGCTCGACCTTGCCGTTCGGCACGGGCCGTATCTTCAAGAGCCGAAACCCTTTGACATCGCCAAGCCCTTCGCAGCGTTCTGGCGGCGCGACGTCTCTCTCTTCGAGGCGGAACTCCAGCGGGGCATCGATGGGTGGAAACACCGCCCGCGGATTTACCGCCATCCGGAACGGATCGGCGGAACTCTCGGTCACGGCGTTGAAGCCTGCCGTGTAACCCTTGTTGCGCGCCAGGGAGCTGTCCTGGATGATCTTCTCGCCGCGCGTTTTTGCCCTGCCGCGCGCCTGTTCCAATGTCGCGTTTTCATCCTCCAGCGTCACCCGGATCGGCGTGTTCGCCAGAAACTTGTCGGTCGCGGTGTCAATGTAGAACCGATGAGCATACGGAAAGCCGGACCCGTCCTGGATGCCGTATTCCTCGAAGGCGAACACGCCGCCATCGCGCGAGAAGCCAAGAACTTCGACCGACGCCGTATCGCCGGCCTTCGACGGCAGCGCTAACACGAAAAGCAGCCCGACCGCCGCCAGAATTTTCTCACGCCACCGCATCGTCGCCCTCGCCGAAGAATCTAGTGCCGTAACCTAACACGATCGGGCGTCAGGACGAACGTCTCGCCCACACCGGCAGAAGATCGTTCTCCGACGCCGTCGCCGAATACACCGCGCGCGCGATGGCGCGGGCCATGGTCGCGGCGGCGGCGGCATAAAGGTCGATCGCCATTTCCTGATCCGGCACGATGCCGCTGCCACCGGTCGCCAGCGAAAAGATCAGATCGCCGTCGACCGGCGTGTGCGCCGGCCAGATGGCGCGCGCAAAGCCGTCATGCGCGGCGATCGCCAGCCGCTTCGCCGCCGCTTTGGTCAGCACGGCATCGGTCGCGATCACCGCGATCGTCGTGTTCTCGCCTGCCTGCGGATCGCGGAACTTCATGCGCACGTCGGCGGCATCGGCCGGCATTGGATGCGGCAGGCCGAGGCCGCCGAACTCGTCGCCGATCTCGAAGGGTGCCGCCCAGAAATGCCGCGTCTGCCCGACCGTCACCGAGCCTGTCGCGTTGGCGACTGCGAGCGCGCCAAGCGTGATGCCGCTTTTCAACCGGGTCGAGGCCGAGCCCAACCCGCCCTTCAGCCCCGCTGTCAGCGCACCGACTCCGGCGCCGGCCGTGCCCAGCGCGAAATCCGCCGACGCATTGCTCGCCGCCTCGTAGCCGAGTTCGCGATAGGGTGGATATTTGCCCCAGTTCTTGTCGCCGCCGTTCTGCAGGTCGAAGACGATCGCAGCCGGAATGATTGGAATGCGCATGCCGCGCACGTCGAAGCCGATCCCCTGTTCGCGCAACGCCGCTTGCGCGCCCGAGGCCGCGTCGAGCCCGAAGGCCGAGCCGCCCGACAGCACGATCGCATTGACGGTCTCCACCGAATTGTGCGGGTCGAGCAGGTCCGTCTCGCGTGTGCCCGGCGCGCCGCCCAGCACCTGCACGCCGGCCACCGCCGGCTGGTCGCAGACGACGATCGTCGTTCCGCTCTTCACGACCTCGTCCGATGCATTGCCGACGCGCAGGCCGGCAACGTCCGTGATCAGGTTTCTCGGCCCCGTCTGGAACGGCATTCACTTCACCTCGATGAACTTCGTCCCGTCAAAGCGGAACAGGCGATATGGGCTGGCGGTAAGATCGCCCTTGTCGTCGAAATCGACCGGCCCGATCGCCGTCGCGAACTGTTTTTCGGTGAGCACACCGGCGATTGGTTTGCCCGATGCGGCGGCCTCGTTCGCGGCGGCAGCCGCGACCTCGATCGCCGCGTAAGCCGGCAGCGCATACCCATCGGCCGTCGCTTCCGCCTGCTCGAACCGCTGGACCACGTCCGCCGGCGCGACCTCTGCCCATTCAGGCAAGCCGACCATCAGTGTGCCGGCCGCGAGCGGCACGGGTCCGGGCGCCGCGCGCAGCGCCTCGCCGCCCGCGATCACGAGACCCGCATTGAGCTGCGCGGCATCGCGCCCGAGCACCGCGATGTCTTCGACATCGCCACCGGCAAACACATGCGTCGCCCCTGCCCTGTTCAGGCGGCCGGCCAGCGCAATCTGGTTCTCGAGCTGCGGCCGGAACGTATCGACGAAGACCGGCTTCAGCGCGGCGAGTTCGGCGGCCGCGCGCAATGTCTCGGCAAGCTCGCGGCCATAGATCGTGCCGTCGTCGATAATGGCGAACAAGACGTTGCGCCATTCACGGACGAGGATGTCTCCGGCCGCGGTGCGCTCGGCATCGGCGCGCGGCCCCAGCCGCCAGACCGGCCATTTGGTCTTGTGGCGCCGGTCGGTCAGGCTGTCGCTGCGCACCCCGACGGCAATGACGGGAATGCCCGCATCCTTCAGGATCGGCAGCGCCGCCTCGATCGCTTCGGTGCACAGGAAGCCGACAACCGCCGTGACCTTGGCCGCGGCAAAGGTGTTGGCGGCCGCCGCTCCGCCCTCCGCCGTGCAGCCGTCATCGATGACCTGGAGCGTCACCGGCGGCGTTTGCGCGGCGGCGGCAAGGGTTGCCCCACCGGAAATCTGCTCACCAAGAAGTGCGGGAGGCCCGGAAAGCGGCGCGGCCACGCCGATCACGGTGTCCGCCGCGGCCGGAGCCACAAGCGCCGCAAACAGCAGGAAAGCCAGTCCACATCGCATCGGGCCGTTGTTCTCGCCTTCTTTGCGGGCCGGCGACGCGCCGGGAGCGGAAACATGGGTAGAACGGCAGGCAGCCGGGCGCAACCTCGTGATTTCCTGCGCTTTCGTCCAGCTTGTGGGGTTGTGGGGCACTCCTATATAGCGGACACGTCGTTTTCAGGGGTGGCTAAGAGTGTTGCAGAAGCGCCAGGTCGAACCGCAGGACTACCGCGACGCGATGGCGCGTTTTGCGGGCGCCGTGCATGTCGTCACAACCGACGGCAAATTCGGCCGCCGCGGCGCGACCGTGCTCGCCACCTGTTCGGTGTCCGACACGCCGCCGATCATCCTGGTCTGCCTGAACCGCGTGAACCCCGCCAATGACAGTTTTCGCGACAATGCCGTCTTCGCCCTGAACACGCTCGCATCGCACCATCAGCACCTCGCGACCGGTTTCTCCGGGGTAACCAAGCTGGACCAGGAGCAGCGTTTCGCGATTGGCGACTGGAGCACGTTGGGAACCGGCGCCCCGACGCTGACCGACGCCATGGCCGTATTCGACTGCGAGCTGATCGACACCAAGGATCTGGCCACCCATCGCGTGCTCTTTGGCAAGGTGACAGGCTTGCAGCTCGGCGATAATTTGAGGCCGCTTCTCTATCACGACCGCGGATACCACGTCCTTTGACCGCAAAACCCCGTCCCGCGCCAAAATCGATCGACGAAACGCTCGAATTGCTGACGTCGGCCGATTATGTCGCCGACCGGGCGCTGGCCACAGTCCTGTTCCTGAGCCTGCGTATGAAGCGCCCGCTTTTCCTCGAGGGTGAGGCCGGCGTCGGCAAGACCGAGATCGCCAAGGTTCTGGCCAGCGCCCTCGGCCGCAAGCTGATCCGCCTCCAGTGTTATGAGGGCCTCGACGTCTCCTCGGCCGTCTATGAGTGGAACTACGCCGCGCAGATGATCGAGATCCGCATGGAGGAAGCGTCCGGCAAGGTCGACCGAACCGACATGGAGAGGAACGTCTTCTCCGAGAAATATCTGATCCGCCGTCCGGTGCTCGAAGCGCTGAGTGGGGCGAAGGGCGCTGCGCCGGTCTTTCTGATCGACGAGCTTGATCGCACGGACGAAGCCTTCGAGGCGTTTCTTCTGGAAATCCTCTCCGACTTTCAGGTCACGGTTCCCGAGCTCGGCACGATCAAGGCCGACGAGCCGCCGATCGTCATCATCACCACCAACCGCACGCGCGAGATCCACGACGCGCTGAAGCGGCGTTGCCTCTATCACTGGGTCGACTATCCTGATGCGGTTCGTGAGCTCGACATCGTGGCAAGAAAAGTGCCCGAGGCGAACCAGCGCCTCTCGGCCGAAGTGGTCAGCTTTGTCCAGAAGCTGCGCGAGCTGGAACTGTTCAAGGTTCCGGGCGTCGCCGAGACCATCGACTGGGCGAGCGCGCTGACCGAACTCGACAAGGTCGCACTGGATCCCGAAACCGTCTCCGACACGATCGGCGTGCTCTTGAAATATCAGGACGACATCGCCCGCATCGAGCAAGGCGAAGGCCGCCGTATCCTGAACGAAGTGAAGGCCGAACTGAGGGCCGCGGAGTAGGCCGATGGCGGTCGGAACCTTCCCCTCCGAGCCGAAGGTCGCGCAAAGCGACGGCCGCATCGCCGACAACATCGTCTATTTCGCCCGCACGCTGCGCAAGGCTGGCATGCGCGTCGGCCCGGCCTCGGTGAAGGATGCGATCGAGGCCGTGCTCGCTGCCGGTATCGGGTCCCGCGACGACTTCTACTGGACGCTGCATGCCGTGCTGGTCTCGCGCCGCGAAGACCATGCGGTCTTCGACGAGGCGTTCCGCCTGTTCTGGAAATCGCATGAGTTGATCGAGAAGATGCTCGCCATGTTCTCGCCCGTCGCACCGGACAAGCGAGAAAAGGAAAAGCCGCGCGCCGCCGAGAGCCGTGTCGCCGAAGCCATGTTCGAAGGCCACCGCAAGGAACAGAGACCCGAAGAGGTGCCCGAGATCGAGATCGACGCGCGCTTCACCTTCTCCGGCAACGAGGCGCTGCGCGCAAAAGACTTCGCGCAGATGACCGCGCGCGAGATCGCCGAAGCCAAGCAGGCGATCGCCAATCTCACTTTACCCTTCGACCGCGTCCGCACGCGCCGCTTCCGTCCCGACCCGCATGGCCGCCGTGCCGACCCGCGCGCCATGATGCGGGCAGCGCTGCGCACCGGCGGTGACCTGATCCTGCCGAAATTCCGATCGCCGCGGGACGTGCATCCACCGCTGGTGGTGCTTGCGGACATCTCCGGCTCGATGAGCCAGTACACGCGCATCTTCCTGCATTTCCTGCACGCGCTGACGGAGAAGCGCCGACGCGTTCACGCTTTTGTCTTCGGCACGCGTCTCACCAATCTGACACGCCAGATGCGTCACCGCGATCCGGACGAGGCTCTGGCCGAGTGTTCGGCGGCGGTGAAAGACTGGTCTGGCGGTACGCGCATCGGCGACACGCTGCACGAGTTCAACCGGCTCTGGTCGCGCCGCGTGCTCAGCCAGGGCGCCGTCGTGCTTTTGATCACCGACGGGCTGGAGCGCGACGACGTCACCGGCCTGGCTGAGGAGATCGAGCGGCTGAAAAAATCCTGCCGCCGTCTGATCTGGCTCAATCCGCTGTTGCGCTTCGAGGGTTTCGAGCCGAAGGCGCGCGGCGTACGCACCATGCTGCCCTTTGTCGACGAGTTCAGGCCGGTGCACAATCTGAATGCGCTTGCCGATCTCTGCGCGTCGCTTGATCGCGCGCCGGCGGCGGACGTTGATCCGAAGCGCTGGCTTGGCAAGCGGCGCGCGGCATAGCCATATAGGGTGTGTTGAGATTCACATTGGCCCCAGCAGCACCAGAATCTCAACACACCCGGCCGGTATGGAGGTGATGACCATGTCCACCGTTCTCGACGAAAAACGCGATCCGCTGGCGATCGCCGAGGAATGGGCCGACGAAGGCCGCCAGGTTGCCGTCGCCACCGTGATTGAGACCTGGGGCTCGGCGCCGCGCCCGGTCGGCAGCCATCTGGTCATCGACGCCGACGGCAATTTTCACGGCTCGGTTTCGGGCGGCTGCGTGGAAGGCGCGGTCGTCACCGAAGCGCTCGACATCATCTCTTCCGGCAAACCGAAAATGCTGGAGTTCGGCGTCGCGGACGAAACCGCCTGGCGTGTCGGCCTCTCCTGCGGCGGCCGCATCAAAGTGTATGTCGAACGGCTGGGCTGAGACATGGATCCGCTGTCGCTGAAAGCCGTGATGCGCGAGCGCCGTGCGCGCCGCGCGGCAATCCTGCTGACCGAACTGTCGAGCGACACAGACCGCATCGTGCGCGAAGGCGATTCCGTGCCGGGCGCGCTCGGCGAGGCGATCGACAAGGCCTTCAAGCTCGGCTCATCGACCGCCGTCACCATCGACGGCAAAGCCTATTTCCTCAACGTCCATCTGCCGCAGCCGCGCTTGGTTGCGATCGGCGCGGTCCACATCAGCCAGGCGCTGGCGCCGATGGCGAAGATCGCCGGCTTCGACATGGAGATCATCGACCCGCGCACGGCCTTCGCGACGCCTGAGCGTTTTCCGGACGTGCCCGTGCACGCCGAGTGGCCGGAGGATGTGCTGAAAGAGCGCCGCTTCGATCCTTACACGGCGGTTGCCGTGCTGTCCCACGATCCGAAGATCGACGACGTGCCGCTGAAAGCCGCGCTGGACGCGAAATGTTTTTATGTCGGCGCGCTCGGCAGCCGCAAGACGCATGCGAGCCGGCTCGAACGGCTGCGCGCGGCGGGCGTCGCCGAAGCCGACCTCGCGCGTATCCGCGCGCCGATCGGCCTGCCGATCAGCGCCGCCACGCCGGCCGAAATCGCCGTGGCCGTCCTCGCCGAAATTGTCGGCGCGCTGCGTGCCCGCCGCATCGAGCGCGCCGAGGACGCCGCGGCGTGAAATTCGGACCGATCCCGGTTGCTGAGGCTGAGGGCGCGATCCTCGCGCACGCGACCGTAGCCGGCGAGCGGAAGCTGAAGAAGGCGCTGCGCCTGACACGCGAGGACATCGCCGACCTTCAGCGCGCCGGCGTCAGCGAGATCATCGCCGCCGTCCTCGACACGGGCGATCTCTCCGAAGACGACGCCGCCACCACGATTGCCAACGCGCTCCTCATCGAAGCAGTCGAGATCAAAGCAGCCGCCACCGGCCGTGTGAACCTGCATGCGCGAGCGGCCGGCATCTTCGTCGTCGACCGCGCGCTGATCGACGCGATCAATCAGATCGACCCGGCGATCACCATCGCCACCGTCGCCGAACATGCGCGCGTCGAAAAAGGCCAGATGGTCGCGACGGTTAAGATCATTCCGTTCGCCGTTGCCGGCGCGCTGGTCGATCGTGTCAAAGCCCTCGCAACGGGGCGTCCAGCGTTTTCGGTCAAACCGTTCCGACCGCACAAGGTCGGCATCGTGCAGACCGTGCTGCCCGGTGTGAAGGACAGCGTGCTCGCCAAGACGGTGAAGATCACCGAGCAGCGGCTGGCGCGCTCGGAGAGCCGTGTCATCGGCGAGCGCCGCACGCCGCACGAAGCGGGCGCTGTCTCGGAAGCCATCACCGCGCTGGCGCGCGATGCCGACATGGTCGTGCTCTTTGGCGCGTCCGCCATGAGCGACCCGGACGATGTGATCCCCGCGGCGATCCGTGCAGCCGGCGGCGACGTCATTCGCGCCGGCATGCCGGTCGATCCGGGCAACTTGATTGCGCTCGGCACACTGGACGGCAAGCCGGTGCTCGGCGCGCCGGGCTGCGCCCGCAGCCCGAAGGAGAACGGGTTCGACTGGGTGCTCGATCGCCTCATTGCGGGCATCGATGTCAGCGCAATGGACATCGCGGGCATGGGTGTCGGAGGGTTGCTGATGGAAATTCCGAGCCGCCCGCAGCCGCGCGAGCAGGCGCGCGAAGCTCCTGTCAGTGTCGAGGCCATCGTTCTCGCCGCCGGCCGCTCGCGGCGCATGGGCGGGCCGAACAAGCTGCTGGCGCTCTTCGACGGCAAGCCGCTCGTGCGCCGCACCGCCGAGCGTGTCGTCGCCAGCGGCGCGGCAGACACCTTCGTCATCACCGGCCATCAGGAAGACCGCATCAAGGCTGCGCTTGCCGGCCTCGACATTCGCACGGTCTCGAACCGCGATTTCGCGACCGGTCTCGCTTCGTCGTTGAAGGCCGGCATCGCGGCACTCTCATCCAAAACCAGCGGCGCGCTGATCGTGCTTGGCGACATGCCGGAGATTACCACAGCCGATCTCGACTCGCTGATTGCGGCCTTTGCGAAAAATGGCGGCCACGCGGTGGTGCGCGCAGTCAACAATGGCAAGCGCGGCAATCCGGTGATCCTGCCGCGCGCGGTCTTTCCGCTCGTCGCGCAGCTCGAAGGCGACACCGGCGCGCGCCATATCGTCGAATCCACCGGGCTCACGGTGATAGACATCGAGATCGGCGCCGGCGCCGACATCGATGTCGACACGCCGGAAGCCATGGCCTCCGCCGGCGGCGTCTTGCAGGGTTAACGGTGACGAACCCCTCTCCCCGTTCTCACGGGGAGAGGGTAAGGGTGAGGGGCAGCACCGACGTGCCCGATAGCCGACACAATCCTCATCTCTGTGAGAGCATGATCTTTCGCCTTGCCACTGTCCTTGCCGCGCTGCTGACCCCCCTCCCCGCGGCAGCCGCCGAACTCGCGCCCTTCAAGGATGACCTCTTCGCCTACCCCGCCATTCTCGCCACCGCCGACAATGGCGACCACATCACCCTCGACTATCAGGAGTTGCGCGACATCAACGAGCGCGACGAAATCCCCGAGCGGCGCGTCAAGCGCAAATACGTCTCGCTCGGCGTGCGTGATCAGCAGCAGGACATGGCGTTGCGCACCGATGCTGGCGAGGTCCGTCACATGGTCGTCGGGAAAACCACGGGAGCGAAATTCATCACGCTCTACATTTACGGCCAGGGCGGCAGCCGCAAGCAGGGCATGGACGACTTCACCTTCGGCGGCAATTTTAACCGCATCAAGAATCTCATGGCGGGCAATGGCGGGCTCTACGTCACGCCTGACTTCACCGAGTTCGGCGCAAAAGGTGCTGCCCAGGTCGCAGCCGTCATCGATCATTATGCCGCGCAGTCGCCCGGCGCGCCGGTCTTCGTCGCCTGCGGCTCGATGGGCGGCGCGATCTGCTGGGAGCTCGCCAAGAACGCATCGGTCGCGAAAAAGCTCGGCGGTCTGCTGCTGCTCGGCTCGCACTGGGACGACAGTTTTTTGTCCAGCGCCGCATTCAAGCGAGGCGTTCCCGTCTTCTTCGGCCATGGCGGCAGCGACAAGGTCTTCGCGGTTGAGAAGCAGGAAGCCTTCTTCCGCTCGATTCGCGCGAAGAAACCCGGCTACCCGGCGAAGTTCGTGCGCTTCGAGACAGGCTCGCACGGCACGCCGATCCGCATGACGGACTGGCGCTCAACCCTCAACTGGATGCTGTCGGCAAAACCTTGATCAAGGCCCGGTGTCGAAATCGACCACGACCTCGCCATTGATCTCGCCGTCGGCGGTCGGATCGACCTCGTAGTGCACGAGCGTGAACTGGCCCTCGCGGAAAATGTACTTCGCGGTCGAGGACTGGTCGCCGACGCCACGCCACTTCGCCCATGACGTCAGCGACTTCTCCTTCTCGTCATAGAACGAATTGACGAGTTGGTCCGTCGTCTCCCAGCCGATGATCGTCATCGAGTCCAGCTTCGTCTGTTCGTCCGGGTCCTGGTAGCGGATGTCGAGATCGGGTTCGGCGAATTGCACCTGCGTCACCTCGCCGAAATCGTCGGCGATATAATAGACCTCGCCGGTATTGTAGGCGCCGGTGATGCAGCCGAATTTGTAGAGCGTGCGCTTCATCTCCGGATCCGTTTCCGGCGTGTCGGGATAGCGGAATTTGATCTCGTGGACCTCCGGCTCCGTCGCGTTCGGCTCGGCGTCAGCGTCGAGCGTCTGGCAGATGTCTTTATACGCCACCTTGAAGATCGCCATGGCCTTCGCCTTGACCGGATCCTGAGCCACGGCCGGCGGTCCATCGCCGCAGCTCGCTGGCAGCACGTCGCCAAGCTCGCCCTCGGCGAGCTTCAGGCTGCCCTTCTCCAGATGCAGCCCGCGGAACGGCGGCTCCTGCAGTTGCGGGCTGGTCAGCCGCGCCGTGTAGCAGCCGGCAAAAATGCTGGAATCGCCGTCCGCTGTCGAGGCGCGAATGGCGACCGGAATGTTGTAGAAGATGCTGCCCGCCGCGCCTTCTTCGCTGATCCCGCCTGTCACCACCTCGACACGGTCGGTGTCGGCATAGCCCTCGCGGAAGTCCTCAAAGCTCTTCGACGGTTTCTGCTCGCCGAAATAGTCCCAGGCGCGGGCATATTCCTTGCGGCCGATCGCATTGTAGAGCGAACGCACCAGCGTCTCGGCGTTGGAACGGTCGTCCAGATACGGCTCCTCCTGCGCAAGCGCGGCGATGGAGGACAGGACGAGGGCTGTAAGGGCGGTGGCGATTCTCATCGGGCGACTCCGGTGTTCTCCCGATTCTAACATGGATTGCAGCGCGTCTGTGACGCTTCGCCGGCTGCGGACAGTCGTTTATCGCTGCGCCATTTCGCGCGCCATGCGCGGAAAATCCGAGGGTTTGATCCCCATATCGGCGCGGTCGGATGGCGTGAGCGCGTTGAGGAAGGTAAGCGCCTCGCGATAGCGCGTCTCAAGACGCGGCCGGGGACGGGAGAACAGATCTGTGACGAAGCCCATTGGTCTCGCTCCGGTTCGTCCTCCCGGCGCCAATGTAGGTGATTCCGGATTTTTGTGCAGTGCAGCATGCGCATGGCTGACCTGCGTGAAGAAAATTTTCGCCGGGCTGAAACTTCCCGAAATCGGAAGCCGTGGCTGTTTGGCTGGCTTTTTTGGCCGGTTTTCCTCGCCTTACGTGGCGAACTTCGGGCCGTACTCTCCCGTACGGCCCGCTTTTTTGAGCCGATCGCTAAAATTGTCCGCAACCCAAAACGCGGCTTGTTAACCCGCCCGCCCTAGAGTGCTGCTATCAAAGGCTCGGGCGGGCAAGGAGGCTGCGTGAGCGTTCAACCCCACCGTGACTTTGCATCCCTGCTGGATGAACTGATCGCCGCTGCCGAGGTGGAATCCGACGGCACGGCGCGGCCGACCATCCCGTTCGACTATCTGTCGGTCGTCAACGAACTGCACTCCGGCCGCATCAAGGTATCCGGCGAGGCTGTCGCCGCGGAATATCGCGACATGGCTTCGGAGGAAGATATCGAGGCGCTGTTTGCCGCGGTGGAAACGCCGCCTGAAGACTTGCCGGTCGAACCGGAAGCCATTTCGCGTGAATTGAAGCTCGACGCTGCAAAGGCAGCCGCCGAATTCGCGCGCATCCGTCGCGCCTTCGCTTTTAAGAACCATCCCGACCGCCTGCCGCCGCATATGCGCGAGCGCGCCATCCGCCGCATGCAGATCGCCAACATGCTGATCGACGAGGCCAAGCGCCGCGCCGTGAAGGGGCGTTAGCCCGCGGGCCTTAGGCCGGTACGACCCGGATCACATTGCCCCACGGATCCTCGACCACCTTCTCCGCGGCCGCGCCCTTCGCGTTGAAGACGACATAGGAAAGGCCGGTGCGGTCTGCGTCGCGCTCCTTGGCGCCTTGGCTCTGCCAGGAGTTCGCGCCGACATGGTGGTGATAGCCGCCGGTCGACAGGAACACCGCCTGCTTGCCGTATTGCGCCACGGTGTCGAAGCCGAGCTCATTGTTCCAAAACTTTTCAGCTTCCGCCGTATCGCCAACTCTCAGATGCACATGGCCGACGATGGAGTTGTCCGGCGCGCCCCGCCAGCCGGCATCGTCCGGCTTCAGCTCGCCGAGCAGATTGCCGACATCGAGCGCCACTGTTCCCATCTTCACGCGGTCGCCGTCCCAGCCCCAGCTCGTTTTCGGCCGGTCTGCATAGATCTCGATGCCATTGCCTTCCGGGTCGGTCAGATAGATCGCCTCGCTGACCGAGTGGTCGGACGCACCGACCACCGGTATCTGCAGATCGATCGCCCGGCGCGCCCAGCGTGCTAGGTCAGGCCGCGCCGGCAGCAGGAAGGCGGTGTGATAGAGCCCGGCGCTCTTCGGATCATCCGGGCGCGCCAATGTGAACTCCTCGATTTCGAGCAGCGGACGTCCACCCGCGCCAAGCACGATCGCGCCGGGCCGACGCGACACGTCTTGCAGACCGACCGCATTCCGGTAATAGGCCGCGACGTTTTCAACGTCCTTGGCCTTGATGCCTACATGGCTGACGCTCACCGGCGCATCGGCTGCAAAGGGAAGCTGTTCCGTCATCTCAGTCTCCGCGCGGGCCACGCCCGCCGTTCTCTCGAGTGCAATCGCGCCGGCCGCGCCGACAAGCGTACGTCTGGTGATGTTCATCAGGCAATCTCCGCCGGGCGCGCCGCGCCTCTTTGCCACCATAGATCGGCCTTCGCGATTGTTCACACAAGTCACAAAAAAGCGAACACCCTGTTCAATGGATCGTACCGAACTTGCTCCTTCGGCGACCGCTCGCTACATGCGCGCCATGAAAGTGAAGGATGCAGATATTCTGATCGTGCCCGGCTACACCAATTCCGGGCCGGAGCATTGGCAAAGCCGCTGGGAGACGAAACTGTCGACCGCCCGCCGTGTCGAGCAGGAGGAATGGTCGAAGCCGGTCCGCGAGGACTGGGTGACGCGGGTCGCCGACGCCGTGAACGAGGCGACGAAACCGGTCGTGATCGTGGCGCACTCGCTTGGCGTCGCAACCGTCGTCCAGGCAGTGCCGCTATTCAAGAACCGCGTTGCGGGCGCCTTTCTGGTCGCCGTGCCGGACGTCGCCAACCCGGAAATCCGGCCCAAACATTTGATGACGTTCGGCCCCTATCCGCGCGATCCCTTGCCTTTCCCGTCGATCGTCGTGGCCAGCCGCAACGACCCGTTCAGTTCGTACGATGTCGTGGAAGACATTGCTGCGGCGTGGGGGTCGCTTTTCATCGATGCGGGCGAAGCCGGCCATATCAATTCCGACGCCGGTTATGGACCGTGGCCGGAAGGCTCAATGGCCTTCGCGCAGTTCCTGTCGCGGCTGAGCTAAGCGAGCGCGTCTCGCGCCGGGGTGAGGATCGCTTCGGCGCCACGGGCGAAAAGCTGCACTTCCTGGCCAAACGCGAAGAGCTGGAAGCCCCAGGACGCGAGCTTCGCGCTGTCCGAGGGCTCGCTGAGATAGATTGCGGCGAATTTGCCCTTGGCGCGGGTGCGCCGCGCCACGTCCTCGACGGCGCCCATCATATCCTCATTGCGCGGATTGACCGACGCGCCGTTCGTCCAGGCGATGGAGAAATCGGCGGGACCGAGGAAAATGCCGTCGATGCCCGGCGTATCGAGAATGCCATCGACCAGCGCCAGCGCCGCGCGCGTCTCGACCATCGCGAAGGAGAGCGTCCGGTCGTTCGACTTGCCAAGCCAGTCCGGCATCGTACCGCCGCGGCGCGGCAAGCCGAACGTCGGTCCCCAGGAGCGCTCGCCAAGCGGCGGGTACTTCATTGCCGCGGCGAAGAGCCTGGCGTCGTCCAGCGAGTTGATCATCGGTCCGATGACGGCGTCGGCGCCGAAATCGAGAGCGCGGCTCGCCATGTCGAACCGTCCGACGGGAATGCGCACGATCGCCGGCTTTTTTGCCGCCAAGATCGGCTGGATGCAGCGTACCACGCTGTCTTCGTGATGCGCGCCATGCTGCATGTCGAGCGTCACCGCGTCGAAGGGCTGGAGCGCGAGAAGTTCCACCACGATCGTGTCCGGAACGCCCGACCAGGCGGTGAAAAGCACCTCGCCGGCCTCAAGCCGATCTCGCAAACCCATTGGATGTCCCTCGAAGAAACTGTCGGGCATTCAACCCAAAGCAGTCCGGCGCGCAACAAAAAACCGCCCGGAAGCGGGCGGTTTCGTTGGACCAGACGGCTAATCAGCCGTTTTGTATCTGCGCGACAGCCGTTGCGAGAAGCTCTTCCATCGTGCGTCGGATCTGGTGGTCGGACTGATCGACGCCCGCGGCGTCGAAGTCCTTACGGACTTTCCGGAAGACGTCGTCATCGCCGGCCTCCTCGAAATCCGACTTCACGACCTCCTTGGCATATGCCTCGGCATCCGCGCCGGATTTGCCGAGTTTTTCAGCCGCCCAGAGCCCGAGTAGCTTGTTGCGGCGGGCGGTGGCCTTGAAGCGGAGCTCCTCGTCCATGGCGAACTTGCGTTCGAAACCTTCCTGGCGGTCCTTCATATTCGTCATGGCAATCCCTCCGGGGCTGTCTGGCCGTAGTGGCAAACCCTATATGTGGCTGGTAACGAGAAACCAAAAGGACAAAGCCGGGTCAATACGTTGTAGCCGCATTGCGCTGCGGCATTTGGCGGGCTCAAACCGGTTGATTGCCGGGAAATGCACATTGAGCGCGCCCATCGATTGCGCTACAGACCGGCTGACAGCCACCGCGCCGCAGCATTTTGCCGCGCAGCAAGGGAGAACCGGTCGCATGAACCCTGCTCCCGAAATCAGAGACCAATCAAAATGAAGACTCGCCGACGCATATACGAAGGCAAGGCCAAGATCCTTTACGAGGGTCCGGAACCGGGCACGCTGATCCAGTTTTTCAAGGACGACGCGACCGCTTTCAACAAGAAGAAACACGAGATCGTCGACGGCAAGGGCGTGCTCAACAACCGCATTTCCGAGCACATCTTCAACCATCTGAACCGCATGGGCATCCCGACCCATTTCATCCGGCGGTTGAACATGCGCGAGCAGTTGATCAAGGAAGTCGAGATCATCCCGCTCGAGGTGGTGGTGCGGAACATCGCCGCCGGTTCACTGGCCAAGCGCCTCGGCATCGAGGAAGGCACTGTGCTGCCGCGCTCGATCATCGAATTCTACTACAAGGCCGATGCGCTCGACGATCCGATGGTGTCGGAAGAACACATCACGGCCTTTGGCTGGGCGTCTCCGCAGGAGATCGACGACGTGATGGCGCTCGCCATCCGCGTCAATGATTTCCTCTCCGGTCTTTTCCTCGGCGTCGGCATCCAGCTCGTCGACTTCAAGATCGAATGCGGCCGGCTGTTCGAAGGCGACATGATGCGCATCGTCGTCGCCGACGAGATTTCGCCCGACTCGTGCCGGCTGTGGGACGTCACCACCCAGGAAAAGATGGACAAGGACCGCTTCCGCCGCGACATGGGCGGGCTGGTGGAAGCCTATCAGGAAGTGGCGCGCCGCCTCGGCATCATGAACGAGAACGAACCGCCGCGGCCAACCGGCCCAGTACTTGTCGCGTCAAGCGACGGGCCGAAAGGCAAGCCGCACTGAAGTCTTCAGGTCCAGTCAATTCCGGAGCAATTTTGAGCGTGATCAAGGCCCGCGTCACCGTCACTTTGAAGAACGGCGTGCTCGACCCGCAAGGCAAGGCGATCGAGGGCGCGCTCGGCACGCTGGGTTTTGGCGGCGTGAATTCCGTGCGCCAGGGCAAGGTCTTCGACCTCGAAATCGACGGCGGCGACAAAGCGAAGGCCGAGGCTGATTTGAAGGCGATGTGCGACAAGCTCCTCGCCAACACCGTGATCGAAAACTACGCGGTGGAGATCCGCTGACGTGAAATCCGCCGTCGTCCTCCTGCCCGGCCTCAATCGCGACCGCGACATGATCGCGGCGTTGACCAAGATTTCCGGCACGGAACCGGCCACGGTCTGGCAGACAGACACGGACATTCCCGACGTTGACCTGATCGTTATTCCCGGCGGCTTTTCCTATGGCGACTATCTGCGCTGCGGCGCGATCGCGGCCCGCATGCCTATCCTTCAGGCGGTCAAGGAGAAGGCCGACAAAGGCGTGATGGTGATCGGCGTCTGCAACGGCTTCCAGATCCTGCTGGAGGCTGGCCTGCTGCCGGGCGCCCTGATGCGCAACACCTCGCTGAAATTCGTCTGCCGCGAGGTGAAGCTCGAAATCGCCAATGCGAATACGGCCTTCACGCGCAACTACAAGCCCGGTCAGATCATCCGCAGCCCGGTGGCGCATCACGACGGCAACTTTTTCACGAACCCCGAGACGCTGAACCGTCTCGAGGGCGAAGGCCAGGTGGTGTTTCGCTACGCCGACGGCACCAACCCGAACGGCTCGATCAACGACATCGCCGGCATCGTCAGCGCCAAGGGCAATGTGCTCGGCCTGATGCCGCATCCGGAAAACCTGATCGAGGATGCGCATGGCGGCCGCGATGGCCGGGCGCTGTTCGAAAGCGCGCTTGGCATTGCGGCCTGACCGCGCCTCGCGGCATACAGGCCGCATGAAACCGATTCGCCTCGCCGCATTTGCCTGCCTCGGCATGCTCGCCGCGTGCCAGCCGTCGCCCAAACCATCCGCTCCCGCTTCGGGAAAGAGTGCCGCGCTGCGGACGATGGAGCAGGTGGCGATCGCCGCGCACAAATGCTGGTTCGCCAGCAAGGACAAGGCGTTCAAGTCGTACCGGATGGCCAACGAGCTGAACTCGTTCTCCGGCAATCCGCGCATCCTGCTGGTGCCGGCAAAAAACTATGGCGGCCTGCCCCTGCTGGTCGTTCAGGCGCGCGGCAATTCGAGCAGCGTCGAGACGTTTGGGCCGCTGATGTCGGAACCGCTCGGTGCGCGCATATCCGCCGATGTGTCACGATGGGCGTCCGGCTCGAGCGACTGCGGAACGGCTGCCTGAAAACGAAACGGCCGCCCAGATGAGCGGCCGTTCAGAAGGTTGCGAAATCGGGACATCGTCGTCCCACTATTGCCCCTACCGATACCATCGATGTCTATTTCCAGAAGGGACGGTTGGCCTCGCCGAATGCCTCGGCGCGGGAAACACCGATATCCTTGAGCTGCGCTTCGCTCATCTCCATCAACGCGATCCGGCTGCGCCGGCGCTCCAGCATACCCTCAAACCACTCGATCGTGCTCAGCAGTGAATGGCTGCCGCGCGCTGCGTGCGAGCCAGTTGTACCGATTGTGCTCATTGCTCTCTCCTTTGGTGCCCGTCACCCAAACTTGTGTCGGTACAATCTGTATGCCTTGACTCTTGTAAGGGTGCAATGTAAGAAATTGTCACTATGACAAATTGGCTTCCCGACCTCTCCGCCGGCACCGGTCCGCTCTATATGCGGCTCGCCGATACGATCGAACACGACATCTCTGGCGGCGTGCTGCCGGCCGGGGCGAAACTGCCGCCGCAGCGGGATCTGGCCTATGACATCGGCGTCACGATCGGCACCGTCGGCCGCGCTTACGCTCTCGTGCGTGAACGCGGGCTGGTGAGCGGCGAAGTCGGACGCGGCACCTTTGTGCTGGGGCGTGACCACGTCGAACCTGTCACTGCCCCCGCGCCATCGAGGCAATCGGAAAAGCCGGCGATCGACGTCGCACCAAGTCCCAAGCTGAGGATGGATTCGACGTCGGCACCGGATGTCGGCCAGAGCGCAGTTGTCGAAAACCTGATCGCCGGGATCACGAAGGCGCATCCCTTCGAGCTGATCGACTATACGCGCAACTGGCCCCGGCACTGGCGCGAGGCGGGCAGCCGCTGGCTCGCCCATGGCGACTGGAAGCCCGAACCGCAAAACGTCGTGCCCACCCTTGGCGTCCACGCTGCCGTGATGGCGGTGATTTCGGCGATTACCGTGCCGGGCGACAAGGTCGTCTTCGAGCGGCTCACCTACTCCTCGATCTCGCGCAGCGTGAACCTGATTGGCCGCCGCAGCATCATTGTCGGGAGCGATGAGCAGGGCTGCGATCCCGACGATTTCGAGCGGCTCTGCGCGCAGCAGCATCCCAAGATCGCCTTCCTGATGCCGTCGATCCAGAACCCGACGCTCGGCGTCATGTCGCTCGAGCGCCGCAAGGCGATCGCCGAGATTGCCCGCAAATACAATGTCTGGCTGATCGAGGATTCGATCTACGGCGTGATGCTGAAGGAGCAGCCGCCGCTGCTGGTCTCGTTCGCCCCGGAGCGCACGTTTCACGTCGGCGGCCTGTCCAAGGCGGTGTCGGCCGGCGTCCGCGCCGGCTGGGTCGCCTGCCCGTCGCACCTCGCGCCGCGCGTGCAAACCGCGCACAAGATGGTGACGGGCGGCATGCCCTTCCTGCTTGCCGAGCTTGCAGCCCAGCTTGTGAATGCAGGCCATGCCGACACGATCCGGGCAAAGGTCCGCGAGGAAATCGCGGTTCGCGAAGCCGCGGCCAGGGAAATCCTCGACGGCTATGAGTTCGCCTCCAATCCGGCCGCTCCCTTCCTCTGGCTGAAACTGCCGGAGCCGTGGCTGTCCACCACCTTCAAGAACGCAGCCGCCAATGAGGGCGTGCTGGTCGACGACGAGGACGAGTACAAGCCCGGCCGGACGGAGCAGACGTTCCACCGCACGCGGATCGGCTTCACCTCGGTTCCGACCCGCGCCGACGCCTTGCGCGGCTTCTCGACGCTGCGCCGCCTGCTCGACAATGCCTGCGCGGGGTACGACAGCTTCGGTTGAGCCGGTCGCGGCGCGACGCGATCTGTAGATAGCCGCACTTTTCCCGGCTTGATGGTTGTTGCAGTGCACTCTGCTGCGCTATGGAGCGCTGAGCGCCAGCCCTGACACGCCCTCCCCGGAGCCGCCGCAGCCGATATGACGATCCCGAACACCATCCCGATCACGCCCGAACTCATTGCGGCGCATGGTCTCAAGCCCGATGAATACCAGCGCATCCTTGGCCTGATCGGCCGCGAGCCGAGCTTCACCGAACTCGGCATCTTCTCGGCCATGTGGAACGAGCATTGTTCCTACAAGAGCTCGAAGAAGTGGCTGCGCACCCTGCCGACGACCGGACCGCAGGTGATTCAGGGGCCGGGCGAGAATGCCGGCGTGGTCGATATCGGCGACGGCGACTGCGTGGTCTTCAAGATGGAGAGCCACAACCACCCCTCCTATATCGAGCCGTATCAGGGCGCGGCTACCGGCGTCGGTGGCATCTTGCGCGACGTCTTCACCATGGGCGCGCGGCCGATCGCGGCGATGAACGCGCTGCGCTTCGGCGCGCCCGATCACCCCAAGACCAGGCATCTCGTGGCAGGCGTCGTCGCCGGCGTCGGCGGCTACGGCAATTCCTTCGGCGTGCCGACGGTCGGCGGCGAGGTGAACTTCGACGCGCGCTACAACGGCAACTGCCTGGTCAACGCCTTTGCCGCCGGCCTCGCGAAGACCGATGCGATCTTCTACTCGAAGGCCGAAGGCGTCGGCCTGCCGGTCGTCTACCTCGGCGCCAAGACCGGCCGTGACGGCGTCGGCGGCGCGACAATGGCGTCGGCCGAGTTCGACGACAAGATCGAGGAAAAGCGCCCGACCGTGCAGGTCGGCGATCCGTTCACCGAGAAATGCCTGCTGGAAGCCTGCCTCGAGCTGATGGCGTCGGGCGCGGTCATCGCGATCCAGGACATGGGCGCGGCGGGCCTCACCTGCTCGGCCGTCGAGATGGGCGCCAAGGGCGACCTCGGCATCCTGCTCGACCTCGACAAGGTGCCGGTGCGCGAGGAGCGCATGTCGGCTTACGAGATGATGCTGTCGGAAAGCCAGGAGCGCATGCTGATGGTGCTCCGGCCCGAGCAGGAACAGGAAGCCGAGGCGATCTTCCGCAAATGGGGTCTCGACTTCGCCATCGTCGGCGAAACGACCGACGATCTGCGCTTCCGCGTCATGCATCAGGGCGAGGAGGTCGCGAACCTGCCGATCAAGGATCTCGGCGACCAGGCGCCCGAATACGATCGCCCCTGGGTGGAGCCGGCAAAACGCGCGCCGCTTGCCGCGAACGACATCCCGCAGGCCGACATCGGCGAAGCGCTGCTGAAACTGCTCGGCGGCCCGGACCTGTCCTCGCGCCGCTGGGTCTACGAACAGTACGACACGCTGATCCAGGGCAACTCGCTGCAGCGGCCGGGCGGCGACGCCGGCGTCGTGCGCGTCGATGGGCACCCGACGAAGGCGCTCGCCTTCTCGTCGGACGTGACGCCGCGCTATTGCGAGGCCGATCCGTATGAAGGCGGCAAGCAGGCGGTCGCTGAATGCTGGCGCAACCTGACGGCGACGGGCGCGGAGCCGCTGGCGGCGACCGACAACCTCAACTTCGGCAATCCTGAACGGCCCGAGATCATGGGCCAGTTCGCGCGCGCCGTGACGGGCATCGGCGATGCATGCCGCGCGCTCGGTTTCCCGATCGTGTCCGGCAATGTCTCGCTCTACAACGAGACCAACGGGCGCGGCATCCTGCCGACGCCGACCATCGGCGGCGTCGGCCTGATCCGCGACTGGTCGAAGATGGCGCGCATCGGCTTCGCCCGCGCAGGCGAAGTTGTTTTGCATGTCGGCGCGCCGCGTGCATGGCCAAGCCATCTGTCGCAGTCGATCTACATGCGCGACATTCACGGTCGCACCGACGGCCCGCCGCCGCCGGTCGACCTCGAGCACGAGAAGCGCGTCGGCGACTGGGTGCGCAAGCTCATCCGCGACGGCGTGGCGACCGCGGTTCACGACATTTCCGATGGTGGCCTTGCGGTGGCGGTCGCCGAGATGGCGAT
Source organism: Rhizobiaceae bacterium (assembly GCA_035503715.1). Taxonomy (GTDB): domain Bacteria; phylum Pseudomonadota; class Alphaproteobacteria; order Rhizobiales; family Rhizobiaceae; genus OAS926. The sequence continues at coordinate 11,777 of DATJTE010000196.1, read as the reverse complement.
GGCGTCGGGCATTGGCTGCGACGTGCCCGGTCCGGCCGAGGACGATCCGATCCCGTTCTTCTTCGCTGAAGACCAGGGCCGCTACCTCGTCTCGATCAATCTCGATCCGCAGGAGGAGGAAATCCTCGATCTGTGGAAGGAAGCCGAGGCGCTTGGCATCTTCGCGCCCTGGGTCGGCACGACGGGCGGCACCGAATTGAAGCTCGGCGACCACACCCGCATCCCGATCGCGAAGCTAAAGGAAGCTTACGAGGGCTGGTTCCCGCGGTTCATGGAAAGCTGAGCCAGTCGGGGGCGAAACTCACCGTCTGAGTTATCCGGCGGAGTTCGATTTCCGCTACAATCGCCGCACCGCTCTAGGTATCGACGATACCGACGCCACAACCAATTGCTCGCGAACATCGAAGGCAAGCGCCTCACTTCTCGCAGGATTGGTGAAGCCGATCGCACTTAAGCAGAAGGCACGAAGGCTTATCGCTTTCATGAAGAAGAAGTTCGACTAGGTTTTGACCTTTTCGTCGGTATGCTTTCGGGCCGGCGTTGCCAGCATGCGCCGCACCGTTTCGCTGAAACGCTTGCCTTGATCCTTAGTGGATTGTCGCGGCTTCGTTGCCGACGATGACGCGCGTGATCCTTTGGATTGAGTCTTCAGGCCCACCTTTGTAGCGCGGCACCGCGTCCAGCTTATTGTCCGCCTGTAAGCGGACTTTTTGGCTCACAGAATTGTCGGATTCAATAATCGCCACGAGCGACAATGGCTCGCCCTCTTTATCCGCGATCATCCTCAAGAGCATGGCCTGCCAAAGCTTGGACTCATTTGTCACAATGAACAGGGCAACCGGATCGCGCTTAAGTGGATAGAATACCATGTCGGGCGTTATGTCTGTCAGCTTGGGAGAAGCAGGCTGGCCTTCGACATACTTGATCAGGCGCTTGTCCATTTCAGCCCTGAGCGCAACACGAACATCATCCTCAAATGCGTTTTTCACACGCTCGATGGTCATCAGCAGTAAGTCATTTAGCCTCAGAAGAAGCGCGGAAAATTCGAGCACAGCGCTTGGTAGATCTTCCTCAGTGATGCCGTCCTTGAAGACCTCGCCCATGTCCTCGTCGTACTGAGCGCCATGCTGATCAAGAATTTGGGACAGCGCTTCGCGGCGGCTTGCGGCTTCGAACGAAACGCCCTCAGCTTCCAGGAAGGAAATGGTCAGAGCATTATCGACAAGGCGATAAGTGCCAGCCATCGGACCCAGCGCATAAATGCCAATTGAGTCGCCCGTCACGAAGTTTGTGTAGGGCGTACCGATCGCAAGTCCACCGTCGAAGGACGTCACTTGAACGCCTTCGCAGAATGCCTTGCATATGCGCGCCTTTAGCTCCATGGCACCGCGTCTTGATCAAATATACCCACGTGATGAGCAATGCGGACAAGGCCGCAGGCGATCACATGGGCCACCCCATCATCCATAACATGCCCATCGTTAAGCAATTTCGTGTGACGATGGTAGGACCCTTTGGCAGGAATGCGCTGGACGCCTGCTGGCTTCACAACACCCTTCGTCAACCCGTCTGTATCGCCACAGTTGGCGTGCACATGCCAGCCACCATGCGAGCCGTGGAACTCCCAGCGAGCCAGCACTTTGCAGTCCTTCATGACGTCTTCAGCAAGCACAGTAATGAACTCGGGTAGAAGCGTGTGATAAGCCACCAACACTCTATAGCTGCGTCCGCATGCCTTGAAACAGATGATCTGCCACCTGTATCGACGGGAAAGTGGGAAGGCCTGCCCTCTTTTCTTAGAAAGAGGAAACTCCTTCGCTTTTAGCTTGTCGTCGCTCCACGCGCCGACCGACTCATCTGTCTTTCCCGCCCTTATAACATCGCTAGCCCGCATAAGTTGCTCTTATCGGGCTTCCCGGCCTGTCACGCAATCCCGCTGCAATGAATCAGCCCTGCTTTGCCACGTATGTATCCAGGAAAATTTTCCTAGACAAGCCGCGAAATCCGTCTACAATGCCCACCGACGGAGGTTGCAATGCGCGCATACGGGACAGCCAGGGACGACAGCGACGCGCTCAGCCGCATCGCCGCCCGGTTGCTCGCGCTGGCACAGCTTGCGGAGCATGCTTCCCGCCGGTCCCACCCTGTCTGCTTGCTCGCACTCTGGTTTCTGCGTCCGGCGGAGCGCGTGGCGGTGGAGTTCGTCATCGACGCACTCCACCCTGCCCTAGCGGTCGAGCTGCTGGCGTCGATGCCAGAGGCTGCCGATTGCGACAGCCGGGTCGAAGCGGCGCGTCTTTCCCTGTGCTTCCGCATTCTGGCGGCGGTCACGAAAACCTTGGCGGGGCCAGCAAACGCAGGCTGCAATGGTGTGGATGACCGGCGTGCCGCCGGCCGGGTGATCTTGTGGCCGGCGCGCCGCACCGGTCGAACACGCGAACGTGTCAGGCGGCGCCCGGCCGGGCGATCGAGGGATCGTCCGGAAAACCTGATCGCCATTCGTTCGTTCGGTTGACCGGGTGCTCTCGAGTTCGCATAGTTCGCGAACTGGAGACGCATTGCCATGGCCATGGACGCACACGAAATCGAACGGCTGATCAAGGAAGGCATTCCGGACGCCAGGGTGACGATCCGCGACCTCGCGGGCGACGGCGATCACTACGCCGCCGAAGTCGTGGCGGAGGCGTTTCGCGGCAAAAGCCGCGTGCAGCAGCATCAGATGGTCTATGAGGCGCTGAAGGGCAATATGGGCGGCGTCCTCCATGCCCTCGCGCTGCAGACAAGCGCGCCGGACTGACAGTCATGTCCATCGTCAACGATCTGGTGAAAGGCGTCGTCGACGCCGCGTTGCAGGAAATCCTGAAAAAGACCACCGGAACGCGGGGGCGAACCCGCCGCAGGCGGCGCAGAACCGCCACCGACACGCTGTCTCGCATCGAAAAGCTGCTGCGGCCGGCCCGCCGGTCGACCAGCCGCAGGAAATCGACCCGGACGCGCTCAACCGCCCAAAAACGGCGGGTTGCGGCACGTACCAGGTCTCACAAGAAGTCGCTGAGACGCGGCTCTGCACGGCGCTGAAGGCCTTTGACTGGACCGCTGGTCCAGTTTTCCGCCCTTGTATCGACTCGTTTCAGGGTTTACCTGTGTTCATATCAACATTCGGCGAAAGCCGGGTGCGAGAGGATTTGGCCATGACCGGAATCAACGACTACATCGACAGCGAAGTGAAGAGCCAGGACGTCGTGCTGTTCATGAAGGGCACGCCGGGCTTTCCGCAGTGCGGTTTCTCGGGTCAGGTCGTGCAGATCCTCGACTATCTTGGCGTCGACTACAAAGGCGTGAACGTGCTCACGTCGAACGAGCTTCGCCAGGGCATCAAGGAATACTCGAACTGGCCGACCATCCCGCAGCTCTATGTAAAGGGCGAATTCGTCGGCGGCTGCGATATCATCCGCGAGATGTTCCAGGCGGGCGAACTCCAGTCCTTCATGGCCGAAAAAGGCGTCAGCGCCCGCGCGGCCTGACTTTTTTCTGAACCGCATAGGCTCCGGCGCGTTCCGGGGCCGTTCATCACGGTGCGCCGGCTCGGTCCGGCGCATTTCATTTTCAAGCCTGTTGGGACGCTGCCATGGATCAGCAAGTTTCCGTTCGCGAGACGGAGAAGCAATTCCCTCTCGCCCGCTGGGAGTTCATCTCGCTTGCCGCGGCGCTGATGGCGCTGAATGCACTGGCGATCGACATCATGCTGCCCGGTCTTCAGGAGATCGGCGCTAGTCTTGGCGTGCAGGAGGAAAACCACCGTCAATTCGTCATCTCGGCCTATTTCGCCGGCATGGCGGCGGCCCTCCTGCCCTACGGCCCGGCGTCCGACCGCTTCGGCCGGCGTGCGCCGCTGCTGTTCGGACTGAGCATCTATGTGATCGCCGCGATCGCCGCGGCATTCGCACCGAACTTCGAGACGCTGCTGGCGCTGCGCTTCCTGCAGGGCGTCGGCGCCGCCTCGACGCGCGTCATCGCCGTGTCGGTGGTGCGCGACCGTTTCGGCGGCAGGCAGATGGCGGAAGTGATGTCGCTGATCTTCATGGTTTTCATGGTGATCCCCGTCATCGCGCCGTCGCTCGGCCAGATCCTGATGTCACTCGGCAACTGGCACTTCATCTTCGTCGCCATGGGATTGCTGGGCGCGGCCATCACGGCCTGGGCCTACTTGCGTCTGCCGGAGACGCAGCATCCGGAAGACCGCCGGCCGTTCACGCTGGCGGCGATCTGGCAGGCATTCGGCATCGTGCTCAGCAATCGCACGTCGCTCTTCTACACGCTCGCCTCGACGGTGGTGTTCGGCTCGCTGTTCGGCTTCATCAACTCCGCGCAGCAGATCTATGTCGGCATCTATGATCTCGGCGTCATGTTCCCGATCATCTTCGCCGGCATCGCCGGCATGATGGCGCTGTCGTCCTTCCTCAACTCACGCTTCGTGAAGCGGTTCGGCATGCGGCGCCTGTCGCACGGCGCGGTGGTGATGTTCACGCTGGTGTCGCTCGTCTGGTTTCTGTGGTCGCTGAACGGCGAGCTGCCGCTCGTCGCCTTTGTCGCGCTGTTTGCGTGCGCCATGTTCCCGTTCGGCTGGATCGGCTCGAACTTCAACGCGATCGCTATGGAGCCGCTCGGCCACATCGCCGGCTCGGCATCCTCGGTTCAGGGCTTCATCCAGACGCTTGGCGGCGGCATCATGGGCGCGCTGCTCGGCCAAGCGTTCGACGGCACCACCACGCCGCTGGCCGCGGGCTTCTTCGGGTTTGGGCTGCTCAGCCTGATCCTCGTCGTGATCGGCGAGCGCGGAAAACTGTTCGGCGTTACGCCTCAGCCACAGGGGCACTGAGCCCCGCGAAATCGAACAGCTTCCGGTCGAGCATCTGGCTCGGCCGGATGTTGCCGAGCGCGCGGATCATCGTGTCCTTGCGGCCGGGCATCTTTTTCTCGATCTCATCGAGCATCGCCTTCATCGCGTTGCGCTGCAGGCCTTCCTGGCTGCCGCAGAGATCGCAGGGGATGATCGGGAAGGCCATGCCTTCCGCGAACTTCGCAAGGTCGGCCTCGGCGCAATAAGCGAGCGGCCGCGCCACCATCACGTCGCCCTCGTCGTTGAGCAGTTTCGGCGGCATGGCGGCGAGCCGCCCGCCATGGAAGAGGTTCATGAAGAACGTCTCGAGGATGTCCTCACGGTGGTGGCCGAGCACCAGCGTCGAGCAACCCTCCTCGCGGGCGATGCGATAGAGGTGGCCGCGCCTCAGCCGCGAACAGAGCGAGCAGTAGGTGTTGCCCTCGGGGATCCTGTCGGTGACGATGGAATAGGTGTCACGGTACTCGATCCGGTGCGGAATACCGTGGCGAGTCAAAAACTCCGGCAGGATGTGCTTCGGAAAGCCTGGCTGGCCCTGATCGAGATTGCACACGAGCAGGTCGACCGGCAGCACGCCACGCCATTTCAGATCGATCAGGATCGCAAGCAGGCCATAAGAATCCTTGCCGCCGGATAGCGCGACGAGCCAGCGGTCACCGGGCTTCGCCATGGCAAAATCATCGATCGCCTGGCGAGTGGTGCGCACCAGCCGCTTGCGCAGCTTGTTGAACTCCAGCGAGGATGGCGCGTCGCGAAAGAGCGCTGGCGCCGAAGATATGTCGGGCACGATCTCATCGACTGGGAGCTGAAGGTTCATGCCCGATTCCTAGCGCTTCATGGCGCAAAGAAAAAGGCCGCGCAAACCGCGCGGCCTTTTCTGAAACCCTGAAACCATCCGACTAGCGCGAGTAGAACTCGACCACCAGGTTCGGTTCCATCTGCACCGCGTACGGCACGTCGGCCAGGCCTGGAACGCGCGCGAAGGTCGCGGTCATCTTGTTGTGGTCTGCATCGATATAGTCCGGCACGTCACGCTCGGCGAGCTGCACCGACTCCAGCACGATCACGAGCTGCTTCGACTTCTCGCGCACCTCGATCACATCGCCCGGCTTGCAGCGGTACGAACCGATGTTCGTACGCCGGCCGTTGACGTTGACATGGCCGTGATTGACGAACTGGCGGGCGGCAAAAATCGTCGGCACGAACTTGGCACGGTAGATGACCGCGTCGAGCCGCGATTCCAGCAGGCCGATCAGGTTCTCCGACGTGTCGCCGCGGCGGCGGTTCGCCTCGTCATAGGTCTTGCGGAACTGCTTTTCCGAAATGTCGCCGTAATGGCCCTTGAGCTTCTGCTTGGCGCGCAGCTGCAGACCGAAGTCCGACATCTTGCCCTTGCGGCGCTGGCCGTGCTGGCCCGGACCATATTCGCGCTTGTTGACCGGGGACTTCGGACGACCCCAGATATTTTCGCCGAGACGGCGGTCGATCTTAAATTTCGCGGATTCGCGCTTGCTCATTCGCATTCCCTTTCAAACAATTACACCCGAAACCTCATGTTTCGAGTGAAGGAAACGCGCCCTCCTCTGGCCTCCGTTTTCGAGGCCTGACAGGATTTCCCACGCACGCTTTGCGGAAAAATCCACGGGACACGTCAATGAAAACACCGGGCGTTTCGGCCCGGCGTTGGCGGCGAGATAGGCCAAGCCGCCCGGAAAGTCAACGCTTGGCGTCGCCACCGCCGATGAAGCGTTCGATCTCGCCGAACAGCACCGGCCACGCCGGTTCCTGCGAAAGGATGATGTGATCGCGGCTTTCCAGCATGACGAACTCCGCACCCGGAATGTTCGCGGCGAGCTGGCGGCCCTGCTCCAGCGGCTGCACGCCATCGTCCCGCGAATGAAGGACAAGCGCCGGCACCGCGACCTTTCCCACCTCGGCGCTGGCGTCGAACCGGTCAACCGCGGCGCGCAGCAGGGCAGCATTTTCCGGCGACGTGGTCAGCCGCTGCAAATCAACGAGCGCGTCGATCTGCTCCTTGGTGCCGTCCGGGATGAACATCGACGTGAACGCATTGATGAACGGGCTTCCAGGCTTTCCCCAGCCGTGGCGGATCAAGGTCAAAATCGCTTCGCCCTGCTCCCGCTCGCTGGCTGATCCTCTGAGCAGCCGGCCTTTCTCATAGCCGCCATAGAGGACCAGATGACTGACCCGCTCGGGATAGCGAGCGGCGTAGGCAATCGCGATGGGCGCCCCCTGCGACATGCCGAGCAGTGCAAAACGTTCGAGACCGGCCGCTTCGACGACGGCCTCGATGTCCTCGACAAAGCGGTCGAACGAAAAATCGGCCACATCCCAGTCGGACAGGCCGTTGCCGCGCTGATCGTAGCGAACCAGCAAAAAGCTCTGGTTGAGCCGGTCGTAAAAAGGCCGCCAGACCGGACTGCGCGTGTAGTGTTCGAGATGCGTCAACCAATGTCCGACCTTCAGCACGGGATAGCCGCTACCGCTGACGGCGTAGGCAATGCGGGTTCCGTCCCGCGAGCGGCAGAACGCGATCCGCTGCCGGGCAAGTTGGTCGGGCTCGGCTCGATCGGTCGCTGCCTTTGGTTGTGGCCCCTCATCTACCGCCCCCACGAAACGAAAACCGCGCCCGCGGATGGTCTTGATCCAGGTCTGGCGCTCGCCGTCATCGCTAATAGCCGCGCGGGCAGCGCTGATCCTGGCGGCGATCGCTGAATCGGAGACGATCCGGCCACCCCATATCGCTGCGATCAGTTCGTCGGTGGTGATGACGCGCGCCCGTTCGCGGACGAGGAAGTGGATCAGATCAAAGACCTGCGGCTCAACGGGCTCAGCAGCCCCGGCGACGAGCAATTCGCGGGTTTCGGGCACCAACTCACACTGGCCAAACCGATACCGCATGATGCTCCGGGCCTGTCGAATTGCGTGATTGGCAAGCAAAAGACAAGCGAACCGCAAGCCGGCGGTCAAGCGGGATTGGCGCAAACTCATAGGTTGAGGACATCAAAAGGGAGCCCTCCAGATGAACCACGAAGAGCAAATCCGCCGCCACCATGACGGCTCGATCGATATCGGCTTTTATGCACGGCGGGCGGCCTCGCAGCGCTCCACTGCAAAGCGGGAATGGATTCTCGCGTGCTGGAGGCTGTTAGGGACTGCAGGTCGCCGTGCCCTGCGAGCGATCGCGCATAGAGGCTGAAGCGGTTGAATCAGCTCTTCTTGTTCGGCAAGCCCTTGCGCTTGGTCTCGGCGAACTCTTCGAGCTGTTTCTCGCTCATGGATTCATACATGCCTTTCGAGGCGCCCTTGAGCTCGCTTTTCTTAGTCTCGCCGCGCTTGGCGGACAGTGCCGCGCCCGCGGCTTTCTGCTGTGCTTTCGATTTGGCCGGCATTGGTTATCTCCTGTCGGATAATCCGGAGAACAACCCGTTCAGCGGCCAGCCGGTTCCAACTGGCGTTCAGTTTCGAGGACGAGCCCAAAACCTTGCATGAGCCGCTGATTGGCAAAATCGCCGCGGCCGGATGTGAAAAGGGCAGTGTCGGGACTGTCGCCCCTCGCCCGTGCCGCCGGCGCAATGTCGGCCAGCAGCGTCAGCGCCCGGCGCGCGATCGCTTCGGCAGGGTCCAGCCAATCGACCGGCCATGGCGCGGTCTTGCGCATACGGTTCACCAGGAACGGGTAATGGGTGCAGGCGAGCACAACGATGTCGGTACGCTCTCCGTCTTTTTCGATGAAGCACGGAGCGATCTCGGCGCGCACGGCCTCCTCATCGACAAACCCCTCTCGCATGTAGACTTCGGCCAATGCCGCAAGCCGGTCCGAACCGACCAGCCGCACATGGCACTTGGACGCCCATTCGCGGATCAGGTCGCGTGTGTATTGACGCTTCACCGTCCCGGGCGTTCCAAGCACCGACACCAGACCTGACCGCGTGCGCTCTGCCGCCGGCTTGATCGCCGGTACGGTGCCGACAAACGGTTGACCCCGAAAGCGCTCGCGCAGCGCGTTGATGACGAGTGTCGAGGCGGTGTTGCAGGCAATGACGGAGATTTCCGGCGCGAAGCGGTCGAGCAGCCGCGCGAACAGGTCGAGGATATGTGTGTTGAGCGCCGGCTCCTCCCACGCACCGTAGGGAAACGCCGCATCGTCGGCGACATAGACAAAACGGCGGTCGGGCATCAGCACGCGCGCCTCGCGCAGCACGGTCAGCCCGCCAATGCCAGAATCGAAAATCAGGACGGGGCGATCAGCCATTGTCGACGCCCTTGCCGGTGCCGCCGGCTTCACCGGTCTCGTCGGACATCCGCTTCGCCTTGTCGGCCTTAGCCTTGCGCTCCGGATAGCCCGCGCCGCGCGGCTCTTTCGGCGAAAAATAGTCGAGCGATGAGAGCACGCCGCGCAAAACCTTGATCTCCTCCGCAGAAAAGCCGGGACGGGTCAGCACCGCACGCAGATTGTCGACCATTTTTGGCTTTTTCGGCGCAGGCCGGAAATAACCACGCGTATCCAGCGCCTCTTCGAGGTGGTCGAGAAAGCTCAGCAGATGCTTGCGCTCGGCGGGCACGATCTCCGGGCCAGCGAAATTTGTCTGCGTTTCGTCGGCAAACCCTGACTTCATCCACTCATAAGCCATGAGCAGGACAGCCTGAGCGATGTTGAGCGAGGCGAACTGCGGGTTGACCGGAAAGGTGACGATCTCGTCGGCGACCGCCACCTCCTCATTGTAGAGGCCAAATCGCTCGCGGCCGAACAGGATACCGGTCTTGTGGCCGGCCGAGGCGCGTCCGCGCATGTCTCGCGCCGCATGCACCGGGCTGCGCACCTGCTTGAAGCCGTCGCGCTCGCGTGCCGTCGTGGCAAAGAGGAAATTGAGGTCGGCGACCGCGTGATCCAGCTTCTCGAAGACCTGCGTGGCGGTGATCACATGGTCAGCCTTGCTGGCGGTTGCAATGGCCTTTTCGTTTGGCCAGCCGTCGCGCGGATTGACGAGCCTGAGATCGGTCAGGCCGAAATTCGCCATGGCGCGGGCCACCATGCCGATATTCTCACCGAGCTGCGGCTCGACAAGGATGATGGCGGGTCCGATCGCGGGGCTTTTTGCTTTGGTTGCTTTCGACATCCGCCGGTCCCTGCCATACTTGGCGGGTGTTTTGAAGGCGGAGGTCGGGCCGATGAACGCAGAACTGGAAGAACGGCTTCGCAAAATTATAGGCAAAGGCGCTGCTGTCGGCGAGGTGCGCATGTTCGGCGGGCTCTGTTTTACCCTCAACGGCAACATGCAGATCTGCGTGCGCCGCGACGGCAGCCTGCTCGCCCGGGTCGGCGCCAAGAATGCGGCAAAGGCCGTGAAGAAGACCGGCGTCAAGCGCATGGTGATGCGCGGCAGGGAAATGGCCGACTATGTCACCGTCACCCGCGAAACATTCACCGACAAGGCGCTGCGCGCGTGGGTGGCGATGACCGGCGACTACGTCGCGGCTTTGCCCAAGAAGCCGAAGGCGCGCTAGGCTAAGAAACGAAATGTCGGATCGCTTCCGCCACCTCTTCCGGCTTCTCATGCAGCAGCCAGTGGCCGGTTCCGGCAATGTGCTTCACCGTCAGGTCCGGCGTGAACTGATCCAGGTCTGCGATGCAGGAAGGCCGCAGTGCCGTGTCGTCATCGCCCCAGATCAGCAGATGAGGCACCCGCACCGTGACCGCCGCAGGGTCGAGCTCGAGCACCGGCGCCGTCGAGACGACCTCACCTGGCTCGGGCACGACGATCGGTGAGGCGCGATACCAGTTGAGCATCGCCTCCATCGCGCCCGGACGCGACCAAGCTTCGAGATAACGCGCCTTTAGATCGTCCGTCATCCATGGCGTGGCGGAGAAGCCGGAGAGCATACTGAAACCGCGTGCGAAGTCATTCTCGGCAAGCCGCTCGGCCTGGCCGGGGCGTTTCAGCTTGTTGATGTACTGACTCGCCTCGCGTTGCTCCGGATTATCGAGGATGGCGCGCTGAAAGCAGACCGGGTGGACGCCGTTGGCGATGATGAAATGACTGAGCCGCCCGGGATGGCGGAAAGCATAGCCGTACGCGATCGATGCGCCCCAATCGTGGCCGGCCAGCACAAACGGTTTTTCGAGCGAAAGACGGTCGGCAAGCGCGGCGATATCATTCACCAGCGCACGCGCCTTGTAAGCGTCCACGCCCTGCGGCTTGGATGAAAGGTTGTAGCCACGCTGGTCCGGCGCGACGACATGAAAATCGGCCGCAAGCTCCTCCATAACGCTCTCCCAGCCGGCCCAGAATTCCGGAAAGCCGTGCAACATCAGGATAAGCGGTTTTGCCGGGTCACCAGCGGAAGCGACGTGCAACGTGATGTCACCGATCTGATGGAGGTCGAACCGCATCTGGCCTGCTTCCTCCAAAAGTCGCACAAGCGCGGGAACCAAGGCGTTTGCGCGCCCGGAACTGCTTTGCTATAGGGGCCGCGACCCCTAATCCTGTCCTGCGCGACCTATCCGTCGCCTATTTTCAAACGAGGCATTTTCGATGGCGAAGATCAAGGTGAAAAATCCGGTTGTCGAACTCGACGGCGACGAGATGACCCGGATCATCTGGCAGCTCATCAAGGATAAGCTCATTCACCCGTATCTCGACATCGACCTCGAATATTACGACCTCGGCGTGGAACACCGCGACGCGACCAACGACCAGGTCACGATCGATGCGGCGAACGCCATCAAGAAGCACGGCGTCGGCGTCAAATGCGCGACGATTACGCCAGACGAGGGCCGCGTGAAGGAGTTCGGCCTCAAGGACATGTGGAAGTCGCCGAACGGCACGATCCGCAACATCCTCGGCGGCGTGAT
>DATJTE010000195.1:0-116856 GCA_035503715.1 Rhizobiaceae bacterium | reverse complement strand
CGCCGCTCCCCCGCCGCATCGAGTTTCACAGCCTCCGCGACTGGCTCGAAGCGACGCGCAACGATCTTGAGTCTCCGGCCCGGTCGATCCGTCCCGAAATCGGCGACGCGCTGAAGGCGCTGGAGAAAGCCGACGCCGGTTTCGCGCGTATGTCGGGCTCCGGCGCGACGTGCTTCGGCCTGTTCGAGACCGGCAATGTCGCGAAGCGCGCGGCGATCGCCATCCGCGCCCGCCATCCGGACTGGTTCGTCGCGGCGACCCGCAGCACGGCGTCCGAGGCAGGTTCAGATGGACAAGATTGATACGAGCCGCCCGTTCATTCCGGTCGGCATCGCCGTATTAACCGTCTCCGACACACGTTCGGTCGCCGACGACAAGTCCGGCCAGACGCTCGCCGATCGCATCGAGGCTGCCGGACATACGCTCGTCGCGCGCGACATCGTCACCGACGACACGGAGAAAATCCGCGCCACTGTTCTCGCCTGGTCGAAGGACGACCGCGTCGATGTCGTGATCACCACCGGCGGCACCGGCTTCACCGGCCGCGACGTGACGCCGGAAGCGCTGGAGCCGATCTTCGAAAAACGCATGGACGGTTTTTCCGAAGTCTTCCACCGCATCTCCTACGACAAGATCGGCACCTCGACGATCCAGTCGCGCGCGACCGGCGGCGTCGTCAACGCCACCTTCGTCTTCGTGCTGCCCGGCTCCCCCGGCGCCTGCAAGGATGCCTGGGATGGCATTCTGAAAGCCCAGCTCGACTACCGGCACATGCCCTGCAATTTCGTGGAGATCATGCCGCGGCTCGACGAACACCTGAAGCGCGGCAAAGGCTGACCGCCTCTGCGGTGAGGGATAAGTTCGCGCCTAGCGCGGCTCCGCCACGACAATCTCCGCCGCCAGCTTTTTGGTCGACAGCCCGCGCGCGATCGCCTCGGCATCGTGCGCGCTTTTCACTAGCGCCTGCGCCTGTCGTTTGGTGATCACCAGTCCTTCGGCAAGCGCGCGCCGCGTCGAGAACACCCGCCCGAGAAACCGCACCCGTTCGCGTCGCGAACGCGAAAACCGCGCCGGTCCGGACACGCGCGCCATGTGGCCGATCACATCGTCCATCCAGCCATCCATCAGCCGCGCGCCCGGCTCGATGAAGAGCAGCCATTCGGACTTGGCGCGGGTGATACCAGCCGCGATCCCGCCCGACGCGATATACTGGCAGCCGGCATGCTCGGCGACATAATGCGTCTGGTCGGTCGAGCCACGGTCGCAGACGATCACCTCGCGCACCACGCCCTCCACCGCGCCGGAGATCAGCGAGGCCAGCGTGCGCGCGAGCTTTTCCTCGTCGTTCTTCGTTTCGATCAGAACGGAAAGCATGTTTTGCGGCATAGACGAAAGGGGGTCGCGAGGCCAGCGGCAGTGCGCCGGCGCCTCTTCCTTCTCCCCTTGTGGGAGAAGGTGGCCGAGCAAAGCGAGGTCGGATGAGGGGTGCTGGACGGAGCACAATCCTCACTCCTTCCAACACCCCTCATCCGTCGCCTTGTCTCGTGCTTGCTTCACAGCAAGCCCGAGGGCGCCACCTTCTCCCATAAGGGGAGAAGGGAGCGCTTCACCGTTCGCGCTTTGTCAGGAGCTGTCAGCAGTCTTCATCCACGTCCCTCCGCACCCGCGCGATAATGCGCCGCGTGGAAAGGAGGCAGCGATGCCAGTGAATTGGAGTGCGGTGATCGAGGGAAATCATGGAGTGCTGAAGCGCGTGCTTTCCGAGCTCATCGCCATGGCTGCACCGCGTGAGGGGGCGCCGACCCTGCCGCGCCCTCTCCACACCGCCATCCTTCGCATCCTGCGTCCCGCGGAAGCAGCGGCGCGGCGGCTGATCGTCGTCATGGCGCGCGGCATTGTGGTCACGCTGCCGGCGTTTCGCCCGCGCACGCCGAAGAAGACGTCGCTGGCCCGCAAGGGCGGCGCCGGCATCATCCTGCCGCGCGGATTTGTCATGAAGCGGGGCGTCATCATGCCGTCTCCACCGCCGGTCAGCCGGCGCATCCCGTCGCTGCCCCTGTTCGATCCGCGAAAGCGATTTTTCTACGTCCGCCCGGCGCCAGGCCGCGGTGTGCCGCGCATCAGCGATCCGGGCGCTGGCGCACGCCTTCCCATCCCCGTCCGGCAACCACCCTTGCCCGACGGTCGCGTCCATGCGGCGCGCATCCACCAGCGTCTCGCGACCCTTGCCGCAGCGCTTGACGATCTGCCGGCTCAGGCAAGACGTTACGCGCGACTGAGGGCACTCCGGCTTGCCGCCCGCGCCCGCGAGAGGGAGCGCGAGGCCACCGGTGCACCGAACCCACACCACAAGCATCGTTCCCTCCACGTCTGGCCATTGCGTCCGGGTCATCCGCCCGGCTGGCAGCGCCGGCCGAAACACGAGGTCGACGAGGTCCTGAAAGACCTCCAATATTTCGCCCGCGAAGTGCTGGAGCAGCCTGATACGTCCTGAGCCACACGCCGCACCTTCCGAACGAAGAGGCCACACGGAATTCCGTGGCTGGCGGCGATACCGCACGACCGTGCCTATCCCATCAACCCACAGCGGTTTTCACAAAACCGTTTTGCGCCGCGGTCACGATCCAGCCGTCGAGAATCCGCTTCCGAATTTTGTCAGGAGTGACCGCGCCGCGTTCTAAAAGTTCTTGCTTTGTTCTCGTTCCGCCAATAGGAATAATTTCATGAGAACAGCGATTCGACCCCGTGACGACACCCCTTGGGAACGCGCCAAGGTGGAACAGATCGTCGGCGCAGACATTGCAGCCTTCGGAAAAGGACGTTCCGAAATGGCCAATGCGATGATCGAAGAGAGCGGCATCCGCGTCCACCCGGACCGGAACCGCGGGCGCTCGGCCGGAATCAACCCGACCGGCCGTTACGAGCCGCTGACCCGGCACGTCTTCGACGACGGCTGGAGCTCGATCGACGAGCTGCCGCCGTTCAAGACCGAAGTGCAGGTCGAGCGGCCGCGCACCATCATCACGCGCAACGAGTCGCCGGACATCTCCTTCGACCGGTCGATCAATCCCTACCGCGGCTGCGAGCATGGCTGCGTCTACTGCTTCGCGCGGCCGACGCATGCCTATATGGGTCTCTCGCCGGGGCTGGATTTCGAATCGAAACTGTTCGCCAAGCCGGACGCGGCAAAACTCCTCGACAAGGAGCTGTCGAAGGACGGTTACAAGCCGCGCACCATCGCGATCGGCACCAACACCGATCCGTACCAGCCGATCGAGAAGCAGTACCGCATCATGCGCGAGATCCTTGAGGTGCTCGATGCGCGCAACCATCCTGTCGGCATCGTGACGAAGTCGGCGTTGGTGACGCGTGACATCGACATCCTGTCCCGCATGGCGGCGAAGGGCCTGGCAAAGGTCGCGCTGTCGGTGACGTCGCTCGACCGCATGATCGCGCGCACCATGGAGCCGCGCGCTTCGACGCCGCCGAAGCGGCTGGAGGCGATCCGCCAGTTGACCGATGCCGGCATCCCGACCTCGGTCATGGTCGCGCCGATCGTTCCCGGCCTCACCGATCCGGAGATCGAGCGTATTCTCGATGCGGCGCGTGCCGCCGGGGCGCGCGAGGCGGGCTACGTCATCCTGCGCCTGCCGCTGGAGGTCAGCCCGATCTTCAAGGACTGGCTGCTGCGCCACTATCCGGATCGCTACCGGCACGTCATGTCGCTGATCCGCTCGATGCGCGGTGGCAAGGATTACGACTCCGAATGGAGCAAGCGTATGACCGGCACAGGTCCTTATGCCTGGCAGATCGGCCGCCGCTTCGAGATGGCGGCAAAACGCCTCGGCCTCAACATGGAGCGCCGGTCGTTGCGGAGCGATCTCTTCGTGGCCGCGAAGAAGCAGGGAGAACAGCTCGAGCTGCTTTGACAATGCGTTGCAGGCGTCGGCTGGCGCTTGAGTAGAGCAATTTCAGTTCCCGTCTGGCCGTCCCCCCGATCAGCCGACGGAGCCTTCCCGGTGTCCCCGTCCCCCTCGAAGCCGGGAAGGACTTGCGGAGAATCGGAACCGATGCGAGCTTCGCCGCCAACATGGCTCGCGCGCGTTCCGATTCTCCGCCCCTCTTTGAGATCGTCCTCAAGCCGGACTTCACGTCCGAGCGCCGGGCGATCAAGTCGGGCGAATGGCCAGTCGTCGGGCTCGACGAGGCCGGCCGCGGTCCGCTTGCCGGCCCTGTCGTCGCCGCCGCCGTCATCCTCGACCCGAAACGCATCCCGAAGGGCCTCGACGATTCGAAGCGGCTGACGCATGAGGAGCGCGAGGCGCTGTTCACCAAGATCCTGAAGACCGCGCTCGCGGTGTCCTTCGCCTCCTGCTCGGCCGAGACGATCGACGACATCAACATTCTGCGCGCCAGCCTCGAGGCGATGCGCCGCGCCTGCCTCGCTTTGACGATCGAGCCTAAGCTTGCGCTGATCGACGGGCGCGACGTGCCGCCGGGCCTGCCCTGCGAAGGCCGCGCCCTGGTAAAGGGCGACCAGCGCTCGCAGTCGATCGCCGCGGCCTCGATCGTCGCCAAGGTGACGCGCGACCGCATGATGTGCGGCTGCGGCCGCTCCGACGAGCGTTACGGTTTCGAATCGCACATGGGTTACGCCACCGAGCGCCACCGCGAGGCGATCGGCCTGCACGGCGCGATCCCGCGGCTGCATCGCGTATCGTTTGCGCCGTTCAGGGAAGATGGTGCGGTCACCGGGATCGAACTGGTCGAGGAGCTTTCGCTCATCGCCTGATCGCTCGGCTCACAATGTGAATCGCCAAACAAAAAGGCCGCCTCGGAGGCGGCCTTTTTGATTTCAGAGACTTGAAGACTCTCAGTTCAGCTTCGACTTGAGCTGGTTGAGCGAGTCCTTGAACAGATCGGCGCCGACGCTCGTGTCGACCTTGTCGCCGATCACCTTGCGGGCCGCCTCGATGGCGATGTCGACGGCGCGCGAGCGCACCTCGTTCACCGCGTCGCGTTCGGCCTGCGCGATCTTGGTCTCAGCCAATGCGGTGCGGCGCGCGACATATTCCTCGGTCCGCTTCTTGGCCTCTTCGACCAGCGTGCCCGCCTCGCGCTTGGCGGCGGCAACGATATCGCCGGCTTCCTTTTCGGCTTCCTTGCGCTTGCGCTGGAACTCGGCCAGCAGCTGCTGCGCTTCCTCGCGCAGGCGCCGCGCCTCTTCGAGCTCGCCCTTGATCTTGTTCGCCCGCTCGTCGAGCGAGCGGCCGATCATGCCCGGCACCTTCATGTAGATGACGATGCCGATGAAGATGACGAGAGCGACGAGAGCCCAGAATGTTGCGTCCATGGCCCGCTCCTACTCGCCAGCCGCGCGGACTGCGGCCGAGACCGCAGCCTTATCGGTCTTGCCGCCAATCAGTTCCTGCACGATCGCGTGGGCGGTGTCCTCGGCAATGGTGCCGACCTCTTTCAGCGCCGAGGTCTTGATCGCGCCGATGCGCTTCTCCGCGTCCTGCAGGCGCTGTTCCAGCGCTGCCTCGACGCCCTTGCGCTCAGCGTCCGCCTGCTTCTTGGCGTCGGCATTGGCTTCCTGGCCGATCGCGTTGGCCTTCTTGCGGGCTTCGGCGAGTTCCTGCTCGTAAGCGGCGATCGACGCGTCGGCCTCTTCCTTCATGCGGGCGGCCTGATCGAGATCCTGCGCGATGCGGTCGCGTCGGACTTCCAGGATCGAGCCGATCCGCGGCAGCACGACCTTTTTCAGGAAAAGGTAGAACAGGCCGAAGGTGATCGCCAGCCAGAGGAGCTGCGAAGGAAAGGTCGACGGATCGAACGGCGGGAAAACGCCCTTCTCGCCCGGAACCTCGGTGTGAGCGTCGCCGCCACCATGCGCTTCGCCTTCGGCGGGAGCTGCGCTCTCCGAATGCGATTCCTGGGCCCAGCCCGGTGTCACAAACATGTCGATCCCCTCTCAGGGCTCCTGTCCACGCCAACCGGCCGCGCAGCCGCGGCCGGGACTCTTCGCCACTCGAAAGCGTGGCTTAGGTGAAGAGGAGCAGGAGCGCGACGAGCAGCGAGAAGATGCCCAGAGCTTCGGTCACCGCGAAGCCGAAGATCAGGCGGCCGAACTGGCCGTCCGCTGCCGACGGGTTGCGCAGGGCGCCCGCCAGGTAGTTGCCGAAAATGGTGCCCACGCCGATGCCGGCGCCGCCCATGCCGAGGCAGGCGATGCCCGCGCCGATTGCCCTTGCTGCTTCTGCTTCCATTTCGAAACTCCTTGGTCGAAATCAGGTTTGGATTCGGATGTGGCGGGATGGCCGCCGGTGAAGGTTCCTAGTGCGACGGATGCAATGCGTCGTTCAAATACATGCAGGTCAGGATCGCGAAGACGTAGGCCTGCAGGAAGGCGACGAGGAATTCGAGCGCGGTGATCGCTACCGTCATGATGAGCGGCAGGATCGCGCCTGCCCATCCAACCGCGCCGAAGGCGCTGAGCGAGGTGACGAAGCCGGCGAAGACCTTCAGCGTGATGTGCCCCGCCAGCATATTGGCGAAGAGACGAACCGAGAGGCTGACCGGACGCGACAGGAAGGAGATGACCTCGATCGCCGCGACCAACGGGATCAGGAAGACCGGCACGCCCTGCGGCACGAACAGTTTGAAGAAGTGCAATCCGTGCTTCCACAGGCCGTAGACGACCACGGTGCCGATGACGAGCATCGCCAGCGCGAAGGTCACGATGATGTGGCTGGTGACCGTGAAGAAATACGGGAACAGGCCGATGGCGTTGGCGACCAGCACGAACATGAACAGCGAGAAGACGAACGGGAAGAACTTCATGCCCGACGTGCCGGCGGCCTCGCGCAGCATGTTGGCGATGAACTCGTAGGACATCTCCGAGACCGACTGCAGACGGCTCGGAACCAGGCCGCGGCTGGAGGTCGTCAGATAGAGAAACGCGCCGGCGCTGACCGCGGTCGCGACCATGAAGGCGGAGGAATTGGTGAAAGAGAAGTCGAGGCCACCGATCTCGATCGGAATCCATTTCGCGATGTGAAACTGGTGGATCGGGTCGTTGGCCACGTAGAACCCCTCGAAACTTCCGCCGCGGTCGCGGCACCCTACTTGCCGGGCTTGTCGCCCCTATGCCCTTGCAGAGGCTCCGCGACAACCCCCACCGAACGCAGTACGTTCAAAACACCTGCCCCGAAACCCAGAAGCAGAAAGATAATCAGTCCCCAGGGCGACGTGCCGGCCAGCCGGTCGATGATCCAGCCAAGCGCCGCGCCCACCAGAATTCCGGCAACAAACTCGCTCGACAGCTTCATCGCCTGGCCGTAGCCCGCCGCTGTGCCTGGCTTGTCGTCTGCCGTTCCGGTTTGGCGTGCCGGGCGCCTTGTCGCGAGTTCCGCTTCAAGTTCGCGCCGGCGCTTTTCCAGTCCGTCGTCATGGTCGCTTTCGGCTGGCCTTTTTGTGCTGGCCATCGCGACCTCCCTGTCCGGTCCCGGCGTTGCCGCCAGCCCGCTCCAAAGTCGCGCGCAACATAGTTAGCACCCCATACCCAGTCAAGCGGATGGGAACGATTGCTACGTATGTATTTTGATTAGGAAAATCAGCGCCTTAGGGAAGTGCGACAACATGCGCCGTGCGGCTTTCAGGTCAGTTGCCGCCAAACGGGCGATTCTTGGAGCGATCCCTTAGCTCCAGCCGCCGCCCTTGGTGCGGTAGAAGATGTGCAGGCCGATCTGCTTCATGCGGTTCATGCGCTTCGCCCAGCGCGGGCTGACATATTGAGCGTAATAGTGCGTCGACGATCCGACCTCGGGCAGGAAAATGCGCCCCGCCGTGACCTCCATCGCGACCTGCTCCGCCAGCTCGTAGTGCCGGGGACTGGTCACGCGGTCCTTCTTGCCGTCGCAGGCGAAGGAGAACTGGCAGCGATTGCGCCAGTTGTCGTTCTGGTAAACGACGCCGCAGATTGTGGACGGATAGGCAGGGTTGCGCACGCGGTTGAGAATGACCTGGGCGACCGCGGCCTGGCCTTTGACCTCTTCGCCGCGCGCCTCGAAGTAGATCGCGGTGGCAAGGCAGGCCTGCTCCTTCTTCGAAAAGACGTTGGCCGGCAAAGGCTTGCTCATCCAGGCGTGGTCACCTTTGCCGATCGGCGGAATGAAGCGGCCGTTGCCCCCCGTGCCATCCAGCAGCAGGCTCTCGAACGGCGACGCCTTGGCATAGTCAGGCTCGGCCGGCGCGTAGGCAGACGCAAGCGCGTCCGGGGTCTCGTTGGTGATGAGGCCGGCCAGCATCGGCGGAACCTCATAGGCGGGTTTTTCCTCGCGGATATGGAACGCCGCGGCGATTTCGATCTCCTTGCCCTTGATCTTCGGCGTCACGAAAGCGAGCTTTTCCGGGAGATCGAAGGCGGGACGAAGCAGTGAGCTCGTGCGGTCGAAAACGGAGCCCGCGTTGAAAGCCTTGGGCGGGGCTACAGGCACGACACCGCCGATGCGCCCCTTCTTGTCCTTGCGCACGACCCGCTCTTCGTCAGGCGCCAGATCGTCCGCAACACCCTTGCCGCGAAACGCGACCGTGCCGACGCCCGGCATGTTCACGCCGCCTCCGGAAATCGAGCCTGTCGTAGCGCTCGCATCGACGAACGGCATCTCGGCCGAATGGAGCGAGCCGGCGACCGACTTCTCGACAAAGGCGCTCCAGCGCGGCGCGGCACTTTCGGTGCCGGTCACCATCGAGGCCATGTCCTGGTAGGCGGCGACCGTCGGGAAGCCGAGCCAGATGCCTAAACCGAGGATGAAAGGCGTTGCGGACGAAGGTGCGTCCTGAACTGCGGCAAACACGCGCCGCACAACTCGCAGATGCTGCACGAATACCCTCTCCGAACGCAACTAGACCCCACGTGGAAAGGACAGTGCTGCATTAACCTTGATGCCGCGTTAACGGCGACGGGATGGCTGCATTAGCTTCGATGGTGCGGCGAGATCGTGACTGCCGGCTGCGGCAAATTGTTAAAGCGATCGCTTCAATTGCGCTTGTTCGAACGGCCGGCAAAGGGGTTGTCGGATGCCCGCAGGACCATGCGGATCGGCACGCCCGGCATGTCGAATGACTCGCGCAGACTGTTTGTCAGGTAACGCACGTAGGATTGCGGCATAACGTCCGGGCGCGAGCAGGACAGCACGAAGCCCGGCGGGCGGGTTTTCGCCTGCGTCACATATTTGATCTTCAGCCGGCGGCCGGAGACTGCTGGCGGCGGATGATGCGCAAGGATGCCTTCCAGCCAGCGGTTGAGCTTGCCGGTGGAGACACGGCGGTTCCATGTCTGATGGGTACGGATCACCGCCTCCATCAGTTTTTCCAGGCCCTTGTCCGTCTCCGCTGAAACCGTGACGGCCTGAACCCCGCGAATCTGCGGCAGCAGCCGGTCGGTCGCCTCGCGTAGCGCGGCGAGCGTCTTCTGCGGCTCCTCGACCAGATCCCATTTGGTGAAGGCGATCACCGGTGCCCTGCCTTCGCGCACAATCAGGTCGACGATCTGCAGGTCCTGCTTTTCGAACGGGATCGTCGCGTCAAGCGCGATGATGACGATTTCGGCGAAGCGCACGGCACGCAGCCCATCCGCCACGGAGAGCTTCTCCAGCTTCTCCTGCACCTTCGCCTTGCGGCGCATGCCGGCCGTGTCGAACAGCTTTATGCGCCGGCCGCGCCATTCCCACTCCACGGAAATGGAATCGCGCGTAATGCCGGCCTCGGGGCCGACCAGCAGACGGTCCTCGCCGATCAAGGCGTTGATCAGCGTCGACTTGCCGGCATTCGGCCTGCCGACGACGGCAACTCGCATCGGCTTCGATGTGTCATAAGTCGGCTCTTCTGAATCCGGATCGGCGATGTCCTCGCCGATCAGCGGCTGTTCGGCGAGCTCCGCAGTGTCATACTCGCCTTCATCGAAGGCGCGGTCCTCGCCGACCAGCCCGATGATCGCGTCGCGCAGGTCGGGCATGCCCTGCCCATGCTCCGCGGAGATCGGCACAGGTTCACCGATGCCAAGCTCCCAAGCGTCAAGCATGCCGGCCTCGGCGCCGCGCGCTTCCGCCTTGTTCGCGACAAGCACGACAGGCCGGCCGGATTTGCGCACGATTTCGGCGAAGGTCCTGTCGTCGGGGAGCACGCCAGACTTCGCGTCGACGACGAACAGAACGACATCGGCCTCGCCGATCGCGCGCTCGGTCTGCTTGCGCATGCGGCCTTGCAGTGTTTCCGGGCCAGAGTCCTCGAAGCCCGCAGTATCGATCACGTCGAAGGTGAGGTCGTAGAGTTTTGCCGCATGGATGCGCCGATCGCGCGTGACGCCGGGCGTGTCATCCACGAGAGCGAGCCTTCGCCCGACCAGCCGGTTGAAAAGCGTCGATTTGCCGACGTTAGGCCGGCCGATGATGGCTGCGGTGAAGGCCATCGTGCATCAATCAGGATGCGTCGCCGGAACCGCGGATCAACTCCGCCATCAGCGTCGCGCGCTCGCGCGTGTTGCGCGGCGCGCCATCATCCGATGCGACCTGATCGAACAGTTTCAGCGCGTCGGCAAAATTGCCGGCCTTCCACGCAGACAGTCCGAGTGCCTCGCGCGCCGCATGGCGCAGCGTGTTCGTGTCGTTGGTCAGCGCCTCGAGCCGAGCCGACACGTCGGCGAAAGAGCCCTGATCGACGAGGATCAGCCCGGCGCGCAGCCGCGCCATGTCCCGGATCGAATCCGGCACGGAGCTGTCATTGGCGACCGCATCGAAGGAAGCAACGGCGCCGGCGAAATCGCCGTTGTCGAAGAGCACCGTGCCGGACCGCATCTTCGCCAGCAGCGGATACGCGCCGTAGCCTTCTTCCTCGAGCACCTTCAGCGCCGCGAGCGCTTCGTCGTTCTTGCCCTCGTTCGCCAGTTGCAGCGCCTGGCTGAACTGGTCGCCCGCCGTGTTGGCGCGCGAGGTCGTCCAGTACTCATAGGCTACAAAGGCAGCCGTCAGGAGCACGACGAGGATCGCGATGCCAAGCGCAATTGGGCCATAGCGGTCCCAGAGCGCCTTGGCCTGATCCTGCCGCATCTCGTCATTGACTTCGCGGATAAAACTGTCGTCCGACATGCCTCTGCCGATCTTTTTGAGCCTGAAACGCTTGCGTCCGGCCTTGGTGAGCCCGCGTTTTAGCGAAATTTTGTCCGGTGGGAAGGGGCATGGCTGTTTTTCGCCGGCAAGGCAGCCGGTAACCTCCTCTCCACGCCAACGATGCACCGGGCACGGAAACTCCAAACCGCGGCCACATTTGATCGGTAGCGGGCAGGCTCGGATTTGTGCGGAGAATTCATGTCTGTTGCTTGCCGTGTTCTGTTTGCCGGGTCACTCGCTGCTCTTCAGGCAGGTTCAGCCCTCGCCGCTCCGCAAACCCAGTATGTGCTGATCTCGTTCGACGGCGCGCATGACGTTGCGCAATGGGAGAGAAGCCGCGCATTGGCGGTAAAGACCGGCGCCAAGTTCACCTATTTCCTCTCCTGCGTGTATCTCCTCTCGCCAGCGACCAAATCGGAATATCGCGCACCGGGTCACGCAGCCGGCAGATCGAATGTTGGCTTTGCGGTGAGCAAGGAAGACGTTGCCGCACGCCTCGGCGAAATCTGGAAGGCTAGAGCCGAAGGGCATGAGATCGCCAACCACGCCTGCGGCCATTTCGACGGCGCGAAATGGAGCAAGGCCGACTGGCAGACAGAGTTCGACGAGTTCACATCGATCGTACGCGATGCGTGGGCGACCAACGGCATCGAAGGCGAACCGGCCGGATGGAAGGCATTCGTCGAGACCGGCATCACCGGTTTTCGCGCACCTTATCTCGCAACTGCCGATGCACTTTATGAAGCGCTCTCCGAAAACGGCTTTGCTTATGACGCGAGCGGTGTTTCACGCGGGCCGGTCATGCCCGTTCAAGGCGAAGACGTCATGCGCTTCGCGCTGCCGCAGATTCCGGAAGGTCCATCCGAGCGCCGCGTCATCGCCATGGACTACAACCTCTTCGTTCGTCACTCGGGCGGCATCGAGTCCACCGACACCGATCAGGCCTACGAGAACCGCGCTTACGACGCGTTCCTCGATGCGTTCCGGAAACAATATCGCGGCGAGCGCATTCCGCTGCAGATCGGCTTCCACTTCTCGCTGATGAATGGCGGCGCCTATTGGCGCGCGCTCGAGCGTTTCGCCGAAGAGGTTTGCGTGAAGCCCGGCGTGATGTGCATGTCGTACCGCGGCTACATGGACAGGACGGCGGGCGAGCGCATCCCAGACACAGCCTCGACGGGCGGCTGATCGAGCGCCACGATCGGTGGAGGCAACAACAGTGGTCCGAGCGGCCAGCGGCCTTCAATCTCGTAGTGGGTCAACCCCACGAAGCTGTTCACCAGGACGAACTCGCACACCCTGAAGCGGATCGGCTCGATCGACTGCCACGGCAGCATCTTCGTGTGGTAGGCAAGCGTGAGGTGCGGTCGAAACTCGTCGTCAACGACGACTCGCTGCTGTTTGAGCGCGCTGGCCAGGACGCGGTAGAGGTCATTCACTGTTCCTGGATCGGCCAGAAGCACCAGCGGGTGCTCCAGTCGCCGGCCTTTCTTCGGGTATCCTCTGAAGCTCCCCATCCGCGTGAATGTGACCTCGAAGGCCGGCAGCCGAACAGCGCGTGCGGCGGTCTCCGTGAGATATCTGTCCTTGCTCGTGATCCGCTTGCCCTTCCTGATCAGGGCGATCGAGATATGGAACCGATCGGGAAGGAGCCGCTTGCGAATATCCTCCTCATCGCACAGCTCCTTCGCGAACCTGTCAATTCGTTCGGCCGCCGAAGCATCGGGAAACAGCGCGAGGAACCAGGTGTGCCTGCGCGGCTGCACCTCGACCTCACCGAAATCGAATGCCTGCTGGACCACACGCGCACTCCGGACCTAACGCCGGAATGCACTTTGGAACAAATCAGGAACATTCGTCAAGCACGTGCGACAGCCTTACGGCTGTTCGAGCGTTGCTGGCTCCTCCCCCTGCCGTTGCCTCTCAAGGTAGTGCTTGTCGATGTCCGGAAGTTCTTCGCCGTAAATCGCCGCTTCGAAGGCGCGCAGACGTTTGTAGACCGAGAGCAGTTCGACGATCGTCGGCCAGGAATTCACCAGATACTGGAACGACTGGGTGACCTGCACGAAGGCGCCGAGAATACGCTGGAAAATGCCGAAGGTGATGGTGCCGGCGGCTATGGTCGGCACGAGCATAAGCGTTGGAAAGATGACGTCGGCCTGGAGGTAGAGGTAACGGGTGACGTCGAAATAGACGTAGTGGAAATAGAGGGTGAAGTAATTCTTCCGCACGTTCGCGAAGAGTTCGCGCAGCGTTAGCGGCTGTGCGCGGGTCTCGTCATCCTCGCCGAAGACCAGCTCCTTGCGGAAGGCAGCCTCGACACGCTGGTTGCGGAACTCCAGGCCCGGCAGCTTGATGCCGACGACGGCAAGCAGGACCGTTCCGAAGATCGACCAGGCGATTGCGGCGAAGACGAGCGGGTAAGGTATCTCCCCCACAATCGGTAACGCTGTCACGCTGGCGGACAGCACCGCCAGGACCGGCAGGAACGCGATCAGCGTCATGATCGAGTCGATAAAGTTGACGCCCAATCCCTGTACAGTGGAGGAGAAGCGCATCGTGTCTTCTTGCACGCGCTGCGAAGCGCCTTCGATGTGACGCACGCGCGGCCACTGCGACACATAGAAGTCGTTCATCGCCTGACGCCACCGGAAGATGTAGTGGCGCACGAAGAAGAGATTCAAGACTCCTACGGTAATGCTCGTGAGCGCCAGTCCAAGCCAGTCCACAACGCCCCAGTACAAGTCAGTCGTTTGTATGGATCCTTTGGTGGTCAGCGCCTGCTGAACCATGTCGTAGAATGGCCCGCGCCAGTCGTTGACAGCAATCTGGACCTGCACGGAGAAATTGGTGACGAACAGGATCAGGCCCGAGCCGAGAACCGACCAGGTCTGCCAGAGGTGCGGCGAGTACCAACGCCAGAAAAAATAGAAGAGAAGAATGCCGACCCAGAAATAGATATAAAACCAGATGAAGGGTGCAGAAAGAAAGACGGTGACGCCGATGATCGGTTGTGCATCGGGCGCCGCCGGCGGCAAGCCGAAGACCGCGCCGAGTTGTTCGCCGCCGAAGAACCAGATTGCCACCAGGACCGCGCCCCACAGCACGGCCGACAGGAAAAAGACTTTCGGTTGAGGAAAGAAGGATACGAACAAGCGGCGCGACCCCCGTTGGCGATTGGCGGAAAATAAGTCACAAATCGCTGGGAAAAGATATGGCGGCGACTTTCGGCGCCTAGAGCCGCAAATGATGGTTATTTTGTCACGGCTGGCCGCGCTGCCAGCACCAGCGCTCCGGACGCAACCAGGATCAGCCCGGCACCAACCGACGGCAGGATGAAGTCGCCAGTCCAGTCCGCCATGAAGCCCGCCACGACCGGGCCGATGATCTGGCCGATGCCGAAGGAAGCCGTCATGATTGCGAGAACGCGCCGTGGCGCCTCGGGCGAAAGCTGCCGTCCGATCTGGAGGCCGAGCGCGGTGATTGCAATGAAGGTCCCCCCGAACAGGATGCCCGCGACGATGAGCGCGACGCTGCCACCGACGGCAACGCTGATGATCACGCCCGCGGCTTCGACGAGGCAGCCTACGACGTAAGCGGTCACCAGACCGATGCGCGCTGCAACCTTTGCCCAGAACCAGACTGACAGCAGACCGGCGAGGCCTGTTGCAAACCAGACATAGGACTCGAGATGCCCCTCGGTTCCCGTCGCGCGCACGATGGCGATGAAAAAGGTCGCCGTCACGATGTAGCCGAGGCCGAACAGACCGTAGGCGACGATCACCAGGGTCAGCGGCAGGCTTTTCGGCAGCGGCGATTCACGACGCTTTGCGCTCACCGCGCCTGGCTGGCGGGGGATCATCAGCGCCACCAGCATGAGGACGACAAGCGACACCGCTGCCGACCAGAGCCAAGGCACGCTCCAGCCGGAGCCCATGCCGATCGTCATGCCGGTCACGATCGATGACGACGCGATGCCCAGGCCGACGCCGCTGAAATGCCGTCCTTGAAGATCGTCCCGCCGCATCGAGGCGAGCCGCGCATAGATCGTCGCCGTCAGGAAGATCATGACAAAGGCACTGGCGATGCCTGCGAGAAGCCGGATTAGGACGAAAGCGATGACGTTCTCCGTCAGCGCCATCGCGGCAAGCAGCACGGCGTTTGCGGCGAGCGCTGCGAGCATCAACGCCCGCTCACGTCCGGCGGCCCAGCCGCCGGCGGCAAAGATCGCGCCAAGCAGGTAACCGAGATAGTTGCTGGAGGCGATCAGCCCCATATCGGATGCGGAGAGATCGAGCTGCTCCATCATCGCCGGCAGAATCGGCGTGTAGACGAAGCGTCCGAACCCCATCCCGGCCGCCATGGCAATCACGCCGGCAAGAACGATGCGGAAGGGACTGGCGGGCGCAACGGACATGCCGCGACCCTATTGCCCAGTCGGTCCGAAGCAACCCGCAATCAGGCGCGACCGTTGGCACAGCCGCTTTGCTGGAATCCAGCAGTCGCTCAGGCCCACTCGCCCTTGCGCATCACCGGCACGCGGCTGCCGTCCTTGTTGACGCCGTCGATGTCGATCCGGTTGGAGCCGATCATCCAGTCGATGTGGATCAGGCTCTTGTTGCCGCCCTGCGCCGCGATCTGCTCCGGCGCCAGCGACGTGCCGTTCCTGAAGCATTTTGCGTAACACTGGCCGAGCGCGATGTGACAGGCGGCGTTCTCGTCGAACAGCGTGTTGTAGAACAGCAGCCCGCTCTGCGAGATCGGCGAGGAATGCGGCACGAGCGCCACCTCACCCAGTCTCCGCGCGCCCTCGTCGGTGTCCAGTACCTTGTTCAGCACCTGTTCGCCGCGACTCGCCTTCGCCTCGACGATGCGGCCGCCCTCGAAGCGCACGCTGATGTTGTCGATCAGCGTGCCCTGATGCGACAGCGGCTTGGTGCTCGAAACATATCCTTCCGTGCGCATCGCATGCGGCGTGGTGAACACCTCCTCGGTCGGAATGTTCGGGTTGCAGGTGATGCCGTTTTTCGCCGTCGAGGCGCCGCCCATCCACTCGTGCCCGTCGGCCAGCCCGACGGTGAGGTCGGTGCCCGGCCCCGTGAAATGGAGCGCCGCGAAATCGTGGCCGTTCAGCCATGCCGTCCGGCTCCGCAGCGCCGCATTGTGCGCGTTCCATTTCTCGACCGCGCCATCCGTATCGACACGCGAGGCGGAGAAGATAGCGTCGGCAAGCTTGCCAACAGCCGTCTCTTCCGTGTCGTCCGGGAACATCTGCTTCGCCCATGACGCGTTTGGATAGGCGACGAGGTTCCAGTTGATGTCGAAGCCGGCGATCTTCTCCAGCGCCGGCTGGTAGGCCATCGAATTCGCCTTGTTGGCGCGCGCGACTTTCGACGGGTCTTCGTTTGACAGCAGCATCGGATTGTCGCCGACAACGGCAAGCCGCGCGGCGTTGCCGGAGAATGCCTTTGCCATGCCCTCGTAAAGCCAGCCCGGCGCGCGATCAAAGCTCTCGTCCGAAGCGTTGTGGTAGCGCGCCAGCGTAAGCTCTTCGTCGGCGAAGATCGGCGTGACAATGCCGGCGCCTGCCTTGTAGGCATGTTCGGCAATGCGCCGGACCAGCGGCAGCGCAGCGATCGGCGCGGTCATCACCAGATCCTGCCCCGGCTGAAGTTGCAGCCCGACCTTGATCGCGACCTCTGCCAGGCGATCAAGCTTGACGGGATCGATCGGCGACGGTGCGTTGCTGGGGTAGGCCATAAAACATCTCCTGCTGGACTAGGCGCTACATAGGGCCAGTCGCGGCGCATCGCCAGTCGAAACGGGCGGCCCGAATTGGTCCACTTAAGTCTGACGCAGACCGTCGAACCAGTTCATTGTGCAGGCAACTTCCCGCACCAGCCATGCACGGAAAACCGACACCTTCTTGCCCGGCCGTTTCGCAAGCGAGGTGACGAGATGGTAACCGAGACCGCTCGTCGCCGTGATGCCGAACGGCGCTACCAGCCGGCCGGCCGCGAGATGGTCAGCGGCCAGGATCGGCCAGGCGAGTGTCACACCCTGGCCGGCGACGGCGGCGTCGATGCCGAGAATGGGGTCGGTGAAGGATGGCCCTGCCGGCACGAAGCTTGGCTTCGCCACACCCGCCTTCTCGAACCAGCGATCCCAGCTGAACATCGTGTTCTCATCGGCAATCACCGGCAGCTTCACGATGTCCGCGGGTACCTTCAACTTTTCCGCAAGTGCCGGCGCGCAGACTGGAAACACCTCCTGCGCCAGCAACAACTCGGCGTGAACGTTCGGCCATGTGCCCGAACCCATCCGGATCGCCAGATCGATGTCGGAGCGGTCGAGGTCGACGACGTTCGTCGTGGCATCGATCCGCAAGTGAATCTCGGGATGCGCCTGCTGGAACGAACTCAGCCTCGGCACCAGCCAGCGCAGCGCGAAGGCGGGCGCCACGGAAACGACCAGCGTATTCGATGTGCTGTCGTCGGCCAGCGCGACGGCACCGGCGAGCGTTCGAAACCCCTCGGTCAGCCGCGCCGCGAACTGCCGGCCAAACTCGGTCAGCCTGAGCCCATTGCGCGAGCGCTCGAATAGTTTGCGACCGATCTGCGCCTCGGTTCGCGCGAGGTGCTGGCTAACGGCGGACGGCGTGACACCGAGCTCATCCGCAGCCGTCTGAAGCGCGCCGGTCCGGGCGACAGCTTCCACCGTCCGCAGGCCATTGAGATGTACGGAGTTCAAGCTTTTCATGGATTAGATTTTCTAAAGTCTTCCGCAGGCAATCTCGATTGGAAATGCCGCAAGATAAGGCAAAATTCCTTCATCACACAAGCCGATGGAGGTTG
Organism: Rhizobiaceae bacterium; assembly: GCA_035503715.1. Lineage (GTDB taxonomy): Bacteria > Pseudomonadota > Alphaproteobacteria > Rhizobiales > Rhizobiaceae > OAS926. Next base: position 98,834 of record DATJTE010000195.1, on the reverse strand, counting down.
TCATGAAGCTTTTCTCAATCGCCCGCGAAGGCGAAAAATCCGCTCTCAGGCTCACCGCGACGGTCGCCGACTGCATCCGCTGGCTGCGGGATCCGCTGTCGCACCCGGTGCTGGACGCGATGAGCGAACGTGAACTGGCGGACCTGCCATTCAGCTCGGCGCGGATCGTGGGCGTACGCGACTGAGCGAAACAGCCGTGCGACCGGTCACGTCTTGCCGAATGCTGCCGCGTAAGCATCAGGCTTGAAGCCGAACTGGAGCTTCCCGCCAGTGTCGAGAACCGGACGCTTGATCATGTTGGTGTCCTCGAGGATCAGCGCGCGTGCGGTCTTTGCGTCGAGCTTGGCTTTCTTCGCCTCGGGTAGTTCCTTGAACGACGTGCTGTTCTTGTTGAAGACGGTTTCCCAGCCGGCGCGCGCGAACCAGCCGTCCAGCACTTTTGGATCGAGCCTGTCCTTCCGGTAGTCGAAGAACTCGTGCTTCACGCCGTGGCCGTCGAGCCACTTCAGCGCGTTCTTCACCATGTCGCAGCTCTTGAAGCCGTACAGCGTCGTCGTCATCGAATCTCTCGTCAGTTGAACCTAGTCCGTCTTTAGCACGGAGACGGCGTCTTCGCTGTTGTGGATGTAGTCATTCGCATCCTCCTGCCGCTGCACCAGCAGGATGAACAGCAGATCGGTCAGCGTCAGTTGCGCATCGCGCGCGGTGATCGAGGACGACCGCACGCGCTCTTCATCAGCGACGGTGTAGAGCAGCACATCAGCCACGCGGCTCAGCGGGCTGTCCTTGAGCGAGGTGACGACGACGACCGGAGCACCGCGCTTTTTCGCCGCTTCGGCGATCCTGAGCGTCTCGAAGCTCGCGCCCGAATGCGAGATCGCGACCATCACGTCCTTGCAGCCGAGTGTCGAGGCGCTCGCCATCTGCACGTGGCTGTCGGAATCGTGCAGCACGTTGCGGCCGAGCTTCATCAGCTTATAGGAAAAGTCGCGCGCGACCAGCGCGGACGCGCCGACGCCGGCCAGATGAATGCGCGCCGCCTTGTCGAGCAGCGCCAGCACGCGGTCGATGTCCTGCTCGCTGTTGACCGAAATCGTCTGCTGGATCGAGGACAGCTTGCTCGCCGCCAGCTTCTGCATAACCACGCGATGGCCGTCGCTCAGTTCGATTGAGCCGTGCACCATGCCGGCCGGCGCTTTCCACTCCTGCGCCTTGGCTTCCGAGACGGCTAATTTCAGCTCCTGGTAACCGGCAAAGCCGAGCTTCTGGGAAAACTTCACCACACTCGACTGGCTGCGGCCTGCCTCCTCCGCAAGCGCGGCCGAGGACAGCCGGAGCATACGGTCAGGATTGTCGACAATGAACTGGCCGATCTGACGGTCGGACGGCGCCATTGTGTCCAGCGTCGCGTGAATGCGTTTCAGCACTGACATAGAGGTCTCCCGCAGGCCGGCATAGGCAATGCCAAATCTAAGAATAAAATATTCCAATTCGATTGGACAGGGCTTATTGATGGTCAATCGCAGCGGAGCCACTTGCTCATGGACAGACTGAAAATCACCGGCGGGCAAAGGCTGCAGGGCGCCGTCGCCATCTCCGGCGCTAAAAACGCCGCGCTGCCGCAGATCGCCGCGTCGCTGCTCAGCCCCTATCCGCTTGAGCTCAGCAATCTCCCTGCGGTCAGCGATGTCGAGAACATGTTGGGCGTCATCGGCCTGCATGGCGCCGTGGTGAAGCGCGAGGCGCGCTCGGCGACCATCGACACCAGCGGCGCGGTCTCAAAGGAGACGACCTATGACACGGTGCGCAAGATGCGCGCGACCGTGCTGGTGCTCGGCCCGCTGCTCGCGCGTTTCGGACATGCACGGGTGTCCCTGCCCGGCGGCTGCGCCATCGGCGCGCGGCCGGTCGACATGCACATGAAAGCGCTGGCGACGCTTGGCGCGGAGATCGGCGTCGAGAACGGGCTTATCATCGCCAATGCGCCGAAAGGGCTCACCGGCGCGCGCATCGTTCTCGCCTCGCCATCGGTCGGCGCGACTGAAACGGCGATGATGGCGGCCACCACCGCCAAGGGCGAGACCGAGATCCTGAACGCCGCGCGCGAGCCGGAGGTCGCTGACCTCGCCGCCTGCCTAAACGCCATGGGCGCGCGCATCGAGGGCGCCGGCACGCACCGCATCCTCGTCGCCTGCAACACGACGTGGCGTGCCGCCGCGCATCAAATCATTCCCGATCGCATCGAGGCCGGCACCTATGCCATCGCCGCCGCGATCACAGGCGGACAGCTCGAACTCACCCATGCGCGACTCGAGCATCTCGCCTCGGTCGTCCAGACGCTGGAGGCCGTCGGCGTCACGGTGTGGCCGGGCGATCGTGGGCTGATCGTCTCGCGTGACGGGCCGCTCAAGGGCGTCGACATCACGACAGAGCCCTATCCCGGCTTCCCTACCGATCTGCAGGCGCAGTTCACGGCGCTGATGTGCGCTGCGGAAGGCGCATCGCTGATCCGCGAGACAGTGTTCGAGAACCGCTTCATGCATGTGCCCGAGCTGATGCGGCTTGGCGCCAACATTACGCTGCAAGGCACGATGGCGCTGGTGCGCGGTGGGCGGAAGCTACACGGCGCACAAGTGATGGCGACCGATCTTCGCGCGTCGGTTTCGCTGGTCCTCGCCGCGCTGATCGCCGAGGGCGAGACGGTCATCAACCGCGTCTATCATCTCGACCGCGGCTATGAGCAACTCGACCGCAAGTTGAAGATGTGCGGCGCGATCGTCGAGCGGGTGCGCGAATGAGCGCTCGCCTCTATCTCGGCGTCGATGGCGGCGGCACGGGCTGCCGTGCGCGTATCGAGGACGAGAGCGGTATCGTGCTCGGACAAGGCTTGTCCGGCCCCGCAACGACACGCCTCGGCATCGAAGAAGCCTGGGCGTCGATCACACGCGCCTTCACCGCCGCCGCCGAGGAAGCCGGCTTGGCTGACGGTGATCTCACACACGTTCATGCCGGCGTTGGATTGGCCGGCATCGGCCGGCAGGGCGCGCGCGAGGCGCTTCAGGCGATCGCGCATCCCTTCGCCAGCATCGCCTTCACCAGCGACGGCATGGGCGCCTGCCTCGGCGCGCATTCCGGCAAGGACGGCGCGATTGTGATCGCCGGCACAGGCTCCATTGGGCTCGGCGTCGTCGACGGTCGCGAGTTGCGCGCCGGCGGTTACGGCTTTCCGATCTCCGATGAAGGAAGCGGCGCCGATCTCGGGCTGAAGGCCGTGCAGCTTGCATTGCGCGCCCATGACGGCCGCCACGACCGCACTGCCCTGCTCGCCGAAGTCATGCACCGCTTCCACGATGATCCGATGGAAGCCGTCGCGTGGATGGATCGCGCCACCGCCACCGACTACGCCGTCTTCGCGCCCATGGTGATGCGCCACGCCGATCAGGGCGACGCTGTCGGTCGTCGCATCGTGCAGTCCGCAGCGGAGCAGATCGACACGCTGGTGCGTGTGCTCTTCGACAAGGGCGCGCCGCGGGTGACCTTGCTCGGCGGTCTGTCCACGCCGCTGGAGCCGTGGCTGTCGCCCGATGTGCGCCGCCGGCTGAAGCCCGCCGACGGCGATGCGGTGTCCGGCGCGATCATCCTGGCGCGGCGGTCTGTGTAGAATTGGAATTTTCAATTCCAAATCTTGTTGACTCTCGGAATATCTCATTCTAAATCGTTAACAGCGCCGCGACACAGTGGCGGTCAACGAAAATCGACAGGGCATGGCTGACAACGGATTGATGTCCGAATTGGATGAGCTGGTTTCGGAAGCCCGGAACCCTGCCACCATGGACATCGACATTTTGCCGCCGGTCGAAATCCTCAGAAAGATCAACGACGAAGACAAACGTGTCGCTGGCGCCGTCGAAGCCTGCATCCCCGAGATCGCGCGCGCCGTGGATCGCATCGTGGCGGCGTTCCAGAAGGGCGGCCGGCTGATCTATATGGGCGCCGGCACCAGCGGACGGATCGGCGTGCTCGACGCATCCGAATGCCCGCCGACTTTCCGCGTGCCCGAGGGCATGGTGGTCGGGCTGATTGCCGGCGGACCGGAAGCGATCCTGCGCGCCATCGAGGGCGCCGAGGACAGCACAGCCGGCGGTCGCAAGGCGCTCAAGGAAATCTCGCTGACCGGCAACGACGTCGTCGTCGGCCTCGCCGCCAGCGGGCGCACGCCCTACGTCATCGGCGGCCTGCTCTATGCCAAGGAAGTCGGCGCGACGACCGTCGCCCTCTCCTGCAATCCAAACTCCACCATCGCCGATATCGCTGACATCGCCATCTCGCCAGTCGTCGGCCCAGAGGTGCTCACCGGCTCGACTCGCATGAAGGCCGGCACGGCGGAAAAGCTCGTGCTCAACATGCTGACCACCGCTAGCATGATCCGTATCGGCAAGACCTACCAGAACCTGATGGTCGATCTTCACGCCAGCAATGCGAAGCTTGTGGCGCGCGCCGCGCGCATCGTCATGGATGCGACCGGCTGCTCGCTCGACGAAGCGCGCGCCGCGCTGCAAAAAACCGGCAATGACGTGAAGCTCGCGATCCTGATAACAATGACGGGAATGAGCCCGGCGGAGGCGCGTCAGGCATTGGAAAATGCCTGTGGGTTCCTGCGGAGCGCCATCGAAAGCGGCGCGCCGCAGCTAGCCGATAGATAGTTCGACAACAGTCAACGACGAACCAAACGGGAGGTTTGAATGACTCGACACCTGACACGGAAATATCTCTCCAGCATCGCGCTCGCCGCGGTCGTAGGCCTTTCGGCGATTGCTACGCCGGCCGGTGCGGCGACGCTGCAGATGGCCTGGGCGCAGGACGCCACCGGCCTCGACCCGCAGAAGCAGACGGCGTTCTCGTCGCTGCGCCTGCTGGAGTTGATCTACGAGCCGCTGGTTCGCCTCGACCAGGACCTGAAGATCATCCCGGGCGTTGCCGACTCGTGGGAATTCGGCGCTGACGGCCTCTCGCTCACCTTCAAGCTCAACCCGAACGCCAAATTCCAGAACGGCGCGGCGGTCACCTCGGCCGACGTGAAGGCATCGTTCGAGCGCATTCTCGACGAGGCGACGGGCGCGGCCAACCGCGCCAACTATTCGTCCGTCGAGGCGATCGAGACGCCGGACGCGGGCACGGTCGTCTTCAAGCTGAAGCAGGCTGACGTGCCGATTCTCACCGCGATGACCGACACCAACTCCTCGATCCTGCCGGAGAGTGAGATCAAGGCCGGCAACGTCGGCACGACGGCCATCGGCTCCGGTCCGTTCAAGCTCGAACGCTGGGACCCGAACTCCAAGGCGGTGCTCACCGCGCACAAGGAATGGGCCGGCGGCGCCCCTGCCCTCGACGGCATCGAGATCAGCGTGCTGCCGGACGAAGCAGCCATCCTCGCCGCGATGCGTACCGGCCAGGTCGATTTCGCGCTGATGAACGACCCGCTCATCGCCACGCTGGTGCCGAAGGAAGCGAACCTGCAGCTCAACCGCGCGCCGGTGCTCGCCTATCACGTGCTGCAGATGAATCCGGCGCGCGCGCCGATGGACAAGCTGGAAGTGCGCCAGGCGATTTCCTGCGCCGTCGACCGGCAGGCGGTGCTCGACACCGCCTCGCTCGGCGAAGGCAAGGTCACCGGGCCGCTCACCATGCCCTTCTATGCCAGCGATCCGAACTCGCTGTTCTGCTACAAGCAGGACGTCGCGAAGGCGAAAGAGCTGATGGCCGCGGCCGGTCTGGCCGATGGCTTCTCCGTCACCGTCATCGCCGCGACCGGAGAGCCGCCGACGGCTGCGGCGGAAGCGCAGGTGCTGCAGGCGCAGCTCGCCGAGATCGGCGTGAAGCTCGACATCAAGATGATGGAGCTCAACGTCTATGTCGACACCTGGCTGAAGGGCGACTTCGATATGGCGGTGGCGCTAAACGGCGGCCGTCCTGACCCGTACACCATGTACAACCGCTACTGGACGAAGACCGGCAACCTCCAGAAGGTCTCCAACTTCGCCGACGATACGCTGGACAGCCTGCTCAACCAGGGCCGCGCCGAGAGCGATCCGGAGAAGCGCAAGGTCATCTTCGCCGACTTCGAGAAGCAGCTCGCGGAGAAGGCGCCATGGGTCTGGCTCTACACCTCCTTCGGCTACACCGCGCAGCAGAAGACCATCCAGGGCTTCGTACCAATGCCGACGGGCTCGATGTTCAGCCTCGCCAAGGTGACGAAGCAGTAGTCACCTGATCGACGAAACTGGACCGGGATCGGTTTCTTTGAAATCATCCCGGTCCTGCTGTTTTCAGAAGGGCGATCCGACCGGTGAGTTACCTGATACGAAGGCTTGCGGTGTTCCCGCTCGTCCTGCTCGGCGTGTCGGTCATCGTTTTCGTCGCCATCCGGCTCGTTCCCGGCGATGCCATCACCGCCATGCTCGGCACGGAAGCTGGCCTTCTCACACCCGCGCAGCGCGCCGCGCTCGATGCCTATTTCGGCATCGACCAGCCCTGGCCGGTCCAATACTGGCGCTGGATAACCGGCCTGTTCCAGGGCGATTTCGGCATCTCCGTCACCTTCGGCAAGCCGGTGTTAGGCGTCATCCTCGAGCGTTTCCCGCGCACGCTGGAACTCGCTTTGCTCTCCATGATGATCGCGCTTTCGGTCGGCATTCCAGCCGGCGTTTACGCTGCGACCCGCAACGAGCGTCCGTCCGATTTGATCGTGCGGATCGCCGCGATGATTGGACAGTCGACGCCGAATTTCGTCGTCGGGCTCGTTATCATCTACGTGCTATCCGCCGGCTTTGGCGTGCTGCCCACGATGGGCGCCTACACGCCATTCTTCGAAAACCCGCTGCAGAATCTCAGCCAGATGATCCTGCCAGCGATCACATTAGGCTTCGCCTTCGCCGCGTCGGTCACGCGCGTCTCGCGCTCGGCCATGCTCGACGTGCTCTCGGACGATTATGTGCGGACCGCGCGCAGCAAGGGCTCCTCCGAGCGCAGTGTCATCTGGCGGCACGCGCTGCCCAACGCGCTGATCCCGGTCGTCACGCTGTCCGGCATCGAGTTCGGTTATCTGCTCGGCGGCGCGGTCATCGTCGAGCAGATCTACGCGCTGCCAGGCCTCGGCCGCATGGTGCTGGAGGCGATCCAGCAGCGCGACTATGCGCTGGTGCAAGGTGCGGTGCTGTTTATCGCGCTGAACTTCATGATCGTGAACCTGCTCGTCGATCTCGCCTATGTGGCGCTCGACCCGCGCATCCGGCTGGAGAGCCGCTGATGCGGTTTGTGCAGTCGATCTTCACGCATCCCAGCGGCCGCATCGGCGGCGCGATCATCGCGCTGTATCTGATTATCGCCTGCCTCGGCGCCGTCGGTCTGATGCCGCACGATCCGCTGATGCAGTACCGCATCGACCGGCTGCATGCACCCAACACGACCTATCTGATGGGCACCGACCTCTTCGGCCGCGACGTGTTGAGCCGGCTGATGCAGGGCGTCGGCCAATCCTTCACCGTCGCGTTCTTCTCGGTTGCGATCGCCACGCTCGCCGGCACCGTGCTCGGCCTCACCGCAGCCTGGTTCGGCAAAAGCTGGGACGCGATCCTGATGCGGCTGATGGATATCCTGCTGGCCTTCCCCGCGATCCTGCTGGCGCTGCTCATCGTTACCATCGTCGGTCCCGGCACCTCGACCAGCATCATGGCGATCGGCATCGTCTACACGCCGATTTTCACGCGCGTCGTGCGCGGCCCTGCCCTGTCGCTCAAGGAACGCGACTTCGTCGACGCGGCGCGCACCTTCGGCTCCAGCCGCTTCTACATTCTGACGCGGCACCTGTTGCTCAATCTCGTCGCGCCGCTCACCGTTCAGGTCACGCTGGCGCTCGCATGGGCCCTGCTCACCGAGGCCGGCCTGTCCTTCCTCGGCCTCGGCACGCAGCCGCCGGCCTCATCGCTCGGCCTGATGCTCGCCGACAGCCGCAATTTGATGGAATCCGCGCCGTGGCTGATGATCTTCCCGGCCATCGTCGTGATGATGAGCATTCTCGGCTTCAACCTTCTGGGTGACGCGCTGCGCGACATCCTCGACCCGAAGACGCGGAGGGCATGAGCATGGCGCCGCTGCTCTCCGTCCAAAACCTGTCGGTCGCGTTCGGCCGCCCGCCGGCGCAAGCGACGGTCGTACGCAATGTCAGCTTCGACCTCGCGACTGGCGAGACGCTTGCCATCGTTGGCGAGAGCGGCTCGGGGAAATCCGTTACCGCGCTGTCGATAAACCGTCTCGTCGACTATGGCGGCGGGCGGATCATCAGCGGCGCGATCGGCTTCCAGCGGGCCAACGGCCAAACGATCGATCTTACGACGGCGAGCGCTGCCGACCTGACGAAAATCCGCGGCGCGGAGATCGGTATGATCTTCCAGGAGCCGATGACGTCGCTCAACCCGGTGCTCACCATCGGCCGGCAGATCGAAGAATCCTTCCGGCTGCATCGGGGCCTGACCGGCAAACAGGCGCGCGCGGCAGCTAAGGACGCGCTCGACCGCGTCCGCATTCCCGATGCCGGGCGCCGGCTTGCCGCGACGCCCAACCAGCTTTCCGGCGGCATGTTGCAGCGGGTGATGATCGCGATGGCACTTGCCTGCAATCCGCGCCTGCTGATCGCCGACGAGCCGACCACCGCGCTCGACGTCACGGTTCAGGCGCAGATCATGGCCCTGCTCGCCGAACTGAAGCGCGAAACCGGCATGGCGATGATCTTCATCACGCATGACATCGGCCTCGTCGCCGGCATCGCCGACCGCGTGATGGTCATGCAGGCGGGTGAAGCGGTGGAACAGGGCGAGCTTGGCAAGATCCTTGACCACCCCGAGCACCCTTACACGCAGCATCTACTCAACGCCGTGCCGCATTTCTCCGGCGGGACCGCCGTGCGGAATGACGCGGACCCACTATCGGCAACGCCCGCCCTCAAGGTGGACGGCTTGGTCGTACGCTATCCGCTTGGCGGCGGCTGGTTCCGCCAGCCGGTCGGCGCGGTTCACGCCGTCGACGGCATCGACTTCGAGCTGAAGCCAGGCGAGACGCTGGCCATCGTCGGCGAAAGCGGCTCGGGAAAATCGACAACCGCGCGCGCCGTATTAGGCCTCGTGCGGCCGACGCGCGGCGATCTCATCCTCGGCGCCAAGCTTGGCGACAGCCAACTGCCGGTGCAGATGGTGTTCCAGAACCCGTACGCCTCGCTCAATCCACGCCTCACCGTGAAGAGCATTCTGGCCGAGCCGGTCATAGCTGCCGGGCGGAGCATCGACCAAGGCATCATCGAGCGCATGACGACGCTCCTGAAGCGCGTCGGTCTGCCCGAGAACAGCCTCGAGCGTTACCCGCACCAGTTCTCGGGCGGGCAACGGCAGCGCCTTTGCATTGCGCGCTCGCTGATGCTCAACCCGTCCGTCGTCGTGCTCGATGAGCCTGTTTCGGCACTCGACGTCTCGGTTCAGGCGCGCGTTCTGGAACTGTTGGTCGACCTGCAGCGCGAATACCGCCTCGCCTATCTTTTCATCTCGCACGACATGGCGGTGGTCGAGCGCATCGCGCATCGTATCGCGGTGATCTATGCCGGGCAGATCGTCGAGATCGGCGATGCGAAAGCCGTTCTCTCCGACCCGAAGCACCCCTACACGAAGAAGCTCATCGCCGCCGTTCCGACCATCGAGCGGCGGCACGAGCGCTACGATGTCGATACCAGTCAGGTGCCGTCGCTGCTGCGCCCGCCCGGCTTCGAGCCGCCGCCCGCTCGCTGGATGGAGTACGGCACAGATCATAAGGCCCGCATCGATGCCTGAGCTTTCACCCGACCTCACCGCGCGCTTCGACACAGCCTTCGCCACGCTTGAGGAATCGATCGAGACGAAGCGCATCCCCGGCGGCGTGCTTGGCCTCGTGACGCGCGACGGGCAGCGCGAGGTGCGGGCTATTGGGTCGGCGCAGCTCACGCCAAAAGTGCGGTTGATGCAGGAGCACACATGGTTCGACCTCGCATCGCTGACCAAGGTGATTTTTACGACACCGCGCATCCTGGCGCTGGCCGAAGCCGGCGCGATCGATCTAGACGCGCCGCTGGTCACGGCCCTGCCCGATTTGCGCCAATACGACGCCAACGCCTGGGAGCGCAAAGTCACGTTCCGCCAGTGTCTCGGCCACCAGACGCCGTTTCCCGCCGTCGAGCCGATCTACACCTACGGCCGCGATCCCGAGCTGCTGCGCGCCTTTGTCCTGCAGCGCGAATGGCGCAAGCTCGCCGAGCCGGTCTATTCCGACATCAACTTCATCCTGCTCGGTTTCGCGATGGAGCGCCTGTCCGGCAAGACGATCCGCGCGATGAACCCCGGTGACGGTTTTGCCTTCAGCGCCAATCCGGAGCAATCGGCCGCGACGGAAAAATGCACCTGGCGGCTGCGCGTGCTTTCCGGCGAGGTGCATGACGACAATTGTTCTGCCCTGCAGGGCGCTGGCCACGCAGGGCTGTTCGGTACGGCAACCTCGGTGCTCGATTTCGCGCGCGGCCTGCTCGACGGCACCACCGCGTCAGCGAAAGCGATCACGATGATGCGCCAGCCGCTGTCCGACAAGCGCACGCACGGCTGGGAACACAGCTATGATGGCTGGTCCGGTGGCAACAATTGCAGCGCCGACACGATCGGCCACACGGGCTTCACCGGTACCGGCCTCTGGGTCGACTTCGCCGAAGGCAAAGCCTGGACCCTGCTCACCAACCGCATCCATCCAACCCGACATTTCGACAGCGGCATCGTCAAGCTGCGCCAGACGGTCGGCGACCGCATCAACGGAGTTGTTTCATGAAGCCCATCTGGGCCGTCGGCCTGATGACCGGCACCGTGCTCGACGGCAACATCGACGTCGCGATGATCAAGACCGACGGCGAGCGCGTCGAAGCGTTCGGCGCCTATACGCTGGCGCCCTACCCCGAGCACATCAACGAGATGGTACGCGATGCGCAGAAGCAGGCGCTGGTCTGGAATTTCGACGGGCCCGACCCGGCGATCTTCGCCAAGGCCGAAGAAGCATTCACACGCGCGCAGTCGGCAGCGGTGAAGGAGCTGGTCGGAAGCAACGGCCTCACCATGTCGGACATCGGCGTGGTCGGGTTCCACGGCCACACGGTGCTGCACCGCGCGCCGACGAAGGAGCGCATCGGTGACACGCGCCAGCTCGGCGATGGCGATCTGATGCACTCGCTGCTTGGCACGAAAGTGGTCTATGATTTCCGCAGCGCGGATGTCCGCGCCGGTGGCCAGGGTGCACCGCTCGCTGCCGCCTACCACGCGGCGCTGCTCGGCTCATCTGGCGCCAGTGGCGACACTGCGATCCTCAACCTTGGTGGCGTCGCCAACGTCACCTGGTGGGACGGTTCCGGCGATGTGATCGCCTTCGACACCGGCCCCGCCAACGCGCCGATCAACGACTTCGTCAAGGCACGCGGCCTCGGCGAGATGGATCGTGACGGCGCGCTTGCCGCCTTAGGTAAAGTCGATGAGGAACGGCTCGCAAATCTCGTGCAGCACCCGTACCTGACGGCGCGCTATCCAAAGTCGCTCGACCGGTTCGACTTTCCCGCCGCAATGGCGGACGGTCTCAACGATGCTGACGGTGCGGCGACGCTTACCGCTTTCACGGCATCCGCGGTTGGCAAGGGCCTGGACCTGCTGCCGAAGCGGCCGAAGGAGTTATTCGTCAGCGGCGGCGGCCGGCACAATCCCACGCTGATGCAAATGCTGCGCGAACGCGCCGGCGTCGAAGCCGTTTCGGCTGACACGATCGGCTGGCGCGGCGACGCGGTCGAGGCGGAGTGTTTTGCCTTCCTCGCGGTGCGCGTGTTGCGCGGCCTGCCGACGAGTTTTCCGAGCACGACCGGCGCGCCAAAACCGATGACGGGCGGCAAGATCGCGGGTTAGAGTTTTTTCTGCAGGAAGGTACGCGTCCGCCCTTTCGGGAAATCTTCGAGCACACCAAACGGCGTGTATCCCGCGCGCTGATAGGCCTTCAGCGCGACCGGATTGAACGTGTCAATCCAGGCGCCATGACAGCCGCGCGCCACCGCTTCCTTCTCGGCCGCCGCGAGCATTTGGCCGGCGACATTCTTGCCGCGCAGGCTCTCGTCGACCCACAGCCATTGCGTGAACAGCCAGCCCCACGCGGTGTAGCCGGAGACACCCGCGAGGATCGCGCCAGCCTCATCGCGTACGAAGACCGCGATCGGGCTTTTCCCGGACGCGCCGACATCCGCATCGTTGAATGCCGCCAACTGATCCCCGACGAATTTGAGAGCGGCCTCGTCCGGCGTATCGGTGACTTCAAGCGCAATCTTCAACGATGACATCCGTGAGGTTCGTGTGTCAGCCGGCTTTCGAACCAAGCGCGACCGGCACTTTCTGCATCAGCTTCAGCGATTTCACCATGGGCTCGACAGTCGCCTTGTATGCCTTGAAGTGCGGCGCTTCGAGATGCGCTCTATAGGTGTCGATATCCCGATAGATCTCGAACACCGTGATATGCGTTGGATCATCCTTCGCCGCGACGGCCTGCAAGGTCAGCACACCTTCTTCCAGCCTAATCGCTGCATCGATCTGCGCACGCAGAGCGGCGCTATAACTCTCCAGATGCATCGGCTCGATTTCGAGCTCAGCGATCTGGATATACGCCTCTCCAGCGCTCATCCGAACACCACACCGTCAAACAGCTTTCGCGCGGTGCGCAGAACTGCGACCTTGGCCATGCGATCGCCGTCCATCGTCGCGACAATCGACATTTCGCCCGTTGGATGCTCGATCGACAGCGTCTTTTCCGCGCCTGCGGGGATGTCTGCGAGATCGCCCGCCGGTCCGCCCGGAAGCAGGCACGCCGTCGCGACGCTGACCGCGCCGAACACACCAATCGCGTCGTGGCATTTGTGCGGGATGAAAGTGCGCGTCGAGATCGCGCTACCGTTCTTCGCCTTCGACACCATCGTCATCTTCGGCACGGATTTGTCTTTCACGTCGCCGAGATTCATCAGCAGCCCAGCCTTCAGCCGGATTGCTTCAAGCTTCGCCCGCAGTGCTGGGTTTGCCTCCAGTTCCTTCGGCGATTCCTGGCCGGTGATACCCATATCCACCGCCCGCATGACGACGCAGGGCATGCCGTTGTCGATCAGTGTCACTGCCACGCCCTCGACCGTATCAACCGCATTGCCGCTCGGCAGCAGAGCACCGCAGGACGAGCCGGCGATATCCTCGAAGGCGATCGGGACCGCAGCCGACGTGCCGGGCACGCCGTCGATCCGCGCGTCGCCGGCATAGGTCACGCGACCGTCCGGGGTTTGGATTGTCGCGGTCGCCACCTGTCCCGTGTTTTCCATAAAAATACGGACATCCGTCGTCCCGTCCTGCGCTTTGAACAGCCCGCGTTCGATCGCGAACGGACCGACACCGGCGAGGATGTTGCCGCAGTTCTGCTGGTCCGTCACGACCGGCCTGTCGACGAAGACCTGCAGGAAGAGATAATCGACATCGACGCCCGGCCGCGCGGATTTTTTCACCACCGCAACCTTGGAGGTCAGCGGGTCGGCACCACCCATGCCGTCGATCTGGCGCGCATCCGGCGAGCCGAAAGCGCGGAGCAGGAATGCATCGCGCGCCGCGATATCCGCCGGCAGTTCGTCTGCGATGAAATATCCGCCCTTCGACGTGCCGCCGCGCATCCACATGCAGCGCACGCCGTTGGCCTCAGACATATTTCAGGCCTTTCGCCTTGAGCTTGTCGCGCATGCCATAAATGTCGAGGCCGAGTTCACCCGCCAACAGCCGCTTGCGCGTCTCTTCCTCCTTGGCGGTGCGGGCGCGTGACGCCTCCAGCACCTTCGCCGCATCCTCCCGCCTCACAATGCAGATGCCGTCATCGTCGCCCAGCACGACGTCGCCGGGGTTCATGGCAGCGCCGGCGCAGACGATCGGCACATTCACCGAACCTAGTGTCTCCTTCACCGTCCCTTGCGCCGATATTGCTTTCGACCAGACCGGAAACTTCATCTCGGTCAGGTCGCGCACGTCGCGCACGCCGGCCTCGATCACCAGCGCCCTCACGCCACGCGCTAGCAGCGAACTGGCGAGCAGGTCGCCGAAATAGCCGTCATCGGACGGGCTGGTCGGCGCGACCACGAGGACGTCCCCTTCGCGGCACTGCTCCACGGCGACGTGGATCATCCAATTGTCGCCGGGCGGGATCGATACCGTAACCGCGGTGCCGCCGACGCGCGCGCCGGGATAGATCGGGCGCATGTAAGGCCGCATGAGGCCGATGCGCCCCTGCGCCTCGTGCACGGTCGCGACGCCACACTCGGCTAGTCCGGCCACGACACCAGCGTCTGCGCGCTCAATCTTCTGGACAACGACGCCCATCAAAAGCCCTCCGTCGGCACCAGCGTTTCAACCACATGCGGGAAGACGGCCTCGTAGGCCTCACCATAGGTGATCTTCTTGTCGGAGTTGCGCGCCGCCTGCACGCCGCGCTGCTGCGCCACCCGCGTATAATATTCCCACAGATGCTCCTGCCCGGCCATGCATTTGATCGCCGCGAGCTTCTTCTCCCAGACCGGCGTAATGTCGAGCAGCATGTTCGGCATCCAATTGCATTGCTCGGGCTGGTGCGGCTCGAACAGGAACACCGGGGGTGCACCCAGCACCGTCTCGCCGGGATTGTGGCCGTGCGCCTGCGCGATGATGCGGGCATGCTGTGTGAACTCGCTGACCAGCGGATGATCGCGATTGTACGGGTCTTCCTTCGAGTGCGTCAGCACGAAAGCCGGGTGCAATTTGCGATAGGTGTCGGCAAGACGGAACAGCGACTCCTCCGTCAGCGAGATCGGGTAGTCGCCAAGGTCCCAGAACTGGATGTCGGTCACGCCCAGCGCCTTTGCCGCGCTCTCCGCTTCTTTCTGGCGCTCGCTCTTCACCCTCTCGAGCGTCATGCCGCTCTGACGCCACAGCCTTGCGCTCTCGCCACGCTCACCATAGCTCAGGCAGAGGACCGTCACCGCGACACCGGCCTCGCCATGCAGCGCGATCGCGCCTGCGGCACGCCAAACAAAATCGGCGGAGTGCGCGCTGATCACCAGCGCCGTCTTATTGGCCATCGTTCTCCTCCTCGTCCTATCTAACCTTGGGTCTCCACTGGCGGCGTGCCATGCGTGTGGAAGCTCGCGATCGTCTTCAGCCCCCACGCCTGGCCTTTCTTGCGCTCGGTCTCGGTCCAAATGATCGGCTCCCAGTCCGGCTGCAAGATCAGCCGCGCGCCGGCATTGGCGACCTCGACGCGGTTGCCCGCCGGTTCATAGACGTAGAGAAAGAACGTGCCCTGGATCGCGTGCTTGTGCGGGCCCTGTTCGATGAACACGCCGTTTTCCAGAAAGATGTCCGCCGCGCGCAGAATATCGTCGCGCTGGTCGCAGGCATAAGTGATGTGGTGGAAGCGGCCGCGCGCGCCGGAGTGATCCTCCGTCACCGCCATGTCGTAGCTCTTATTGTTCACGGTGAACCAGCAACCCCCCAGCCGGCCATTGTCGAGCTGGATTTGTTCGGTCACGCGGCTGCCCAGCGCGCGGATCATGAAGTCGCGCATCTTCGAAACATCTGTCGCGAGCAGGTTGAAGTGATCGAGCCGGCGCACCGCCGCGCCGCGTCCATGATAGCGCTGCGCAATGTTCTTCAGCGCCGGCTTTTCGCCGTCCGGCGCAGCGTACTTGTTCGTCTCCCAATAGAGTTCGAACACGTGGCCGTCGGGGCTGTGGAAACGATATGATTTGCCGTGGCCGAGATCACCCTCGGTCCAGCCGATGCCGAGCCCCATCGCCTCGATCGCCTTCACGCGCCGGTCAAGTGCTGCTTGCGACGATGTGCGATAACCGCAATGCGCCATGCCCGTTGTTTTCGACACCGTCAGCTTCAGCGTGTGAAATTCATAATCGTCCCAGCCGCGTAGATAGACCGAGTCGCCTTCGCGGCCGCTCTCCGTCAGTCCGTAGACATTGACGAAGAAGTCGAGGCTCTCCTCGGGTTTGTTGGTCAGGAGCTCGATATGGCCGAGATGGGCCACGTCGAAACAAGGCTCAGCGGCCATCGAACTCCTCCTGCAACATCAGCGCGAGACCCTGCCGCCCGGCGTCGGGCTCTGTCAATCGAACCTGAGGCGCGTCCTGCGATAGCAGTCCGAGGACGATCGTGATCGTGAAAAAACTTGCCGCCGTCGCGATGACAAGCGCTGCGGCAGCCAACCCGCTCAAGCCGAAACGCTGCGCGAAAATCGGATAAGCAGTGATCATTGGCGCGCTGGCGAAAATGATCCCGGCGGCGACCAGCAATGGATCGACGCCGCCGATGACGGCAAAACCCAGCGCGACCAGTAGGGGATGCAGCACCAGCTTGGCCACCGTTATCCACGCCAGGTCCGGCGCGAACGCCTCGCGGCTGACGCTCGCCAGCGTCCCGCCGACGACGAAAAGCGCGCAGGCAGCGGACGCGTCGGCGATCATGTCAACGGCAGTGGCGGGTGGACGCGGCAGCGTCACGCCGGCAAGTGTGAGCACGACGCCAATCGCAATCGCGATAACCAGCGGCATCTTCACGAGTCGCAGCAGTGCGGCACGGACTGCAGCCGACGCACCCTGCCCTTCGCCTTCACCCGCCTCAGCCAACCCGAGCGCTAGCGGAATGATCAGCACAACCTCGACCAGCATGCAGAGCGGCAGCGCAACCAGCGCAACTGGGCCGAGCGCCAGTGTCGCGATCGGAAAGCCGATGAAGCCGCTGTTCGCGGCCGACGCACCGAGCGACGCGATCGCCGCCTGCGCCAGATCACGCCTCAAGACGAATCGGAAGAGCGCAAAGACGGCGGCAAAGACGATCAGCGAGCCGAGGGCATAGACGAACAGGTAACCGACATCGAATGCCGCACTGAAATCCTGCGAGGTCAGCGCATGCAACACCAGCGCCGGCAGCGCGAAGTTGAGCACGAAAAAGCCGAGGCCAGGAATGAACTCGGCTCTCACGACCTGCAACCGCACCGCCCCGAAGCCGAGCGCGATGATCAGGAAGATCGGCAGCGTGATCGAAAGGAGATCGGTCAACGTCCCCCTCCAGTACGATACCGAACTAAGCCTTTACGCCGCGGCCTGGCGCGTGCGCCAGCTATCGGCGTAGTTCTCGCGGGCTTCCTGCGCATAAGGCACGGCGGAAACGCGCACGCGGATTTCGGTCTGCTTGTGCGGCTCGACCGTCGTCTTCTTAGTGCCGCCGTTTTCCTCCCCCCAAACCATAGTCAGCACGTCGCCGACATTGATGTCGGGATCGACGATGCCGAGAGAGAGATACGAGCGCTCGTTGAAGGAGAAGCCGGCGAACATCGACATGCCGACAACCTTCGAGCCCTTGACGATCATGTCGGCATTGGTCGAGGCGTAGTTCGCGTTCGGAATGTCGATGTATTTGAAGTTCTCGACGCCCGGCTCGAAGAACGAGCGGAAGATGCGGCCGACATCGTCGGCGTTCCATTCGAACGTCACCTTCTTACGGTGCGGCTTGTTCGCCATCTTCTCGAGCGCCTCGCGGCCGATGAAGTCGTGGTCGAACTTGACGAACGGCCCATAGCCCAATTCGTAAGGCGTGACGTAATAGTCCTCGATGTTCTTCGACACGAAGCTTCCGCCGATCGAGCCGCCGCCTTCGTAGCCTTCGGCCGGGAGATATTCGCGATAGGCCTTCATCTTCTCGCCGGTGTAGACGGCCGGCAGCGGCGACGGGATCCAGCCCGATTCCAGCGTGTTGGTCGCATAGGCGCGCGAGCCGCAGAGCCTGAGCCCAAATTCCTTGCCGGCCTCGAAGATCGCATCGCGGATCTCCTCGCCTTCCTCATACGGACCCCAGATTTCGAGGCCCGGCGCGCCGGACATGCCGTGACGCAGGCAGCGCACCTTGCGGCCGGCAATGTTGACCGTGTCCATGGTGAAGAACTTCACATCCGGAATCGGGCCGCCATTGACCTTCTCGAGTACCTTCCAAGCGTTCGGACCCTGCACCTGATACCGGTAGCGCTTGCGCGTCACGGCCTTCGGGCCGGGACGCGAGGGCGAACGGTCGTCACGCTCGGTCGTCACTTTAAAGCCGCCTGTCTTGGCGTGGTACTCGATCCAGTTGATGGTCGGCACGCGGCCGACGATCAGGCATTGGTTCTCGGCTAGATGAAACAGGATCACATCGCCGATGACGTAACCGTCATGGCTGACCGGAACGAATTGCTTGGCGCGGTTCACGGGGAAATTCGCGAAGCTGTTGATGCCGGTATAGGAGAGCAGCTTGATCGCGTCCGATCCCTCGATCATCAGCTCGGCCATGTGGTGGGTCTGGTCAAACAGCACGGCCGTGTTGCGCCACGCCCACTGCTCGTCGCGCCACGAGGTGAACTCGTTCGGCACGACCGGATAGATATAGGCGCCGATCTGCGAATTGCGCAGATGGTCGACCACATTGCCCTTCTCGGCGAGCAATTGCTCGAGGTTCTTCTTCACCATTGTCGTTCCTTCCCTGTAATCTGGCTTTTGATCTGAATTATCGAATGGTGCGGATGAGAGCGCCGCCGGGGACGCGTTTCAGCGCCTTCTCGTGGCTCACCGCGACGCGCAGATTGCGCGCCGCGAGCCGGGCATGTTCGCGCATGATCGCCTCGGCGCGCGTGCCTTCGCGATTGGCGATCGCTTCGACGACGCAACGGTGCTGATCCTGCGCGACATGCAGGATGCGTTGCGATTCCGGCAGCAGGGCCTGCGCCATGACGAAGCCGCTCGGTGAGGCGAAGGGCAGCGCGACGGCGCGTTCCATCTGGCGCTTCAGCGTCGGGCTCTCAGCCATGTCGATGATCAACGCATGAAGCCGCGCATTGGCCGCGACATAGCCGGAGAACGCATCCTCGTTAGCGAACTCCTGGTTGATGATCTCGTCGAGTTCCTCGAGGCAGACGTTCAAGGCGGTTAACCGCGAAGACGAGCCGCGTTCGGCGGCAAGCCGCGCCGCGAGGCCTTCAAGCGTGCCGCGCACCTCGATCGAATCGAAAACGTCCTGCAACGAAAAGGAGCGGACCGCGAAGCCGCCGGAGGGGATGGTCTCGATCAGCCCTTCCTCGCCGAGCTTCTGCAGGGCGGCGCGGATCGGCGTGCGGGAAATCCCGGTACGCTCGGCGATCGACAGTTCGGAAATGCGCTCGCCGGCGGCCAGCACGCCTTCCAGAACCAGTTCGCGGATGGCGAGTAGCGCCTTGACCGACTGCGACTGGCTGCGGTCGGTTTCCAGCTCGCTGGATGTGGCGGCAGTTGCTCGGCCCATGTGATCCTCCGGCGCACAGAATGCAGCCTGTATACAGTTTGGAGAACGACGCAGAACCTGTCAAGCGGTGGCGACAATTCCGCTGCAACTTGGGAGCGAATGAAGCGCCTGCCGGCGACATCCCGGACAAGTGAGCCGAAGCAAGGTCATAACGGCACGAGAAACCTATGATCTATAACGATCTTGGCGGCGCGGGACCCCGTCTGCAGCGGCCCGCGAAGTGCGCATGGCGAACAACAACACGAGGCGGAAGACGTATTGCCAACGGCGCGAATCTTGGCAATTATCATTGAGCGCCGGTTGGCGTTGGATCGATTTCTGTATACACCCACAGGCGGCCGCGGCCTGGTATGGGCGGGAGAAGCGGCACAGGGAGGAATTCATATGTTTGCAAGAATGACGCTTGCCGCGCTCGGACTTGGCCTTGCCATGTCGACGAGCGTTCTGGCGCAAGAAACAGTCAAGATCGGTGTCATTGCGCCGTTCTCCGGGCCATTCGCCGATGCCGGCGCGCAGCTCATCGCCGGCGTGAACCTCTACATCGCCAAGAACGGCGGCGAGGTTGCCGGCAAGAGGATCGAGATCATCCAGAAGGACAGCGGCGGCGCAGCACCCGACGTTGCAAAACGCCTTGCACAGGAACTCGTGGTGCGCGATCAGGTCGACATCCTCGCCGGTTTCGCGCTGACGCCGGAAGCGCTCGGCGCCGCCGATGTCGCGACCGAGGCCAAGAAGCTGATGGTGGTGATGAACGCCGCGACCTCGATCGTGACGGAGAAGTCGCCCTATATCGTGCGCACCTCGGTGACGATCCCGCAGGTCAACTACGTGTTCGGCAAGTGGGCCTTCGAGAAGGGCGGCGCCAAGGCTGCCTACACGTTGGTCGCCGACTACGGTCCGGGCCTCGACGCCGAAAAGTCGTTCGCCAAGGGCTTCACCGAGGCCGGCGGCCAGATCGTCGGTGCCGACAAGACGCCGGTGCAGAACCCCGACTTCTCGGCCTTCGTGCAGCGCGTGAAGGATGCCAACCCGGAATCGGTCTACATCTTCATTCCGGGTGGCGCGCAGCCGGCCGCGATCGGCAAGGCGCTGGCGGAGCGCGGCCTGACGCCGCCGGCCACCAAGCTGTTCGGCCAGGGTGAGTTGACGCATCCCGAAGCGTTGGAGAGCATGGGCGACACCGCCAACGGCATCATCACGACCTTCCACTACACTCTGGAGCGTGACGATCCGATCAACAACGAGTTCGTGAAGGCCTATCAGGACGCCAATGGTGGCCGCAGCCCCGACCTGTTCTCGGTCGGCGCCTATGACGGGATGCATCTCATCTACGAGACGCTGAAGAAGGCCAATGGCGACACCACCGGCGACGGCCTTGTCGAGGCTGCCAAGGGCATGGCGTGGGACAGCCCGCGCGGCCCGATGTCGATCGATCCCGAAACCCGCGATGTCGTGCAGACCGTATATATCCGCGAGGTGAAGAAGGTCGGCGACAAGCTTCAGAACGTGATCATCGACCAGATCCCGGACGTGAAGGATCCGAACCACGGCGCGGCAAAATAAGCCACGCTTGCTTCTGCACTTGACTGAAAGCGAACTGGCGGACAGGTAAAACCGTGATCAGCCAGTTCGCCATTGTCCTGTTCGACGGGTTCGCCTTCGGGATGCTTCTGTTCGTCCTGTCGGTCGGGCTCTCGGTGACGCTCGGCTTGATGAATTTCATCAACCTCGCGCACGGCGCGTTCGGTATGCTTGGCGGCTACATCGCCGTCGTCGTGATGCGCCGGCTGGGTCTTCCCTTCCTCGTCGCGCTGCCAGCCGCTTTCCTCGGCGCAGCCCTCGTCAGCATCGTCTTCGAGCGCACGCTCTTCCGCCGGCTTTATAAGGCCGGCGAACTCAACCAGGTGCTTTTCACGATCGGTCTGGTCTTCGTAGCGGCAGCGAGCGCAGCTTATGTGTTCGGCACCGGTCTCCAAGTCATCCAGATGCCGTCCTTCCTGCGCGGATCGGTTGAGATCGGCGGCATGCGGTTCGGCACGTACCGCATCTTCCTGATCGTCGTCGCACTCATCGTCACCGCGCTCCTCTATTTCGGCCTGGAGCGCACTCGGCTTGGCGCGCAGATCCGCGCCTCGGTCGACAACCAGCGTGTCGCGCAAGGTCTCGGCCTCGATGTCGAGCGCATCTTCGCCATCACCTTCGCGCTGGGCAGCGGCCTCGCCGGGTTAGGCGGCGCACTAGCCATCGAGATCGTCGGCCTCGATCCGTCCTTCGGCTTCCACTACCTCGTCTACGTGCTGATCGTCGTCGCGGTCGGCGGCCTCGGCTCGATCACCGGCTCGTTCGTCGGCGCAGCGCTGCTCGGTATCAGCGACGTCGCCGGGAAATATTTCGTGCCGGAGATCGGCTCGTTTCTGATCTACCTCGTGCTGATCGCCATCCTCTTCGTCAGGCCGCACGGCCTGTTCGGGAAGCGCTGACGCGATGGCCGAGATCACGCAAACCATTGTGGACGCGCGCGGCTGGCTGAAACTTCAGACACGCTGGTCGCCATACGAGATCGCCTTCTGGGTCGCGACGCTGCTGCCGTTCTTCTTCCTGCCGACCTATCTGTCGCTGGCCAGCCAGATCGCCATCACCGCCCTTTTCGCCATCTCGGTCGATCTCGTGTTGGGATATGCCGGCATCGTCACGCTCGGCCACGCCATGTTCTTCGGGCTCGGCGCCTACGCCTCCGGGCTGATCAGCGCCAAACTCGGCTGGAACGAACCGATCAGCGGACTGATTTTCGGCGGCCTCGTTGCCGGTGCCGTCGGCTTCATCGTCTCGTTCATGATCGTGCGCGTCCAGCACCTGGCGCTGCTGATGATCACGCTCGGCCTCGGTTTCCTCACCTATGAGCTCGCCAATGCGCTGAGTTCGATCACCGGCGGCACGGATGGCCTGCAGGGCGTCGATATCTCGCCGATCTTCGGCACCTTCAACTTCGATTTGTGGGGTTACACGGCCTACGCCTA
This sequence comes from Rhizobiaceae bacterium, assembly GCA_035503715.1. GTDB lineage: Bacteria > Pseudomonadota > Alphaproteobacteria > Rhizobiales > Rhizobiaceae > OAS926. Next base: position 76,363 of record DATJTE010000195.1, on the reverse strand, counting down.
TTCGCTGATCGTGCTCTTCATCGGCTTCCTGATCAGCCGCCGCATTGTCAACTCATCGTTCGGACTTGCGCTGCGTGGCGTGCGCGAGAACGTGAAGCGCATGCCGGCGATCGGCTCCGACTATCGTTTCCATCTGCAGAAGATCTACACGATCTCCGCCGTCATGGCGGGCGTGGCGGGCGCGCTGCTGACGCAGACCACCGAAACGGTTTCGCTCGACACGCTGAGCTTCAACCGCTCGGCCGATGTTGTCGTCATGCTCATCCTCGGCGGTACGGGCCGGCTCTACGGTGCGATCCTCGGCGCCATCATCTTCATGATCGCGCGCGACCAGCTTTCGGGCCTGAACCCGCAGTACTGGTATTTCTGGATCGGCATCCTGCTGATGGTTGTCGTGCTCACCATGCCGAAAGGCATCCTTGGCGGCCTTTCGCGGCTGATCGGCAGGCGGGACGAATGAGTGCCGCCCAACCGATCGTGCTCAGAACCGACGCGCTGAAGAAAAGCTTCGGCGAGTTGAAGGTCGCGCGCGACATTTCGATCGAGCTGCCACGGGGAGCGCGCCATGCGCTGATCGGCCCGAACGGCGCCGGGAAGACAACCTTCATCAATCTCATCACCGGCATGCTGAAGTCGGATTCCGGACGCATCGAGCTCGACGGCAAGGACATCACCCGCGCGCCCGCCGCCGAGCGTGTCCGCGCCGGCCTGACGCGGACGTTCCAGATCAACACGCTCTTCCCCGATCTGACACCGGTCGAGGCCGTCACCCTCGCGGTCACCGAACGCGAGCGCACCGCCGGGCAGTTCTGGACCGGCCTTCCATCGCACCGTGCCGCGATCGACGAAGCCGTCGGCATTCTCGAGCAGCTTCGCCTCGCCGACGTTGCAACGCGCAAGACGCGCACCCTGCCCTACGGCCAGCAGCGGCTTCTTGAAATCGCGCTGGCGTTGGCAACAAAACCGAAAGTGCTGCTCCTCGACGAGCCCGCCGCCGGCGTGCCGAAGGACGAGAGCGCCGCGCTGTTCTCGGTCATCGCGGCGCTGCCCAGCGATATCTCCGTGCTCTTCATCGAGCACGACATGGACATTGTCTTCTCCTTCGCGACGCGCATTATCGTGCTCGTCTCCGGCGGTGTGCTGATGGAAGCAGACCCGGCAACCGTGCGCTCCGATCCACGCGTGCGCGAAGTCTATCTCGGACACGCCGATCTCAGCGGAGTCGGTCATGGCTGAGCCGATCCTCGAATTCCGCGACGTTCGATCCGGTTACGGCGAGGCCGTCGTACTCGACGGCATTTCGTTCGCGCTGCCGGCGAATGGCAGCCTGGCGCTGCTCGGACGCAACGGCGTCGGCAAGACGACGCTGCTCTTGACCGCCATGGGTTTTGTCCGGCTGGCGCGCGGTTCCGTTTCGCTCGCCGGCAAGGACATCTCGCGGCTCGCGCCGCATAAGCGAGCGCATCTCGGCCTCGGCTGGGTCCCGCAGGAGCGCGACATCTTTCCGTCGCTCTCGGTGGAGGAGAACCTGACCGTCGCGGCGCGTCCCGGCCGCTGGGCGCTTGAAGCCGTCTACGGCCTCTTCCCGCGTCTGAAAGAGCGCCGCGGCAACATGGGCAACCAGCTCTCCGGCGGCGAGCAGCAGATGCTGACCATCGCGCGCACGCTGATGACGAACCCGTCCGTGCTGCTTCTCGACGAACCGCTGGAGGGGCTCGCCCCGATCATTGTCGAGGAACTGACCGCGGCGATCCGCAAGATGGCTGACGAGGAAGGCATCGCGCTCATTCTCGTCGAGCAGCACGCGCGCGTGGCGCTCGGCCTGACCGACGATGCAATCGTCATCGAGCGCGGCCGCATCGCGCACCGCGCCAAATCAGCGGAGCTTCTCCAGGACCAGCCGACGCTCGACCGTTTCCTCGGCCTGCAACACCGCGCCGCCTAGGCGGCTGTGCGCCGCTCCGGGAACAGTGACAGCAGCCCGTCCCGCGATGCCGAGCATACACCCCGCTCGGTGATCAGTCCGGTCACCAGCCGCGCCGGCGTTACGTCGAACGCCGGGTTCGCGGCGCCAGTGCCCTCCGGCGAGATGCGGACGCTGACCGTTTTGCCGTCCGGCCCCCTGCCCTGCACGAACGACACTTCGTCGCTCGACCGTTCCTCGATCGGGATCTCGCGGATACCGTCATTGACGGTCCAGTCGATCGTCGGCGACGGCAGGCCGACATAGAACGGCACATGATTGTCGTGCGCCGCGAGCGCCTTTAGATAGGTGCCGATCTTGTTGCACACGTCGCCCTGCGCGGTCGTACGGTCCGTGCCAACGATCACCATGTCCACCATCCCGCGCTGCATCAGATGTCCGCCGGCATTGTCCGTCACCAGCGTGTGCGGCACGCCATGGCCACCAAGTTCCCACGCGGTCAGTTGGGCACCCTGGTTGCGCGGGCGCGTCTCGTCGACATAGACGTGGATCGGAATGCCGGCATCCTTCGCCAGATACATCGGCGCGGTTGCTGTCCCGTAATCGACGGTCGCCAGCCAGCCGGCATTGCAATGCGTCAGCAGATTGACGCGCTCGCCCGGCTTCTTCTTCGCGGCGATCTCCTTGATGATCGCAAGACCGTTGTGCCCAATGCCCCGGTTGATCTCGACGTCCTCGTCGGCGATCTCGGCGGCGCGCTTGTAGGCCGCTTCGGCGCGCGCCTTTTCCGGCAGCGGTCGCAGCACGCCGCGCATATCGTCCAGCGCCCAGCGCAGATTGATCGCGGTCGGGCGCGTTTCATTGAGCCGCTTCCATGCCGCATCAAGTGCGGCATCCGACGGATCGCGCGCCATCTCGATCGCCACGCCATAGGCGGCGGTCGCGCCAATCAGCGGTGCGCCGCGCACCCACATGTCACGGATCGCCGTTGCCACCGCGCCGATGTCCGACAGCGTCTCGACGCGGAATTCATGCGGCAACCAGCGCTGGTCGATGATGTCCACCGACGCGCCGTCGGCGTTCAACCAGATGCTGCGATAGTGCCGATCTCCAACCTTCATGCGCCTGTCCTCGTCTTCCTGAATTCGCTAGCGCAGCGTCGCCGCGATGTTGCCGCCGTCCACTGTCGTCACGTCGCCGGTCGTGCGCTCCGCCAGCGCATGGTGCAGGAAGGCCTGCGCGACATGCTCGGCGCCGACTTCCAGCCCGAGCAGATTGCCGGACATGTAGTCCTTCTCGGACAGGCCGCGCGCCTTCGAGCGGCTGGCGATCATCTCGCCGGTCAGCAGACCGGAGCGGATGCGGTCGGCGTTCACCGCGTTCGAACGCACGCCGATCTTGCCGTATTCCAGCGCATACTGCCGCGACAGAAATAGGGTCGCGGCCTTGGGCAGGCCATAGGCGCCGAAGTTCGCGCCCGGGTTCACCGCCTGTTTCGACGTGTTGAAGAGCAGCGCGCCGCCGGTTCCCTGCTGCTTGAAGATGCGAACGGCGTTCTGTGCCACCGTCTGGTGCGCGAAGAAATTCAGCTCGAAACTCTTGCGCAGCAGTGCATCATCGATGTCGCCGATCGCGCCTTCCCAGGCGGCGCCTGCATTGGAGACGACGATGTCGACGCCGCCATACGTCGCGACCGCTCTATCGAAGGCGGCGCGCACCGATTTTGGATCAGTGACGTCGCATGCGACGCCGATCGAATTGTTGCCGGCGGCCTTCGCCGCCGCATCCGCCACCTTCTGGTCGAGGTCAGCGACAACGACATGCGCGCCATTGGCGGCGAACAGTTTTGCCGTCGCGGCGCCGATCGCCCCGCCGCCGCCGGTGATGAAAGCGATCTGGCCGGTCAGCGGTTTTGGCTTCGCGCCGGCAAGTTTTGCCTGCTCCAGCGACCAGTATTCCAGCTCGAACAGCTCCGGCTTGGTCAGCGGCTTGAACGTGCCGACGGCTTCGGCACCCTCGACCGCTTCGATCCACATCTCGCCCACATCCGACGCGATCTTTGCGTCCTTGAGCGTGCGGCCGAAGCCGAACATGCCCATGCCCGGAATCAGGATCAGCCGCGGCATCGGGTCGAGCATCGTGCGCTTCACGTCATCGCGCGCGTCGTTCTCGGTGAAGTAGCGCGTGTAGTCGGCAACGTATTCCGCCACCGTCTCGCGCAGCGCGTTGGCGTCGGATGCCTTGGAAGCATCAAGCACCATCGGCCCGGTCTTGATGCGGATCGACAGGTCGGGCGTGCTGACACCGGTGTCGGCCAGCCGCTTCAGGTCACTGACTGAGAGGAAATCGCGCACGCGATCCGAGGTGCGGAAATCCGCAACCATGCGGTCGAACACGCCTTCGCCGCGGTCGAACGCCACCGCGCCGCGCAGCAGCGGCACGATCTCGCCCGGCGCAGGCAGCTTCGCGCCCGAGGCCGCGACCTTCGCCAGCTTCTTGCCGCGCGCGGCGATGTAGTCTTCGGCCTTCGTCACATAGGCGATCATCAGCTCGTAGGCTTCGCGCGCGTCTTCCGCGAAGGTGAAGATGCCGTGCTTGTCCAGGATCAGTCCCTCGACCGAGGTGTCCTGCTCAAAGATCTCCGCCGCGGCCTTGGCAAGGTCGAAGCCCGGTTTGATGTAAGGCACGAAGCCCATCTTCGGCCCGAATACTTTTCGGCTCAGCTCCTCGCTGTTTTCCTGGTCGACGATCGCCAGCACCGCGGTCGAATGCGTATGGTCGACAAAAGTGTGTGGCAGGAAGGCGTGCAGCAGCGTCTCGACGGACGGATTCGGTGAGGCGGGATCGATCAGATTGGCGCGCTGCAGCGCCACCATGTCTTCATCGGAAAGCTTTGACAGGTTCCGCGCTTTCAGCAGCGGCGCCATCTTCACCGCCGGCAGGCCGGCCAGCTCGATGACGGCCATGTCCCAGCCGCTGCCTTTCACGCACAGCACCGGCCACTCTTCGCCCAGCAGGTCGGTCACCTTGCTTTTCACCGACGTGTTGCCACCACCGTGCAGCACCAGCCGCGGCTCGCCGCCGAGCAGTCGCGTCGTGTAGACGCGGAGCGCGAGATCGCGTGCGACGCCCTTCTTCGCATAGTCCGCGACCATCTTTTCGGCGTCGGCGTCGTTCCAAAGGTTCTTCATCGGTGTCCAGCAATCCGTCTAACTCGTTGAATTCAGGCCGCCTGCGCGGCGCTCTTCTTGGCTATCAGTTTTTTGGCGAGCGAGCTCGTCAGCACGAGATGCGTGGCGAAGCCGCCTTCGAGTGCTGCCATCAGCGGGCCGAGCTTGCTGTCCTGCTGCACCACCAGCAACCGCCGCTGGATGGCGCGGATCGAGTCCAGGTCGGCCGAGATGAGTTTGCGGTTATAGGCGCAGTCGAGCAACTGGCCCTTGCCGTCGATCAACTGCCCGGCGATCACGCCCGCCGCGCCCTTGGCGCGCAGCCCGCGCAGCTCAGTCTTGGACAGCGCGCCGCATTCGACGATGTGGCTGTCGTCGTCTATGCCGCCCACCGAGAACAGCGCCAGCGTGCACTCAGCAATGCCGTCGAGCTGGTCGCGCAGCATCGGCTCGGCGCGCAGTTCGGCCGCCAGCGTCTCGCTGGAAAGAACCAGCGGCGCGTAGATGTTGATGCCTTTGGCGTTCAGCCGCCGCGCGATTTCCATCGTGCACTGGTCCGGGCGATAGGAATAGGGCGCGCCGAGATTGCCGCAGAGCTGCACGACGGTGACGCCTTGCAGGTCGGCAAAACTCATCACGTCGGCGATCTGATAGACGGTCTTGCCCCAGGCGACGCCGATCCGGTCGCCTTTCTTCACCAGTTCCAGGAAGACGCTTGCCGCCAGCACCGGCGTTTCCGCCGATGGGTCGAGCGCTTCCTCGCTGGTCGGCACGATCCACACCGATTCGAGGTCGAGCAGATCTTCGAGCTGGCGCGCCAGCGCGTCGTCGCCGAACAACTGCGTCGAAGTCGAGATGCTGACGATGCCGGTCTCGCGGGCTCGCTTCAGGTACATGGCGACCGTGGCGCGCGAAATGCCGAGCCGCTGCGCCACCTCGTCCTGCCGCAGCCCATGCGAATAATAGAGCCAGGCGGCCTTGTGGACGATCCGGTCGGCGGAACGCAGCGCCATCTCAGCCTTCCAGGTTCACATAGCTGGCCGGGAAGAAGCGCGGCGTGCAGAGGCAGTAGAACTCCAGGTCGCCAGCGCCGGTGTTCTCGATGCGTTGCGCAGCCCCCGCCGGGATCACGAACTGGTCACCCTCACGCAGGCTTTGCTTCACGCCATCGACCTCCAGCATGCCCTCGCCCTTGCGCACGATGTAGCGCTCGGTGACGCCATCCAGCCGGTGGAGTTGCGTCGTCACGCCGGCTTCGACGCGTGCGATCGCCAGCGAAGCCTCCGGCGACACGTCCGAATTGTGCAGCTCCGTGATGAAACAGCGCTCGTCGGTCCAGAATTCTTCCCTGTTTCCTTTTGGGACGAAAGGCTCCCCGGTCATTCCAGCCACATCCTGTTGATGGTGACAAATGCGAAGTCGAATTGACAAATGCTAAGTTGGGTCGCAGACTTTGTCAAAACCGATCTGGTCTGGACAAGCGGATTGTGCCGTGCAGGCATTCCGGTTCCGGGCTTGGAAGGGCCTAGAAGAAACTGAAACGTCCGGCTGAGCCGCAGGGGCAGCGCCGGCAAGCTGACAGGGGAAGCAGATGACTGGATTGTGGAAATCGATCGTTGCCGCCGGCGCACTGAGTCTCGCCGCATCCACCGCGATCGCGCAGGACAAGATGTTCGTCTACGTGTCGCCGGATCCGATCGGCGTGAACGCCTTTCTGCAGATGGGCAAGACGGGCATCGAGGCGGCGGGCGCGAAATACGGCGCCGAGGTGAAGACCTTCGAGTCGAAGACCGCCGCCGAGCGCATCGAGAACGTCAACGCCGCGGTCAATGAAGGCGCCAGCATCGTCGTCATGCTCGGCTTCGAGTTCAACGACATCGTCAAGGAAGCGGCCGCAGCAGCACCTGACGTGCAGTTCCTCATCGTCGACCAGTGCATCGAGAACCAGCCGGTCAACGTTCACTGCGCCGTCTTCCGCGAATACGAGGCGAGCTACCTGATGGGCGTCGCCGCCGGCATGCTGACGAAGTCGAACAAGGTCGGCGTCGTCGGCGCGCTCGATATCCCCTTCCTGCACCGCTACACGGACGGCTACGCCCAGGGCGTGAAGTCAGTGAAGCCGGATGCCGAGGTCGACATCCGCTGGGTTGGCGGTGACAATCCGTTCGCCGATCCGGTCCGCGCCAAGGAACAGGCCGTGGCGATGAACGCAGCCGGCGCCGACTTCATCTACACCGCGACCGCGGGCGGCGACTTCGGCGTGTTCGAGGCTGCGAAAGAGAAAAACTTCAAGGTGTTTTCGGTTGACGTGAACCACTGCCCCGAAGTTCCCGGCCTCATCGTCGACCAAAGCCTGAAGCAGGTCGACAATGCCATGGTCGCGGCCATCGGCCAGATCCTCGAAGGCAAGGAAAAGACCTTCACGGCGCTCGGCATCAAGGAAGGCGGTGTCGGCGCGATCGCGCTCGACGAAGCCAAGATCGCCGACAGTAAGTGCCTGATCGCCGACCATCCGGACGTCGCTGCAAAGATGCGCGAAGTGGCGGCCACGATCGCCGACGGCACGCTGAAGCTCGAAGACCCGATGTTCGCCAAGTAAGGCGGGCACCCTAATATTGAATCACCCCCTCACCGGCGCTTCGCGCCTCCTCTCCTCCTGCCCCGGGGAGAGGAGAGCCGGCCGTACTCCTCGCCCTCACGTCGTGGGGGAGAGGTGGTTTGCGAAGCAAACCGGTGAGGGGGCAAATTTCAAGCTCACGCAAACATCGACCTGATGCACGCCGCGCTAAAGGATATCCGCGTCACCTTCGGCCCGCTCATCGCGGTGGACAGCGTGTCGATCTCGATCGGCGCGGGTGAAGTCCATGCGGTTGTCGGCGAAAACGGTGCCGGCAAGTCGACCCTGATGAACGTGCTGTTCGGCTTGATCCGTCCCGATGCCGGCAGCATCGAGATCGACGGCAAGCAGCGCAACTGGACCTCAGCGCAGGACGCCATCCGCGCCGGGCTCGGCATGGTGCACCAGCACTTCATGCTGCAGGAGCAGATGACGGTGCTGGAAAACATCGTGCTCTGCGGCGAGCCGGTGAACCGTTTTGGCTTCGTCGACTTCAAGGGCGCCCGCAAAAAACTCGCCGAAGGCTTCAAGGAGCACGGCATCACCATCGACCTTGACGCGACGGTGAGCGACCTTGCCGTCGGCCAGCGGCAGGTGGTCGAAATCCTGAAGATGCTTTATCGCGATGCCCGGCTGCTCATCCTCGACGAGCCGACCGCGGTGCTCACACCGCAGGAGAAGGACCGCCTGTTCGGCATTCTGCGCAGTTTCGCCAGATCCGGCCGCTCGATCATCATCATCACCCACAAGCTGGACGAGGTGGTGGAGATCGCCGATCGCGTCAGCGTCATGCGCGGAGGCAAGCTGATCTCGACCGGACCGCTCAAGGACACGTCGAAGGACCGCATCGCCCGCGAGATCATCGGCGGCGACCTGCCGCCTCCCATCAAGCCGCTCGCCCGCGCACCGGGCGAGACCGTGCTGTCGGTCAAAGGCCTCGTCGTCAAATCGCGCGACACGAGCGTCGGCCCCCTCTCCTTCGATGTCCGTGCCGGTGAGATCGTCGGCATAGCCGGCGTCAGCGGAAACGGCCAGGCCGAGCTGATCCAGGCGCTTGCGGGCCTGAGATCCATCACCTCCGGCGAAATCGCCCTTTCCGGCAACCGTATCGACAGGCTCGACGTCGCGGCCCGCCGACGCGCCGGCCAGAGCTACATTCCCGAGGATCGCCAGCGTGTCGGTCTGGCGCTTGGCGCCACCGTCGCCGAGAACGCCAATGCCGGCCGCGACGACGTCTCCGGCTTCGTGCGCGGGCCATTCCTGAATCGGCCTGCCATGGCGCGTTATGCGCGCGCCATCATCGACCGCTACCGCATCAAGGTCGGGTCGGCTTCGGCGCTCGCCTCCACCATGTCGGGCGGCAACAAGCAGAAGCTCGTCGTCGGCCGCGAGCTCACCCGCGAGACGCCGCTGGTGATCGCCGAGAACCCGACCTGGGGCGTCGACATCGGCGCGATCGAGTTGATCCACGCCGAACTGGTCCGTATGCGCGATGCCGGCCATGCCGTGCTGCTCGTATCCACCGAGTTGGACGAGATCCTTCGCCTCTCCGACCGTATCCTGGTCATGTATTCCGGCTCGCTCTCCGACGAAATTGCCGCCGCCGATGCCGACCGCAACCGGATCGGCGCGTTGATGACGTCGCGCGCCGATGCGGCCTTGAGGAACGTCGCATGACGGTGCGCAGCGAAAGCCTCTTTAGCGGCGACCTGCTGCCCTGGATCTATACGCTGGCCTGGATCCTCGCCATCCTGTTCGGCCTGATGCTGCTGGTCAACGCGCCATTCGGCGACGCGCTCTCCGGCTTCATGGCCGGCGCCTTCGGCGGCCGGCGCTGGGCCTATCTGATGGCGACGCTGTCGCGCGCGACACTGATCATCGGCATGGCGCTGTCGGTGATGATCTCCTTCCGCGCCGGCCTGTTCAACATAGGCGGCGAAGGCCAACTCGTCGCCGGCGGGCTGGTTTCCGCGCTCGTCGCGATCCTGCTGCCCGGACCGCCGCTCTTGGTGCTCGCCGTCGCGATCCTCGCCGGCATGGCGGCCGGCGCGCTCTGGGCGCTGCTTGCCGGCGTGCTCTACATCTATGTCGGCGTGCCACTTCTGGTCGGTTCGCTGCTGCTCAACTTCCCGATCCGCTACATCGCGTCATACCTGGTCGCGCATCCCTTCCGCGACGTCCAGTCCGGCATGGTGCAGTCGCACCTCGTGCCGGAAGGCACATGGCTCGCCTATTTCCCCGGCGTGCGGCTCGATGTCGGCATCCTGTTCATCGTCGCGACCAGCATCTTCGCCATCGTCTACAGCCACACGACCCTGCACGGTTACCGCGCCCGCCTGAACGGCCTGTCGGCCGATTTCGCCCGCGCCGTCGGCCTGCCGGTGACGCGCCTCACCTTGCAGACGCTGGCGACGAGCGGCGCGATCGCCGGTCTGGTCGGCGCGATTGCCGTGTTCGGCATCCACCACCGCTACATCGACGGCATGCTCGTGCAGCCGCTGTACGCCTGGACCGGCATCATCACCGTGCTGCTGGTCGGCATGATCCCGTGGCTCGTTCCTTTCTCCGGCTTTTTCTTCGCCGCCATCCAGACGGGAGCCGCCGGCATGGAGCGCTCGGCCGGCGTGCCGAAGGACATCGCGCTGGTCATGCAGGCGGTGATCATCCTGTTCGTCGCGAGCCGCGTCTCCGGCGCGATCCTCTCATCGCAGAACAAGGCGAAGGGAGGCGATGACGGTGCTTGACCTGCTGTTCGACGCGTCCTTCCTCGCCTCTGTGCCGCGCTTCGTCACGCCGATCCTGCTGGCAGCGCTCGGCGGCGCCATCTGCGAGCGCGCCGGCGTCTTCAACATCGGCCTCGAAGGCATGATGCTGACCGGCGCCTTCTTCGCCGTCGTTGGCGCCTATTTCTCTAGCTCCGCCTTTGTCGGCGCCCTCGCCGCGCTGGTTTCCGGCGCGCTGATGGGCGCGATCTTCGCCGAGTTCAACCTGCGGCGCGGCGGCGATTCCATCGTCGTCTCGATCGCCATCAACCTTCTCGCCGCCGGCCTCTCGACCTTCCTGCTTGGCGCGATTTTTCACGTCGCCGGCGCGTTCAACGACCCGGCGATCGCCGGCCTCGAACCGGTGCACATCCCGCTTGTCGAAGACATTCCCGTCATCGGCCATGTCATCAGCGGTCAGTCCCCACTGTTCTACCTCGCGTTGCTGCTGGTCTATGCACTGCACGTCTTCTTCGCGCGCCACCGCCTCGGCCTGCGTATCCGCGCGGCCGGCGAGAACCCCGCAGCGTTGACCGCCGGCGGCGTCAACCCGCTCTGGGTGCAGGCGATCGCGCTCCTGATGTGCGGTGCGCTCTGCGGCCTTGCCGGCGCGCAACTCTCCATCTCCAACGTTAATCTGTTCGTCGAGAATATGAGCGCCGGCCGCGGCTGGATCGCCGTCGTCGCCGTGCTGCTCACGCGCGGCCGGCCGTGGCCGCTCTTCTTCATCGCGCTTTTGTTCGGCGCCGTCGACAGCCTGTCCTTCCGCGTGCAAGGCGTTGGGCTGCCGCAACAGTTCACCGACATGATGCCCTATCTCGCCACCCTCATCGTGCTCACCGCGCTGTCGTGGTGGCGCATGCGCCGGCAGGCCTAGAGGAGTTCCGCCGTGACCGATCTCGTCATCAACAATGCGATTGTCGTCACCTCCGACGCCAAAGGCACCATCATCGACAAAGGCGGTGTTGTCGTCACCAATGGCCGCATCATGCAGGTCGGCACCGTCGAGCAACTGGCGCCGATCGCTGAGAGCGCCAAGGAAGTGATTGACGGCAGCGGCCACATCCTGATGCCAGGCATCGTCAACACACATTGTCATGCGGCGGACAGCCTGTTCCGCGGCCTTGTCGAGAATTTGCCGCTGGAGCCGTGGCTGCAAACCGTCTGGAAGGCTGAGGGCGTCATCCTCAATCCGGAGACTTCGAGGCTCGGCAGCGTGCTCGGCTTCGCCGAGCTGCTGCTCTCAGGCGTGACTTCGGTCGTCGACATGTTCTGGTACCCGTTTGAGACCGTCGCGGCGGCACGGCAGCTCGGCATGCGCGTCTCGACCGGCGGCATCTTCTTCGATCCCGCAGGCGTCACCGCGCTGAATATCGATAAACGTGTCGCCGAGGCGCAGCGCTTCTTCGATGAGTTCGGCAAGGTCGACGATGTGTTTCCCGCCGCGATGCCGCATGGCACCTACACGGTCAGCCCGGAAAACCTGAAGGCCGCATGGGCGGTGTCGCACAAATGCGGCGGCATCTTCTGCACCCATTGCGCCGAGACCCGCGCCGAGCAGGCCGATATCCAGCACCGTTATGGCCGCACCGTCGTGCGCCATCTCGATCATCTCGGCTGCCTCGACCGCCGCACGCTGCTCGCACACTGCGTCCATCTCGACGACGAGGAACTCGACATCATTGCGCGCACCGGCGCGCATGTCGCCCACAATCCGATGTCTAACATGAAGCTCGCGTCGGGTTTTGCGCGCGTGCCGGACATGCTCGACCGCGGCATCAACGTGTCGCTCGGCACCGACGGCCCGCTCTCCGGCAACGATCTCGACATGTGGATGGCGCTGCGCCTCGCCGCCACGATCCACAAAGGCTACACCGGCCGCGCCGATATCATCTCGACGCGCCAAGCGATGGACATGCTGACCATCAACGGCGCCAAGGCGCTCGGCGCTGAAGACCGCATCGGCAGCCTGGAGGTCGGCAAGTTCGCCGACATGGTGCTGGTCGATGTGAAGCGTCCGCACGCCGTGCCGATGTTCGATCCGATGACGCATCTCGTCTATTCCACCAACAAGTCCGACGTGCGCCACGTCTTCCTCGGCGGCGAGCAGGTCGTGCGCGACGGCCAGCTCACGCGCCTTTCGCTCGACGACACGCTCGCCACGGTCGAGCGCATGGTCCCGAAGATCAAAGCCACAATCGCCTGACAGGATATCCCATGGCCGAAAGCCAATCTCAGCGGCTCGCCCGCGCCTATTCCTCTGTCAAAGACCGCGTCGGCGCGCCGTGCGAGATCGCACTGGTGCTCGGCTCCGGCCTCGGTCACCTTGCCGAGGCAGTGGAGGACGCGACGATCATCCCCTACGGCGAGATCGACGGTTTTCCGGTGTCCACCGCACCCGGCCATAAGGGTCAGTTCGTCATCGGCACGCTGTTCGGCCGCCGCACCATCGTCATGCAGGGTCGCCTGCACCGTTATGAAGGCTGGCAGCCACGCGACATCGCGCTCGCCGTCTATCTGCTGAAGCAGCTCGGCGCTCACACATATGTCGTCACCAACGCCTCGGGCGGCCTCAATCCCGATTTCCCCGCCGGCGAGGTCATGCTGATCGAGGACCATCTAAACTTCACCGGTACCAGCCCGCTGATCGGCGGCAATGACGAGGCGATCGGCCTGCGTTTCCCCGATCAGTCGCGGCTCTACGATCCGGACCTGCGCGCACTCGCCATCGAGTCCGCCATACGGAGCGGCACCAATCTGCTGCGCGGCATCTATTGCGGCGTCAACGGCCCCGAGCTGGAAAGCTCGGCTGAGCGCCGTTTCTTCCGCGCGGCCGGCGGCGACGCGGTCGGTATGTCGACCGTGCTCGAAGTCATCGCAGCGAACCACGCCTCGATGCGCGTCATCGGCCTCTCCGCCATCTGCAATGCTGCGACCGGCGGACCGGACCAGCAGCCCGATACGATCGAATCGGTCGCGGAAGTTGCCGCCATCTGCGGCGAAAAGCTCGTCAAAATTCTCGAATATCTGCTGCCGCGTCTGCCGGCTGCGAAAGCTTAGGAAGACGCAATGACTGCAAATATCCCATCGGTCGCAAAACTTCTCGACCTCTCCGGCCGCACCGCGATCGTCACCGGCGCCAGTGGCGGGATCGGCTCCGGCATCGCTCGGCGTTTTGGCGAGGCTGGTGCGCATGTCATCTGCCACTATCATGGCAACAAAGCCGCCGCGGAAGCCGTCGCCGCTGCGATCACATCGGCCGGTGGCAAGGCGACATCGGTCAAAGCTGATGTATCCGCCGCGAAGGACATCACATCGCTGATCGAGGCCGCAGGCGGCGCTGACATCCTCGTCAACAATGCCGGCATCCAGCCAGTAAAGATGTTCAACGATCTATCCGAGTCCGACTGGACCGAGATGATGGCTGCCAACGTCGCAGGGCCGTTCCTTCTGGTGCGCGCCTTCGCCGATGCGCTGCGCAAATCCGGCAAAGGCGGTGCTGTGGTCAACATCGCCTCGATCGAAGGGCACAACCCCGCGCCCGGCCACGGCCACTACGCAACCTCGAAGGCCGCGCTGCTGATGTTCACCAAGGCAGCAGCGATGGAGCTCGGCGAGCACGGCATTCGCGTCAACTCGATCTCGCCTGGCCTGATCCACCGCGGCGGAATCGAGCAAGGCTGGCCGGAGGGAGTCGGCCGCTGGAAGAAGGCCGCCGCACTCGGCCGTCTTGGACGGCCCGAGGATATCGCCGACGCCGCGCTCTTCCTCGCGTCGGATGCGGCGCGCTGGATCACCGGCACGGATCTGATCGTCGACGGCGGCGTCATGGCCCGTCCCACCTGGTAGTGGCCAACCTGGTAATTCGCAGAGGTTTGAAATGAGCAGCTTGCAGGACAAGGTTTATGTGGTCACCGGCGGCGCGGGTGGCATCGCACGCGGCATTGCCGACGCCATTCTCGAACTGGGCGGCCGTGTCGCGCTCTTCGATCTCGACAACGCCAAGGTCTCGGCAGCCGCGGCCGCACTCAACGTTCGCGACCGCGCCATGAGTGCCGTCTCCGACGTCACCAGCCTAGACAGCCTGAAAGCGGCCTTTGCAGAGGTTTCGTCGCGCATGGGTCGGATCGACGGGCTCGTCAACAATGCCGGCATCGTACGCCTCGGACCCGCCGACGAAACGACGCCTGCCGGGCTTGACCTCGAACTCGCGGTCAACGTGAAGGGCGTGCTGCTTGCCTCGCAGGTCGCCGCGTCGCATTTCGGCGACAAGGGCGGCTCGATCGTCAACATCGCGTCCAATGCCGGCAAGGTCGGCTACCGCAACATGGCGGGGTACAACGCCTCCAAGGCCGCGGTCATCAACTTGACCCGCTCGCTGTCGCTCGAATGGACCGACAAGAAGATCAACGTCAACGCGGTGTGCCCGGGTGGCGTCGCGACCGACATGCTGAAATCGGTCGCCGACTTCCTCTCCCCACGCCTCGGCCAGGACAAGCAGGCGCTGTTCGACACGATGTTCCCGGCACAGCTCGGTCGTCACATCCAGCCGATTGAAGTCGGCCGCGTGGTGGCCTTCCTGCTCTCCGATGCTGCCGTGATCATCCGCGGCCAGTCGATCAATGTCGATGGCGGCGACACGCCCTACTGATCGGCTCAGGCGCGCGGCACGTCGATCTCGAACCGCGCGCCCTTATCGCTCGGCGCGAGTCGTATCGAAGCTTCGTGCGACTTGAGCAACGCTGACACAATGCCCAGCCCAAGTCCGGTGCCACCGGTCTCTCGGCGCGTCGTGAAGAATGGCTCGAAGATGCGGTCGCGATTGTTTCGCGAAATCCCAACGCCATCGTCTGCGGCCGAGATCCGCACGATCCCATCTGTATCTTCCGCTGCCAGCTTGAGGTGTGTCGCGCCATGCTGCGCAGCATTGTCGGCCAGGTGAGAAATCACAATCGCTGCATTCTCCGACGACATCCTGAACCTGACCTCCGCGCCCCGCTCCACACCAACCGCCAAGCCTTCGATCGCATTCAGCTTCTGAACCGCTTCCGCCAGCGTCGCAGTCTCGCCCGAAACCCCGGCATTTTCGGCGCGCGCCAGCTCGATCAGCCGGCGCACCAGCCGGTTCATCCGGTCGGCGTCGGCGACAATGTTGTTCTGGAAACGCGCCCGTGTCGTCGCATCCATCTCATCGCCTGCATCGCGCAACAGTTCCGCCGCGCCCTGGATCGAGGTCAGCGGCGATTTCAGCTCGTGCGATACATGTGTCGCGAAAGTTCGGATCGTGTCAGACCGCGCCTGCAGTTTGCGCGCCATGTCGAGGAAAGCGTCCGACAGCTCCGCCATCTCCTGCGTGCCATGGTGGTCGAGTGGGCGCATGGCCGTGCCGTCGCCAGCCGCGATCTTTGCCGTCCGGTCGATCAGCTCATGCATCGGGCCGGTGATGGCGCGCACGAAGACGAAGCCCAGCACCAGCGCCACGCCCAGCACGCCGAGGATGACGACGCCGTAACGCGTTGCATCGGCATCCGCCGTGCCAACCAGGTTTTCGTAGAGCCGCAGCGTCATGATGCCTATGACCGGCAGCGCCATCACCATCAGCAGGATCGCCAGGACGACCAAGCGGATCGATGGCCGCCACTTGCCGCTCACGCGCACCGCCCGAGCCGGAAGCCGACGCCGTGCACCGTTTCCACCACGTCCGCGCAGCCCGCGGCCGCGAACTTGGCGCGGATGTTGCGGATATGGCTATCGATCGTGCGGTCGGAAACGTGGATGTTCGCGGCATGGCTGCCATCCATCAACTGGTTGCGCGTCAGCACATGCGCCGGACGCGCCATCAGGCTCTTGATGATGGCAAACTCGATCGGCGTAAGATCGATGCCCTGATCACCCACGCGCGTTGATCGCTCCGCAACGTCGAGCGTCAGCCGGCCACGCACCAGCGGCTTGGGCGCAACCTCTTCCGGCTGCACGGAACGTGCGCGCCGCAGAATGACGTTGACCCGCGCCACGAGCTCGCGCGGGCTGAACGGTTTCGTCACATAGTCATCGCCGCCGATTTCCAGACCGAGAATGCGGTCGATCTCCTCGTCGCGGGCGGAGAGAAACAGGATCGGCACGCTCGACGTCCGCCGCACCCGCCGGCAGACCTCCAGCCCGTCCATTTCCGGCATTCCGACATCGAGCACGATCAGGTCAGGCGGTTGCTGCTCGAAGCGCTTCAGCGCAGCCACGCCATCGGCGACGGCATCCGTCGCCATGCCCGCCTTTTCGAGCGCGAAACAGATCACCTCGCGGATATGCGGATCGTCATCAGCGACAAGGATTTGGCGCGGCATGATGCAAACTCACATCGCTGGTTCGGGCGCGTCCGAGGGATTATTGATGATGAGCTTGTCAAGATAACGTCCCAGCCGCCATTGGCGGAACGTCCAGGCGCGCCATTCCTCCTGGTTATAGAAGAAAATCGTTGTCAGGGTTGCGAACTCCATCGCCACTCTGCCGCCTGCTGGCGAATGGACTGCGAGCGGATTTCTGAGAAGCGTCTCGATGGCCGGCAGCGAGGCCGGTCCGAGCGACAACAGATAGTCCACGTCCAATCCCCTCCCACCGCCGCCCATTTCGCGGCTGTGCGTCACGTTGTAGGTCGCAATCATTGTGGCGAAGTTGATGAAGCAGCAAGCGTAGAGAACAGCCGAAAGCGTCAATAGATTGGCCGAGAGCAGCCATTCGTTCGACTTTCCCTGCCAGATACGGGCGATGATCAGGAGAAGGCCAACCGTGACCAGGCCCATCCAGATGAAAGCCGCGACGCGCCAGTGGGTCAGCGAATAGATGCTCACATAGAGGTCGAGCCGCAGGATAGACGAGATCACCAGTACGACGTTCTGCGCGGTCCAGAGATAGACGAGCCGCCGGATCAGCGCGTCGCCGGAGGTCTCGCTTCCGGGCCGCATGGCGATCAGCACGAAGGCCGCGGCGAGCAGCGCGGTGGCGATCAGCGGGTAGGCGCCGCGATGGGCGTAGGCCGCGTAGGTCATGCCGTTCGGCAAAGCCACGCCGCCCCAGAGGTACGCGGCGTCGAGGATTGTCTGCACGGCGAACAGCGCGTTGAACAAGATAAGCGAGCGTAGGATCGCTCCTTTGCCGAAGATTGTACCCGTTCGCGCCGCCGCGGCATCGGCCTCAGGTTTCGGTGCTTCCACAGCTTGCGCGACCGCACGCGGCCGGCGCCGCCACCTCGGCAGTCTCGGCCGCAGGAAGGGCCAGACGAAGATCGCAACAAGAATCCAGAACGCGAACCTCACGGGATCGAGAAGATCGAACACGAACCAGATATCGATCTGCGCCAGCCAGCGGTCGATGACGGGGTTGGCGATGCCGAACAGGATCAGGAACACCGCGCCAAGCACTAGCGGCATCGTCCAGACGGCGAAGCTGCCGAAGCGCGAAGCGGTGCGGCCGAGCCGTTCGGCGCCGTTCTTCGCCCGGGCGACATCGAACGGCAGCCGAAACGGCGCGATGAGCAGGAAACCGGCGACCTGCCGTGACATACGCGCGGCACCGCCTCTCAGGTGGCCCGACACCGACAGCGCAAAGATCGTAAGCCCTATAAGCGCGACAGAGACCGACAAGGCGCTGACATTTTCGAAGAGCGGCACAATGGCCAGCGTTGCGATTGCCGCATGCGCCAGTTTCGCCGAATGCAGCAGTCCGACCGCGGTGGCCAGCAAGGCCGCGAACAGGAACAGCGTGATGCCGACCGGTTGGTCGAAAAAGAGAAAGTCCGCGGCGACGATCAGCAGCAGCGCCACGACGGCCTTCGCCGAGAATCTATTTTGCAGGTGGAATTGGTTCATCGAAGGGCCCTGACGGTGGGATAATCGGCGGTCTTGTCCGCCGATAGGCGGCGCAGCGGCAGGATCGTGGCGAGACGCGCCGGCTGCGGTGGGTCCGTCAGCCACCAGCCGTCAGTCAGGAGCCGTTTCGGTAACCGGGAGGCCTGTGCCTCGCTGTCATCTCGTTCCGTCTGCATACCGGTTGAATGCCCGCGCGACGTGAAAACAGTCTGAGCGGAACGAGGAGAGTTTCAGGAATTTTCTGCAGTTTTTGTGCAGGCAGCTCGTCGGCTGAAAGAAGCGATCGACCTCAGGCCAGTGGCTGGCACGATGGCTGCCGTCATCATCTGCGCGCCGAACACGTTCGACGCTTGACGCGCGGCAGCACTCAGTGTCACATTAATCCGTAAATGAGATATAAGTTCCATTATTATGGAATTGGGAGGAGCTAGAATGAAGCGCTTGTTTTATGTCGCCGCCTCACTTGCTGCGCTGACGCTGCCGTCGGCCGGGTGGGCTGAACCCCAAAAGGGAGGCGTTATCGACGTGGCGACTGTCGGCGAGCCGCCGACGCTCGACCCGATGGCCTCGACGGCCGATCTGGTCGGCATCGTCACCCAGCACATCTTCGAGACGCTCTACACCTTCGGCACGAACTGGAGCATCACGCCGCTGCTGGCGGCAGACATGCCGGAGATCTCGGCTGACGGGTTGACTTACACCATTCCGCTCCGGACCGGCGTCAAATTCCATGACGGTTCGGACATGGATTCGGCCGACGTGCTCGCCTCGTTGCAGCGCTGGATGAAGGTCGCCACCCGCGGCAAGCAGGCGGCGGAAGTCATCGCCAATGTCGAGGCGCTCGACGCCAGCACGGTCAAGATCACATTGAAGAAGCCGTTCGCGCCGCTGCTCTCGCTGCTTTCGCTGAACAACGCCGCGGCAATCGTCATCCCGTCGGAGAACGCCGGCGAAGACCCGATGACCAAGTTTGTCGGCACTGGCCCGTACCTGCTCAAGGAGCGCAAGCCGGATCAATACATCCAGCTCGCCCGCTTCGACGGCTACAATTCGCATGACGGCGAGCCGAACGGTTATGGCGGCGCGCGGAAGCAGTATCTCGACGAGATCCGCTTCGTGCCGGTTCCCGATCCAAACACCCGCGTCGAAGGCGCGGTCGCCGGCCAGTTCGCCTATGCCGACGCGCTGCCGGTCGAGTCCTATCAGAAGCTCGCGGACGGCAAGACCGAGCCGCTGATCCTGAAGCCGTTCGGCTGGCCAGTCCTGGTCATGAACACGAAGGAAGGACTGAACTCCAACATCAAGGTGCGCAAGGCCATCCAGGCAGCGCTCGCGCCGAACGACATGCTGACCGCCGCGTTCGGGTCGACCGAGTTCTTCGCCGTCGACGGCTCGATGTATCCGGAGGGTTTTGCCTG
Source organism: Rhizobiaceae bacterium (assembly GCA_035503715.1). GTDB lineage: Bacteria > Pseudomonadota > Alphaproteobacteria > Rhizobiales > Rhizobiaceae > OAS926. The sequence goes on along the minus strand of DATJTE010000195.1, from coordinate 56,610 downwards.
GCATAACGCCGTCGGCATCGACGCTTACAAGCCGGACGGCGACATCGAGGCAGCCGCGGCGCTGTTGAAGGAAGCAGGTTACGACGGCACGCCGCTGCGCATCCTGACCAGCCGCCAATACGAATTCCACTACAAGATCGCGCAGGTGTCGCAGGCCTATCTCGAACAGGCCGGATTCAAGGTTCAGCTCGACGTGGTGGAATGGGCGACGCTGACCAAGAACCGCCAGGATCCGAAGCTGTGGGACATCTACACGACCAGCAGCCCCTTCCTGCCCGAACCGTCGCTCAATGGCTTCATGTCCGACTCGACGCCGGGCTGGTGGTCGACGGATGCCAAGCATAAGGCCGTCGAAGCCTTCAATGCGGAGGCCGACCCGGCCAAGCGCGCCAAGCTCTACGAAGCTGTGCAGCAGGTGATCTATGACGAAGCGCCGATCTACAAGGTCGGTGACTACAACGCGCTCGCAGCCCAGGCGCCTGCACTCAAGGGCATGACGCCGGCGCCGTGGCCCTATTTCTGGAACGCCTATCTGGAAAAATGAGCCATTCCTCTTGCCGTTCCCGCTGATCGGCGGGAAGGCTGGGTCGGGCGCCGGTCGTTCCCGGCGCCCGACCAGCGGCCTTATGGCTGCCTGACGACACTCAAACCGCGCGGAAATGAACGCTGATGCTGCGCTCGATCCTGAACCGGCTGCTCGGCATGATCACGGTGATGGCGCTGGTCGTCACCATCGTCTTCGTCATCGTGCGCGTCACGCCGGGCGACCCGGCCGCCGTCATGCTCGGTCCGGAGGCGACCGCCTCCGACATTGAGGCGCTGCGCGTCAAGCTTGGCCTCGATCAACCGATGCCGGTGCAGTTCCTGCGCTACGTCGCCGGTGTCGTGCAGGGCGATCTCGGCCAGTCGATCTTTCTCGGCCAGCCGGTAACCACGGCGTTGCTCGATCGCGCCGAGCCAACCATCTTCCTCACCATCTTCTCGCTGCTGATCGCCACGGCCGTCGCGCTGCCGGTCGGCATCCTGTCGGCCTACAAGCGCGGCTCCTTTTTCGATCAGACGGCGACGACGCTTGCCATGTTCGCCGCCAGCGTGCCGAGCTTCTGGCTGGGCCTCCTGTTCATCCAGTTCTTCGCCGTTCACCTCGGCTGGTTCAACACGTCGGGGTACGGCGGACCGGGTGCTTCGCTCGCTGTGCGGCTGAACCATCTGGTTCTGCCGGCGCTGACGCTGGGGCTGATCTCATCCGCGCTGATCACGCGCTTCACCCGCGCCTCGATGCTCGACGTGCTCAACGACGACTATGTACGGACCGCCCGCTCCAAGGGCATGAGCGAATGGCGCGTGGTGCTGAGGCACGCCTTCAAGAACGCACTGATCCCCATCCTCACCGTGATTGGCCTCACGGCCGCGCTTTTGATCTCGGGCGCGGTGGTGACGGAAACCGTGTTCGGCCTGCCGGGCGTCGGCAATCTCGTCGTCTCGGCCGTGCTGAGGCGCGACTATCCCGTCATCCAGGGCGCGTTGCTGGTGATCGCCGGCGCCTATGTGCTGGTCAATTTCGCCATCGACATGCTCTACCTGCTGGTCGACCCAAGGGTGCGCTACTGATGGGCGCGATCACCGTTCCGCTTCAGTCCGAACCGAGGTTCGTGTCCAGGCTGATGGCGCGGCCGACCTCCGCGGCCGGCGTCATCGTTCTCGTCGTCATCGTGCTGGCGGCGATCGCCGCGCCGCTGATCGCGCCTTACGCGCCGGGCAAGCTCTCGATCGCCAATCGGCTCGATCCGCCGGGGCTCGAACATCTTTTCGGCACCGACGATTTCGGCCGCGACGTCTTCTCGCGCATGCTCTATGCGGCGCGCACATCGCTCTCGGTCGGTTTTGCTGTCGTCATCTTCTCCTCCATCATCGGCATCGTGCTCGGGCTGATGGCCGGCTTCTTCCGCAAACTCGACACACCGATGTCGCGGCTCATCGACGCCATGATGGCCTTCCCCGACATCTTGCTCGCCATCGCGCTGGTCGCGGCTCTCGGCCCGTCGGCGATCAATGTCGTCGTCGCGCTGGGCATCGTCTATGCGCCGAGGCTTGCGCGCGTCGTGCGCGCCTCAACGCTCGTCATCCGCGAGCTGCCCTATGTCGAGGCTGCGCGCGCGCTCGGCGTGCCGACGCCCATCATCCTAGTGCGCCATGTGCTGCGCAACGTCACCTCGCCGCTCCTGGTGCAGGCCACTTTCATTTTCGCCAACGCCATTCTGGCGGAAGCCGGTCTTTCCTTCCTCGGCGTCGGCATTTCGCCCGACACGCCGACCTGGGGCACGATGATCAGCGTCGGCCGCCAGTACATGGATCAGGCCGGCTGGATCATGATGTTTCCCGGTGCGGCTATCGTCGTCACCGTGCTGGCGCTGCAGCTCGTCGGCGACGGCTTGCGCGATCTTCTCGACCCCCGTCTGGCAAAGGATATCTGATGTTCGGTAACCGCTTTCCCGAAGCGAAACAGCCGCTGCTGATCAAGGGCGCCAAACCCGTCGGCTTCGACCAGTCTCTCAGCCCGACTGTCGACGTTCTGGTCGGCAAGGACGGTCGCGTCGCCGAGGTCGGCGCGACGATCGCCGCGGGCGGCGACGTAAAATTGGTCGAAGCGAATGGCGCCTTCCTATCACCCGGCTGGACCGATCTGCATGTCCATATCTGGTATGGTGGCACCGACATCTCGCTCCGGCCCGAACAGTGCGGCGCGGCACGCGGCGTCACCACCATGGTCGACGCCGGCTCCGCCGGCGAGGCCAATTTCCACGGCTTCCGCGAGTTCATCATCGAGCCAGCACGGGAAAACATCTACGCCTTCCTCAACATCGGCTCGATCGGCCTCGTGGCCGGCAATCGTGTCTCGGAACTGATCGACATGCGCTCGATCGACATCGACCGCACCATCGCGGCGGTCGAGGCGAACCGCGACGTCATCGTCGGGCTGAAGGTCCGCGCCAGCCATGTGATCACCGGCGGCTGGGACCTGACGCCGGTCAGGCTGGCGAAAAAATTCAGCCGCATCCTCAAGCTGCCGGTCATGGTGCATGTTGGCGAACCGCCGCCGCTCTATGACGACATCCTGCCGCTGCTCACCGAAGGCGACATCGTCACCCACTGCTTCAACGGCAAGGCCGGCGGCTCGATCCTCGAGGATGAGGATCTCTATCGCCTCGCCGAAGACGCGGCGGCACGCGGCATCGTGCTCGACGTCGGCCACGGCGGCGCGTCCTTTTCCTTCGATGTGGGCAAGGCCGCGATCGAGCGCGGCCTGCCGCCGACGACGATCTCGACTGACTTGCACAACCGTTCGATCGACACGTCGGTCTGGGACATGGCCACCACTATGTCGAAGCTGCATTCGCTCGGCATGAGCTTCGAGGACGTGGTCGTCGCCTCCACGACCGCACCGCGCCGCGCCATCAGGCTCCCGACCGAGAATCTGCTCGAGAAGGGCAAGCCGGCCGAATTCACCGTCTTCGATCTCGTCGAGGCCGACCTGACGGTGAAGGATTCGCAGGGCAAGGCAAGCACGCTGCATCGGCTGTTCGAACCACGCTACGCGATCCTCGGCGCCGAGGCTGTCGCCGCTCATCGCCACGTACCGGCGGAGGGTTCTGGCAGCGGCCATGTCTGCCCGCACTGCGGATGGAAATCATGAGCGACGCGCTGACGCCCGATGCCATCCTGTCGGTCCGCGACCTGAAGACCTGGTTCGTGACCCGACGGCTCACCGCCAAGGCGGTGGACGGAGTAACCTTCGACCTGAAGCGTGGCGAGACGCTGGCGGTCGTGGGCGAATCCGGTTCTGGCAAGTCGGTCACCAGCCTGTCGATCATGGGCCTGCTGTCGCGGCCGGGGCGGATCGAGGGCGGCAGCATTCTGTTCCGCGACCGGCAGGAGCGCGTCCACGACCTCGCGACCTTCGGACCGAAGGATTTCCGCCGCATCCGCGGCAGGGAGATCGCCATGATCTTCCAGGAGCCGATGACCAGCCTCAATCCGCTGTTCACCGTCGGTGACCAGATCGGCGAGATGATCGCGTTGCATGAACCGGTGACCCGCCATGAGGCGCGCCAGCGCGCACTGGCGATGCTGAAGCACGTCGAGATTCCCGACGCCGCGTCGCGCCTCGACGACTACCCGCACCAGATGTCGGGCGGGATGCGGCAGCGGGTGATGATCGCCATGGCACTGGCGTGCAAACCATCGCTGCTGATCGCCGATGAGCCGACGACAGCGCTCGACGTGACCATTCAGGCGCAGATCCTCGACCTGCTGCGCCGGTTGCAGGCCGAGATGAGCATGTCGATCCTGTTCATCACCCACAATCTCGGCGTCGTGGCCGAGATCGCCCACAACGTCGTCGTGATGTATGCTGGCCGCGTCGTCGAGCAGGCGCCGGTGAACGATCTGTTCGCCCACCAGCACCACCCCTACACGCGAGGGCTGCTCGCCTGCACGCCCAACGCCGCGCGCGACATCGATGCCGGTGGCGAGCGCCGCGCGCTCTATTCCATTCCAGGCAGCGTGCCGCCGATCACGGCGCTGCCGCCGGGCTGCGCTTTCCAGCCGCGCTGCGAGTTCGCAATTGCGCCGTGCACGGTGGCGCCCCCGCCCCTGCAGCCCGCTGGCGCACACGGCTCCTCCCGCTGCATCCGGAGCGCCGAGATATGAGCGCTGTCGTGGAAATCGATCGCCGGACCGAGGCGCAGCCGCTGCTCTCCGTCCAGGGCCTGACCAAATATTTCCCGGCGCGCAATGGCCGCATCGTGCATGCCGTCGAGGACGTCAGCTTTGACGTGAGGCGCGGTTCCACCGTCGGCCTGGTCGGCGAGAGCGGCTCCGGCAAAACCACGGCCGGACGCGCGATCCTGCGCCTGGTCGAGCCGACCGGCGGCAAAGCGCTGTTCGATGGCACCGACCTGTTTTCGCTGTCGCAGTGTGAGATGCGCCGCTATCGGCAACGGCTGCAGATCGTCTTCCAGGACCCCTTCTCCAGCCTCAATCCGCGGATGCGGATCTCCGCGATCATCGGTGAGGCGCTGGATGCGCGCGGTTTCGCGCGCGGCAAGGCGCGCAAGGAGCGCATCGCCGAACTGCTGTCACTCGTCGGCCTGTCGCCGGACCATGCCGACCGCTTCCCGCACGAATTCTCCGGTGGCCAGCGCCAGCGCATCGGCATCGCCCGCGCGCTCGCCGTCGAGCCGGAATTCGTCGTTGCCGACGAACCGGTGTCGGCGCTCGATGTGTCCGTGCAGGCGCAAGTGCTCAACCTGCTCGGCGAATTGCAGAAGAAGCTTGGACTGACGCTGCTGTTCATCGCTCACGATCTCTCCGTTGTCGAATATCTGTGCGACGAGGTGGTGGTGATGTATCTCGGCCGCGTGATGGAGCGTGGCCCGAGCCGCCTCGTCTACGGCGCGCCGCGGCATCCTTATACGCGTGCGCTGCTTGCCACCGCGCCGGTGCCCGACCCGACCCGTCGCCGCACCCATGTGCCGCTCACCGGCGACATACCGAGCCCGATCAACCCGCCGTCGGGATGTGTCTTCCGTACCCGCTGCCCGGAAGCGATCGCCGCCTGCGCCGAAACGATTCCGCCGGTCGAACATATCGGGCGCGACCATCATGTGGCGTGCATACGCCACAACGACATCAGACCGACTGGAGTTTAGCATGACCCTTTCCGAGCCAACCCGGCGTACGGAAACCACACCTTATCACCGCCTCGCGGCGCTCGGCATCACGCTGCCCGAAGCGCCTGCGCCCATCGGCAATTTCGTGACGCATGTCGAAGAGGGCAAGCTTTTGTTCCTTTCGGGCCAAGGGCCGAGCGAGTCCAGCGGCAGACTGCGCACCGGTAAGGTCGGCACCGAGATAAGCCTCGAACAGGCTTACGATGACGCAAGGCTGACCGGCATCAATCTGCTTGCCGTCATGCATGTGGCGCTCGGGGATCTGGGCCGCGTCCGGCGCGTCGTGAAGCTTTTCGGCATGGTCAACGCCGCCCCCGATTTCGCTGACCATCCGGCGGTCATCAATGGCTGCTCGGATCTGTTGGTGGACGTGTTCGGGCCTGCCGGCGTTCATGCCCGCTCAGCGGTTGGCCAGGGTTCACTGCCGGGCCAGATTACCGTCGAGATCGAGGCCGTGGTGGCGATCGACTGATCGACCGGCCACGACGACCGCCCTCGCCTCTTTCGCTTGCAAGTCACGAACTGGAACACTGGGATATGACGCAACAAAACATCCGCAACCGTCTCGGCCTTCGGCCTGTCATCAACGTGTCCGGCACGATGACTGCACTCGGCGCATCGATTGTCGTGCCCGATGCGGTCGAGGCTGTCTCCGCCATCCTGACGGAATTCGTCGAGATGGGCGATCTGCACCGGCGCGCGAGCTCCATCATCGCCGAGCTGACCGGCGCAGAGGCGGGCTTCGTCACGGCATCCTGCTCTGCCGCCATCAGCCTGGCAGTGGCTGCGTCGATGACCGGCTCGGATCTTGCGGCGATCGAACGGCTGCCTGATACGAGCCGGCTGAAGGATGAGGTTGTGATCCAGTCCGGCCACATGGTCGGTTATGGCGCGCCCGTCGAACAGGCGATCCGCCTCGCGGGCGCCAAGGCGGTCCCGGTCGGCCAGGCGACCAGCGCCCATGCCTATCAGCTTGCCGGCGCCATAACCGAGTTGACCACCGCGGCCGTTTATGTCGTGTCGCACCATGTCGTCGACTACGCGCAGATCCCGCTGAAAGTGTTCTGCGACACCTGCCACGCGCACGGGGTGCCGGTGATCGTCGACGCGGCGTCGGAGTACGATCTGCGCGGTTTCCTCGCGGATGGCGCCGATCTGGTGCTCTACTCCGGCCATAAATTCCTCGGCGGCCCAACCTCGGGAATCGTCGCCGGTTCGAAGGGGCGCGTCCGGGACGTCTACCTGCAGAACCGCGGCATCGGCCGCGGCATGAAAATCGGCAAGGAAGGCATCGTCGGCACGCTCGCCGCATTGCAGGCCTGGAAAGCCCGCGACCACTCCGGAATTCGTGCCCGCGAGCGGCAGGCGCTCGATTGCTGGCTGGATGCGCTGGAGAACCATGCCGGCGTGATGGCGCAGATCGTTCCCGACCCGACCAACAATCCGCTTGACCGGCTGAAGGTCTTTGTCGACCCGAACGAAGCCCGCATCACCGCCTGGGATCTGGCCGATCGTCTGGCGGCGGGCGACCCGCCGGTGATCGTGCGCGACCACGAGGTCGAACACGGGTTTTTCTATCTCGACCCCTGCAACCTGCACCCGGAAGAGGAATTCGTGGTGGCGCGGCGGCTGGGCGAGGAACTCGACCGGGCGCGCAAGTCCAACGTGGTTATCGCGACGCCATTCAACGACCGCCTGCTGGCGCGCGAGGCCGCTATCCTCAAATGGCCCGATTGACGGCTGTTGCGAAAGGCGCTGCCGTCCTACAAATGATGCATGACAAAGGGGCAAGCTGACCCGATGACAACCACAATCGCCGAAGGGGAGGCGATACAGGACGCCACGGCGCGACCGCGCCGTTCGCGCACCAGCGGCATCGACCGGGCGCTGCAGGTGCTCGACTATCTGCAGAAAGTCGAAGCGCCGGCAACCGCCTACGAAATCGCGCGTGACATCGGCGCTCCCTTGTCGACGATCTATGTCATTGTCGACGATCTGGTGGAGAAGGAACTGCTCGACCGGCAGGAGAACGGCCTGCTGTGGCTCGGCCCGCGCCTCTACCATTACGGGTTGACCTACGCCCGCACGCTGGACCTGCTGACGGTCGCGACGCAGGAGATGCATGAACTGGCCGAGGCCTCCAACGAAACGATCCAGATTTGCGGCCGCGACGGCGACCACATGGTCGTTCTGGCCATGGAAGAGGGCAAGGATCATTTCCAGGTTACCTCGCGAGTCGGCACCCGCAGCCCGCTCAACTGGACCGCGTCCGGTCGCGTCCTGATCGGCCATCTGCCGGAAGCGGAACGGCGCGCCATCTTCGCGCGCTGCGCCACCGCCTCGCCGACCGGCCGCGCCGAAACCGATCCAAAAGTGCTCGCTGGAATTTCGGTCGCCGCGCTCGAAGACGGCCTGTCGATCCAGGCCGGCGATTCCGACTTCTCGGTGGCCTGCATTGCCGCTCCCATCCGGGACAACCAGGGTTCCTGCCGCGCGACGATCTCGATCGTGGTGCCGGACATCAAGCTGAACCAGAAGGATCCCGATCTCATCGCGCTGGTGAAAGCCAGCGCCCGCCGCATCGAATCGCGGCTGGGCTGGCTCTCGCGCAGAGGCTGATCGCGCCGCCATAAGGCACGCGCGAGCAGCAGGGCGAACTACGCGCCGGGCGCGCCGGCGGCTTGCATATCGGTCCAGATCAGCTCGATGACATGGCCGTCGGGATCTTCGATCGCCCGGCTGTACAGCCAGCCCATGTCCTGCTTTTCACGGATATCGGCCCTGCCGCCGGCGGCAGTGCCGGCTTTCGCCGCGACATCGATGTCGTCCCGGCTTTCGCGCGACAGTGCCAGCAACACCTCGCTGGTGCGGTGCGCGTCGGCGATCTGCTTTGGCGTGAAGGTCGAGAAATAGTCACGCGTCAGCAACTGAAAGGTGATGGCGTCCGACCAGACCATCGACGAGGAGGTATCGTCGCTGAATTGGGGATTTTTCTCGCAGCCGATCGCCTCGTAGAAACGGGTTGCCGCGGCGAGGTCCGATACGGGCAGGTTCACAAATATCATCTTGGGCATTTGGCTCTCCGAAGGGTGGACCCTTCAAATAGATTTTCTCGTCGTTGCTCACAATCCATAGACAGCGGTAAGAACTATCCAGAAAAGTGGGATAATCAATGAGCCGGCTCGACGACCTCGATACGTTTATTGCCATCATTGAGAGCGGCAGTCTGACGGCCGCGGCCCGCCGGCTCGGCCGGCCGGTGCAGTCGGTCAGCCGGTCCCTGGCGACGCTGGAAAACAATATCGGCGTCGAGCTTGTCCGCCGCACGACGCGTCAGCTCAGCCCGACGGAAGCCGGGGCGGAATTTTACCGGCGCGTGCAACCCGCCATCGCGGAGATCAACGAAGCGAGGCTCGAAGCCGGCAGCAAACTGGTCGAGGCGAGCGGCCTTCTGCGGGTCGGCGCTCCGACGCTCTTTGCGCCACCCTATGTCGTCCCCGCCGCCGCCCAGTTCATGGCGCGCTATCCGCAGGTGGAGCTCGACCTGCGGCTCTCCGGACGCTTTGTCGATCTCGTTGAAGAACGACTCGACGTCGCGATCCGGATTGGCGAGCTTCGCGATGCCGATCTCAAGGCAAAGCGTCTAGGCGAACTGCGTCGCGTGTTCTTCGCCGCGCCGGACTATCTCGCAGCGCACGGCCGGCCCGGCCATCCGCGCGATCTCGTGCGTCACCAGTGCATCGTGCGCTCGGAAGGGGCACCGCATGTGCGCTGGCCATATATGGACAAGGGCGTGTTGAAGGACGTCCAGGTTACCGGACGGTTCCGGTCGGACAACAGCGCATCGACGATGCGCGCCGCAGCGACCGCGGGGCTTGGCATCGGGTTCGCCCCGCTCTGGCAGATCCTGGAGTTCGTCGACGACGGAGAGCTCGAATTGATCCTCGCCGATTTCGAGCCGCCGCCCGTACCGATTCACGCAGTCTGGCAAGGTGGAAGGCTGATGCCCGCGAAAACGCGACTGTTCATAGACATGCTGGCGGACCATCTCAAAACGGCGAGGCTGCAGTGAAGAGTTCATCTGCCGTCGCAGCGGCACGTGATTCCTACAGACAGGCTGTTCGCCATATGGCGGCCCAGCGTTCGATCATATGCAAAGTGCCAAGCGCCCGTGCAGGTGCGCTACCTTGATCTTGATGTGCGGACCGATCTTGCCGACCTCGCGCGTCAGCATCAAGCCATTGTGGATGCGATCGTCGACCGCGACGAACACCTGGCGGGGGCAACGATGCGGGCACACCTGCGCAACGTCTATCGCTCCATCGAGCAGCTCACGACCAGTCATCATGCGTTCTTCGAGGGCGAGTCGATAGAGCGCCATCCTCGCTTTAGCGCTCAGCCGAGAACTCACCTGACGGCGTTGCGGTAGATGCAGCGCCTATCCCTTCGAATAACTCGGGACCCTAGAGCGCCTGCACCGCCTGCCAGACCGTCTCGTCCACAGGCACTCCGTGCTCCAGATTGTAGCGACGCTGCCGCTCCGCACCCTCGCCCGGGAACCGAACATCCTCGGCATCACCGGCATGCCCCTGCTTCAGATGCGCTGCCAGTTCGTCCAAGCGGTCCTGGAGTTCCCGCGGCGGCAGCATGCGTGCGACATCGATGGCGATAAAGACCTGGCTGATGCCCACATCCGCGGTCGTTTCGGTTTCCACCTCGCGCGACGCCAGCCCGTCTGACAGCACGGCGGCCATGGCGTCGAGCACGAAGGCCAGCGCCGAGCCCTTCCAGTAGCCGGTCGGAAGCAGCCGGTAAGCGCCTGCCTTTAGCGTTTCGATGATCTCCTTGGCGTCACTGGTCGGCTTGCCGTCGAAACCGATGGCGCCCGGCACCGGCAGTTGCCGGCCTGCGAGCGCCGCCTCCTGGATCTTGCCATAGGAGAATTGCGACAGCGCCATGTCGACCAGGATCGGCGGCTCGCCGGGCAAGGCGAAGACGATCGGGTTGTTGCCGAGCCTGGGCTTTGTGCCACCCCAGGCCGGCATGCCGGGCCGCGCGTTCGTCCAGCAGATGGCGGCGAAGCCCGATCGCGCCGCCTGCAGGCCATAAGTCCCGCCCCGCAGCCAGTGCGTGGTGTTGCGCGCAGCGACGCAGCCTATGCCGTTCTCGGCGGCGAGTTCCATCGCTCGGGCCATGAAGCGCGTGGCCATCACCGGCCCGAGACCGCGTTTGCCGTCCCAGCGCTCGATCGCGCCGAAGGCGGCAACCTGCTCGGGCTCGACATTGGGCACGATCAGCCCCTGATCAATGGTGCCTACAAAATGCGGGAAGCGTGTCACACCGTGCGAGGTGACTCCGTCCAGGCTGTTCTCGGCGATGATCCGCGCACAGATCGCCGCCTGCTCGCCACCGACGCGGCGCGCCGCCAGCACACGGCGTACCTGCCCCTCGATATCCTCGCGGCGAATGCGGATGGTCATGCCTGGCTCCCGGAACGGAAAGCCTACCATCTATCAAAGCGAGATTTTGTGCAACCGGTTTCCTAATTCGAGCGCTGCACCACCTGTCCTTCGCGACCGGCGGGCCGACGGTGCAGGGCAGGATTAGGCGCCGCGGTCGTGCCGCGAATCACCAGATGAGTGTCGAGCACGTGGCGGACGTCACTGGCCGCGCGCGTGCGCAAGGCGTCCATGAGCAACGATACGGCGATCTCGGCCACTTCGACGCAACGGTTCGACACCGTCGTCAGAGGCGGATAGGTCGTGGCGCCGAGTACATCATCGCAGCCGATGACGCTGAACTGACGCGGCACGGAGATCCCCGCATCGGCAAGGCCGGCAAGCAGGCCCTGCGCGAGCAGGTCGTCGAAAGCGAAGGCTGCCGTCGCGCCGGTGGCCAGGATCTGGTGGGCGGAGCCGCGGCCGGCTTCGTGCGTCGGCTTGTGCGCCGCCACCGCGCTCACCTCGATCCCGTGATGCTTGGCGGCCTGCCGGAGCGCAGTGCGCCGCTGGCGGTTGGCCCACGAGGTGGCCGGTCCACTGAGATAGACGATGTGGCGATGCCCGAGTTCCGCGAGATGCTCGACGGCCTGGGCAACGCCGGCCCCCGAATTGATCAGCACCCGCAGCATTTCCGGGAAATCCTGGTTGACGAGCACCAGCGGACGACGCCGCGCATGCTCGCGCACCTGCGCCTCTGAAAGCCGCGACGACACCAGGATCAGCCCTGCCACCTGATGGGTGAAGCGCTCGACAAGCTGGTTCTCGCGCTCCGGCTGCTCATCGGAATCGCCGAGGAACACGCAGTAGTCATACTCCTCGGCCTTGCGTTGCGCCGCCTGGATCAAGGGCGGGAAAAACGGGTTCGCGACGTCCGGTACGATCAAGGCGATGTTCTTGGACTGGCCGGTCGACAGCGCCTGCGCGACGGGATTGGGCGTGTAACCGAGTCGATTCGCGACCTCGAGCACGTGCTTTACGGTTTCGTCGCTCAGCCGTTCAGGCTGGGTGAAGGCGCGCGACACAGTCGAGCGCGCCACATTCGCCTCCTCGGCCACCTGGCTGATCGTCGCCCGCCGCCGTCCCGAACCCGTCATATCCTGCCTGCTCCGGTCGCCAATCGATGATGCATGTTGCCATGGCGTGCGCAACGGCTGCCATCAAGAGACATAAGAACGATCAAGTTGACTGGCAACCGGTTGCACGATACTGCTTCATTTCGTGATCCTGTCCCTCGCATTTCGACCTATGAACCCATCCTTAAAATTCCCGACCCCAGTCCCGCCTGCCGAACTGTTTTCGCCAGTCGCCAGCGTTGAAGGTTGGCGGAAACCCCAAAGACCGCCAATCTCCCGCCTTATGAGCAGGGCTGACATGTCGGAGATGGCTGCGGCCGGGCCAATCGCAAACACGCTGGCGGAGTTTTCCGGCGAGGGCACGCCATGGTGACGTCGACTGAGATTGCGACACGGCCGGGTTTTACCGTCCGCCCGTTCGCCACCCGTGAAGAGATGGCCATAGCAGCAGCCGGCGATATCGCAGCCTGTTTACGCGAACTGCTCTCAACGAAGCGCCAAGTGCGGATGGTTTTCGCATCGGCGCCGAGCCAGGCCGAGATGCTGGCCGAACTCTCCCGTCAGCCCGGCATCGACTGGAGCCGGGTGACTGCCTTCCACATGGACGAGTATATCGGGCTGCGCCTCGACCATCCCGCTGCCTTCGGCGGATGGCTCAGCCGGCATTTCCTGGAAAGGGTGCCCCTCGGCGCCCGCCACCTGATGGAGCCAGGCAACGATCCGGAGGCGAGTTCGCAGCGTTATGCCCGTCTGCTTGCCGAAGCCCCGATCGACATTGTGTGCCTCGGGATTGGCGTCAACGGCCATATCGCCTTCAATGACCCGCCCGTCGCCGACTTCGCCGATCCGCTCGACGTCAAGGTGGTGACGCTCGACGAAACCTGCAGGCGCCAGCAGGTCGATGAAGGCTGCTTCGCGCGGATCGACCTCGTGCCGCGCCGGGCGATGACCATGACGATACCGCGCCTTCTGGCCGCCGGCCGGCTGTTCGCAGTGGTGCCGGGCGCGCTGAAGCGCGACGCGGCCCGGCGCACGCTGGAAGGTCCGATCGAGACCGCCTGCCCTGCCAGCATCCTGCGCACGCATGAGAACTGCACACTCTATCTAGATAAGGACTCCGATCCCAATGGCTGAGATGGACCCCAACGCCTTGTGCGCCGACTACCTCGCGCGCCTTCATGCGCTGATGCAGTCGATCCTGACCGAGGAAGCGGATGCGCTCGACCGCGCCGCGACGAAGCTCGCGGACCAGGTCGCGGCCGACCGGCTGATCCACATTTTCGGGCCAGGCGGTCACTCCAACCTTGCGAGCCAGGAGATATTCTTCCGCGCTGGCGGACTGATGCATGTCGCCGCCATCCTTGATGAAGGCACGCTGCTGTCGAGCGGCGCGCTGCGCTCGATGGCGATGGAGCGCACGCCCGGCTACGGCAAGCTAGTGATCGCGGATCGTGAGCTGGGTCCTGGCGATCTTCTCATCCTGGCGAACGCCTATGGCATCAATGCCGCGCTGATCGATGCCGCGCTCGAAGCCCGGTCGCGCGGCGTCTTCACCATCGGCGTCAGTTCGCGCCGGCATGCCTCGGACACGAAGCCGGACCACCCGGCACGCCACCCCAGCAAGCAGAACCTGCACGACGTGGTCGACATCGCGATCGACACCAAGATCCCGGTCGGCGACGCGCTGATGCGATTGCCCGGCATGGGCGACCCGATCGGCGCCAGTTCCACCTTCGCCAATGCGATTGCACTGAACAGCCTGGTGCTGCGCTGCGTGGCCAAGCTGCTCGAGCGCGGCATCGAGCCGCCGGTCTGGCGCAGCGGCAACGCTCCGGGTGGCGACGAAGCGAATGCGCGCTTCCTCCACCGCTTCCGCAACAGGGTGCGTACCCTGTGAGCCAAGGCCTGCTCATCGGCTGCGATCCGGCAAGCGGAAATCCGCTTGCCGTTTCTTATGCCGAAGGGCGCATTACCTCTATTACTGAGGGATCGCCGGACGCTCGCGGCTTCCTGTCGGCGGGTCTTGTCGACCTGCAGGTCAACGGTTTCGCCGGATACGATCTCAATGCCGGTGGCCTCACCGAAGCGACCGTCAGTGCACTGACCCGCGCACTCACCCGCAGTGGCGTCACGACCTTCGTGCCAACGCTGATCACCGCGCCGGAAAAGGCAATCGCCGCGGCGCTGGCGACCATCGCGGCCGCCAGACGGGCCGATCCGCGCGTCGCGCACGCCGTGCCTTACGTGCATATCGAGGGACCCTGGCTTTCACCGGAAGACGGGCCGCGCGGCGCGCATCCGAAAAGTGAAATCCGCACGCCCGATCTTGCCGAATTCGATCGCTGGCAGGATGCCTGCGGTGGCCTCGTCGGGATGGTGACGCTGTCGCCTCACTGGCCGAACAGCGCCGAGATCGTTCGCGCGCTGGTCGCGCAGGGCATTCATGTCGCGATCGGCCACACCGAAGCGGAGCCCGGGCAGGTCAAGGATGCGATCGACGCCGGCGCACGGCTTTCGACACATCTCGGCAACGGCGCGGCCCAGCTGTTGCCGCGTCATCCGAACTTCATCTGGACGCAGCTCGCCGACGAGCGGCTGAGCGCCAGCCTGATCGCAGACGGCCATCACCTGCCGGCAGACACGTTCAAGGTGATGCTCCGTGCCAAGGGACTGTCCCGCGCGATCCTCGTTTCCGACGCGACCACGCTCGCAGGCATGCCGCCCGGCATCTACGAGCAGCCGATCGGCGGCAAGGTCGAGCTGTCGGCCGATGGCCGGCTGTCGCTGATCGGCACTCCCTATCTGGCAGGCGCCGCCCTGCCCCTGTCCGACATGGTCGCGCGTGCCGCGACCATGGGCGGTATCGACCTCGACCAGGCGCTGGCGCTCGCCACGGTCAACCCCGGCGGTTTTGTCGGCCGCCGCGGCCGGCTGGAGGTCGGCTCTGACGCCGACCTGATCCGCTTCGACTGGACGCCGGGCGATCTCTCCCTGTCCATCGACACGGTGCTCGTGCGCGGAGAAAGCGCATGAGTGCTCCGCTGCTCGCAGGCGCCGCCGTCGTCGACATCACGCCGCCCGCCGGGCTCGCCATGTCCGGTTTCGTCGCCCGCACCGAGCCGGCAACGGGCACACACGATCCGCTGACGGCGCGGGCGCTTGTCGTGAACGACACAGCCATCCTCGCCATGGATGTGCTTGGCCTCGACAGGGCCACGACGCGAGCCATCGCAAAACGCTGCGCCCTGCCCGACGACAATGTCGTGGTCGCGGCGCTTCACACCCATGGCGGGCCGCAGGTGCGGTTCGGCGGTTATCACGCAGGCATAGATCAAGCCTATATGGCGGCGCTCGAAACCGCTGCGGTCGAAGCGCTTGACCGTGCCTGGGACGCGCGCCGGCCGGCCGAGTTCAGCTTTGGCGTGGGCCGCGATGCGAGGATCGCCCGCAACCGCCGGCGCGCCGACGGGCCAACCGATCCCAGCCTGCCCGTGCTCGACATCGTCGGAACCGATGGAAGCCCGATCGCGACGCTGCTTGCCTATGCCTGCCATCCCGTCGTGCTGGGCGCCGACAACCGCCTGTGGACGGCCGACTATCCCGGCTTCACGCGCGCCGCCATCGAAGGCGCGCGGCAAGGCACGGTGGCGCTGTTCCTGACCGGCTGTACCGCCGACGCCAACAACGGTCATTCGGCGCATGCCTCGATCAGCCTCGACGCCGATGCGGAACGCACCTTCGCCGCGGCCGAGCGTATCGGCAGGCATATCGCAAGCGAGGCGCTGGCGGCACCGCTGGTGCCGGCCGGCGGAGGCGCCGCGATCTGCTCGAAAATGGTGGAGCTCGCCTTCGAGCGCCGCGAGACGGAAAGCATGCAGGCGCTCGCCGAACGCTGGCGCGCCGGAATGGCGGCGGCTGACCCGGTAACGGCGACGTTGCTCGCGAAATGGATCTCCTGGGCCGAACGGGGTCTGCCGGCGGACCTTGCCAGTCTCAGGATCGCCTGCCGCGTCACCGCGCTGCGCTGGGGCAATGTCGAGATCATCGCCCTTCCCGGCGAGATATTCGCCGAGACGGCACATGACATTCGGCGGCGCATCGGCAATCCGGCGGCCATCGTTATCGGCTTCGCAGACGACAATCCCGGCTACATTCCGCCGGCGGCCGAATATCCTTTCGGCGGTTACGAGGTGGACGAGGCGCACCGATACTACGGCCAGCCGGCGAGCTTCGCGCCGGGCTCAGCCGAAGCGCTCGCCGACGCGGCCGTCGGCTGCGTGCTCGCGCTGCGCTCGAACAACCAGGATTAAATCACTTCATGTCCGATGCCGCCTTTCTCCGCGAATCACGCAATGCCTATGTTTCATCCAACCGCGGCACGCTCGAATGGATGCTCGACCGGCCGCCATTGCATGGCGTCTTCCTCAACACCAAGATGAACTCGATCACGCTCGCCGACTATGGCGAGGCCGATGGGTGGCGCGGGCCGCGATTCCTCTATGGCTGGATCCAGGGGCGCGGGCTCGAGGCTCTGGTGACGCACGCCGCGTTCTTCGAGCGCGAGGACCCTGCATTCGCCGCAAGACTCGATGCCGCCGGACGTCGGCTCTATGCCGGGCTCAAGGGCCTTTACGATCGGTATGATGGCGCGTTCTTCACCTATGACGAAAAGCTCAGGCCGGTGATCCGCGGCGCTGGAGGCGAACCAGTGCCGCAGCGTGTCGGTACGCGGTTCTTCACCTACGCCGACGCCTTTGTGCTGAAGGGCCTGATCGCCGCGGCGAGCCGCTACGAGCCGGCGAGCCGGCCGCCCTATCTTGCCCGCATGGCGGCGCTGGTTGAGGCGATCGAGGACGGCCGGTTCATCATGGACGAGCGGCAGCCGCTGACGGCAGAGGCGGCCGCGGCGCAGCACGCCGAGTTCGGACCACGCATGATCGTGCTCGGCGCGGCTGCGCTGCTGCATCGGCTGGGGTTGGCGGAGGAATCGCGTTTCGGCGATCGCTTCATCGGACACGTGCTCGCGCAGCATTGGGACGCGACCGGCGCCAGCCCTTCGCTGCTGATCCGCGATACCGAGGGCGGTGACCGCTGCAACGTCGGCCACGCCATCGAGTTCGCCGGCTTTGCCTGCGAATATCTACAACAGGACGCCGATCCGGCTGTTGTCGAAGCAATCCGCAAGGCGCTGGTCGCCTCATTCGAGAAGGGTTTTTCCGGACCGGGCCTATGCCTGCATATCTCGGCCGCGACCGGCAAGCCGACGAGCCCGAACTACCCATGGTGGTCGCTGCCGGAGACGGTGCGCGCGGCTGGCCTCTGTCATATTAGGACGCGCGACGAAGCGACGATGGCCGTCTGGCGCAAGGCGCATGAAGCCTTCTTCGCCAATTACTGGCGCAGCAGCCCGGCGATTGCCTACCAGACACGCGACCGTAGCGGCCCGGTCGATTTCGTGCCGGCGACTCCTGATCTCGACCCCGGTTACCACACCGGACTGAGCTTCCTCGGCGGCATCGAGGCTATCGACGCCCTGCTTCCGCCGGGCTGAGCCTCCCAAGGCGAAAAAAGGGCGGCGCGTCAGACGCGCCGCCTTTTTTATGCTGCTCCATCAGGGATCAGGCTTTATCTGACCTTTTCGCCGACGCCGCTTTCCAGCGAGCGATGCAGTGCATCGAGGATCGCGGTGACGTGACGGCTGCTCTCGAGCGTCACCAGCGGCTCTTTGTCCTCCAGAACGCAGGTCACGACGTGCTGAAGCGCTTCCGAGACGGCGCCACGCTGCACGCCATGGATCATCGCGCCGATCGAGGTGCGCGGATATTCGAACGCCGCCTCCGTCGCCAGCTCGATCTGCTCGCTATCGCGCTTCAGGTGCATCATACCCTTCTCGCCGACGATCTCGATGAAGCTGTCCGTCATCGACGGGTAGGTGTCCGGATAGATCCAGCAGGCCTCGAAGGTTGCGAGCTGTCCGCCCGAGAACCGCACTTGCGCCTGGATCGCGTCCGGGGTCTCGATGCCACGGCCCCTGAGCACGCCCCACACGGCGGTGGCGTAGACCTCCGAGGCTTTCGCCTCCGGGCCGAAGAACCAGGTCACGAGATCGACGTCGTGGCAGGATAGGAACCATGCCGGCGTCGTCGCGGCGGCCCAGCTCAGCATTTTGGTCGGCACATGGATGCGGTCGTTCTTGCGTGCATATGCAAGCACCGGCTTGCCGACATGGCCGGCGGCGATCTCCTGGTGGGCGCGCGCGTAGGCAGGTATCCAGCGGTGGTTGAAGCATGTCATGGCTTTGACCCCGCTCGCTTCGACGGCGGCGATCAGCGCATCGGCCTCGGCGAGGTTGGTAGTCAGCGGTTTCTCCACCATGAAGTGCTTGCCGGCGGCGGCGGCCGCCGTGCAGATGTCGCGATGCATATGGTCAGGCGTGGCGATAGTGACGAGATCGATGTCCGGCCGCGCCAGGAGCTCCCGGTAATCCTCGCAGTGGAAGGGCGCCTCGTAGGCTTGCGCCAGCTCCTTCGCGCCGGCGGCGGGAAGGCTGGCGACACCGACAAGGCGCGTGCGGCGGTCGGATCCGAACGACGCGGCGTGACTGCGTCCCATGATGCCGGCGCCTATGATGCCGACGCCAAGACGGCGATTCTGGTCGATGGACAATGCTGGTCTCCGTTGGACATGCATATGTTGAGGGTAGTGCGTTTCAGGCCGGCTCGACGGCAGGAACAGCGCGCACGTTCGGCACCGCGCTCAGCAGCTTGCGGGTGTAGTCCTGCGACGGTCGCGCAAAAATGGCGTCGGCCGTGCCGATCTCGACGATGCGGCCGAGATTCATCACCGCGACGCGGTCGCACAAGTAGCGCACCACCGCCATGTCATGGCTGATGAACACATAGGAGAGACTGCGGCGTGCCTTAAGCTCGATCAGCAGGTTGAGGATCTGCGCCTGGACCGAGACATCGAGTGCCGAGACAGGTTCGTCCATGATCAGCACGTCCGGATCGACGGCCAGCGCCCGCGCTATGCCGACGCGCTGCAACTGACCGCCCGACATTTCCGTCACGCCGCGATCGTAGTGACCGGCCTCCAACCCGACTTCGCCGAACCGTTCGATCACGCGCCGTCGGCGCTCGTCGGCCGGAACACCGCGCAGCCGCAGCGGCTCAGCCGCATTGTCGCCGGCTGAAAGGCGTGGGTTGAGCGAGTTGAGCGGATCCTGGAACACCATCTGCACCCGCGAGCGAAAGTCCACGAGATCGCGACGGCCGAGGCGAGTTATGTCGACGCCGTCGAAGGAGACGGTGCCGGTCGTGGCGTCGACCAGGCGCATCATGACGCGCGCCAGCGTGGACTTGCCGGAGCCGGACTCGCCCACCACGCCGAGCGCCTCGCCGGCAAAGAGGTCGATGTCGACGCCGTCGACGGCGCGCGTCGTGCGACGCTTTCCCCAGAACTGGCCGCCTCGCACCGGGAACTCCACGCTGATGTTCTTGAGCGTGAAGAGCTTCCTTGCGGCCGTCGCGCCGAAAGCACCATCATGACGGGCGCGATAGGCGGTGTGGAAGGCAGGCGTTCCGGAGAAGTGGCAGGCGGCGAGGCTTGCACCCGACGGTGCAAGCTCCGGCATGGTGCTGATGCAGATTTCCTTGTCGCGGCCGACCGGACAGCGCGGTTGGAACGGGCAGCCCGGCGCCTCGACCGCTATCGAGGGCGGCTGGCCTGGGATCGGCTCCAGCCGCGTGACGCCGTCGATCGACGGCCGGCACGAAAGCAGGCCTTGCGTGTATGGATGCCTGGGATCGGCGAGCACTTTTGCCGTTGGGCCGCTCTCGACCACCTTGCCGGCATACATCACCGCCAGGCTCTCGGTGTTCTCGGCGATCACGCCGAGATCATGGCTGACGAGGATCACCGCGCCGGACACCTCGGCGCGCAGCTCGCGCATGAGCTTCAGGATCTGTGCCTGGATGGTCGCGTCGACCGCGGTTGTGGGCTCGTCGGCGATCAGCAATTGCGGGCGGTTGGCGAGCGCCATGGCGATCATGACGCGCTGGCACATGCCGCCGGAGAATTCGTGCGGGTATTGGCTAAGGCGGCGCTCGGGTTCGGTTATGCCGACATGGTCGAGCAGCGCTGCGGCGCGCTTGCGGGCTGCCGCCTTGCTCAACCGGCGGTCATGGATGGTGAGCGCCTCCACGAGTTGGTCGCCGATGGAGAGCACCGGGTCGAGCGAACTGATCGGGTTCTGAAAGACGAAGGCGACATCCTTGCCGAGCAGCGCGCGCCGCTCCGAAGCGGGAAGCGCTGCGACGTCGCGTCCCTCGAAGCGCGCGGTGCCGCCAAGCCGCACGGCGTTTCCGGGAAGCAGCCCGAACGCCCCCATCAACGACACCGACTTGCCGGATCCCGATTCCCCGACAATGCCAAGCGTCTCGCCGCGGCGCACAGACAGCGAGACGTCCCGCACGGCCCTGAAGGCCGTGCGTTCACCCGTCCGGAACCCGACCACTAGGCGGTCGAGTTCCAGGATCGGCTTTTCAGTCGCCGGCAGTTCAGAAACCGGCATTCGCCAGAACCAGCGAGTTCTGGTGGTCGCGAGCGAGACCTTGCAGATCCTTCTTGTAGGCCCAGAGCGTCGGAACCTCGTAGGTGCCGAGGGCCCAGCTCTCATCGATCATCACGTCGCGAAGCTGCTTGTACATCGCTTGCTGGACAGCCGGATCGGTGGCGCCGATCAGCGTGTTGATGGCCTCGCTGTAAGCTGCCGGCGGGACGCCATCCTTCCAGAGCGGGTTGTTGGCGACACGCATCAGCGAGTTCTGCACGATGCGCGGCACGCTGAGCTGGCCGCCACCGACCTGGCCGAGCGCAACGCCGAACTCGCCGGCGACGAGCCGCTTGTTGAACGTCGCCGCGTCCTGCTGGTCGATGGTGAGCTGGAAGCCGATGCTGGCGAGGTCCGACTGGATGATCTGCATGACCAGCAGACTGGTCGGGTCGGAGCCGGACACCATCGCGGTGCCGCCGCTGATGCCCGACGCTTGCGCCAGAAGCGCCTTGGCCGCCTCGAGATCGTAGCCGATCAGGCTCTGCACGGCGGGATCCTGCACCGGCGACTTCGGTCCCCATGGCAGGTAGGCAGCGCCGCCGAACTCGAACAGCACCTCCTTGACGATGCGGTCACGGTTGATGGCGCGCTGCAGCGCCTGCCGCACGATCTTGTTGTCGAAAGGCGCCGTCTTGGTGCTGACGCGCAGCAGCATGGTCGCCGCGCCGGGATACCCCGACAGGACGTTGAAGTCCATCTGCAGCCGGCTCGCGTCGCGCGCCAACGGATAGGCGAGCACGTCGATCGCGCCCGAAGCGAGCGCTCCCACGGCGGCGGCCGGACTGGTGAAGAAACGGATCACGATGTTGGGCGTCCGTTGTTCGCCGCCGAACCATTCCGGAAACGCCTGTAGCGTCAGGCTTTCGCCCTGGCGCCACTCGACGACTCGGTATGGGCCGGCGCTGGCCGGCGCGCTGGCAAGCTTCTCCGCATCATTCTGATCTTTGTCGATGACCGGCTGATGCACCAGCATGTCGGTGATCAGCGAGGTGGCGGTGGGCTGCTTGAGGGTGAGCAGAACCTGCGTGTCGTTCACGGCCTCGATTTTTTCGACAAGGGTCGAGGTGGCGGCAAAAAGATTGAAGCCGCGCTTCTGGTCGGCCGCGCGCTCGAAGCCCGCCACAACATCCTCGACCGTCATGGTTTTGCCGGTGTGGAACACGACATCTGGCCGGATCGTCAGCGTGACGCTCTTGTTGTCCGGCCCGATCTCGAAGCTCTTCAGCGCAGATGGGACGGGCTTCAGGTCCTCGTCATATTCGATCAGCCAAGCATTGAGCGCCTTGAGCAGAATCAGCGCGTTGACCGACTGGTTGTATGGGTCGAAATTGACGATGTCGACCGCGCTGCCGATGGTGATGGTGTCGGGCGCGGCGGCTTGGGCGAAGCCGGCCCGCGCGATCAGTGGCAATGCACCGGCTGCGAGACCGGCTTTGAGCAGGGTGCGGCGGCTTGCCGAGAAGATCGAAGTCATTAGCATTCCCCTTTTTTGGTCAGTTGACTTTGATGCGCGGATCGAGCGCGGCGTAGATGACATCGACCGCCATGTTGATGACGGCGAAACTGAACACGACGAACATCAGGACGCCCTGCACGACAGGGTAGTCGCGTGTGCTCACGGCCACGAAGACGAGCCGGCCGATGCCCGGATAGTTGAAGACGGATTCGGTGACGACCGCGCCGCCGATGAAGGCGCCGAGCTGCAGCCCGACGATGGTGACGATCGGCAAGGCGGCGTTGCGCAGCGCGTGATTGATGAGGATGTTGCCCTCGCTCGCTCCCTTGGCGCGGACCGCGCGGATGTGTGGCTTGGCCAGTTCCTCCGACACCGCCGAACGGACGAAACGGACGAGCACCGCCGCCATGAACAAACCGAGCGTGAGCGCCGGCAGCAGCGTGTTGCGGAAAGCGCCGACGGGATCGGCCATGAACGGGACGTAATTGGACATCGTCGGCAGGACGCGAAAATGCAGGCCGAACAGCCAGATCAAAATGATTCCCAGCCAGAAGCTTGGGAACGCCAGCAGCACGACCTGGTAGATGCCGGCCGCCCGCGCCGTCAGCGAGCGTGGGCGCCAGGCGGCGAACACGCCGGCCGGCAGGGCAATCACGAGGCCGATGACCACGGCGAAGACGATAAGCTGGAAGGTGGCGGGGATGCGCTGGCCAAGCAGCTCGGTCACCGCTTTGCCCGAGGCGAGCGAGCTGCCGAGATCGCCGGTGAGCACGCCTCCAACCCAGGACAGGTATTGCACCGGCAGCGGCCGATCGAGACCGAGCCGTTCGCGCACTGCCGCAAGCTGCTCCGCCGTCGCATCGGGCCCTGCGATGGCCAGTTCGGGGCTGCCCGGCACGGCGTAGATCATGATCCACACGGCCACCGAGCCGATAAAGAGGACCAGCGCAAGCTGGCCCAGCCTGCGAACGAGATAGGATAGGATCATGCCAACACCCCGCCGCGGCTGACGGTGGTGCCATAGGCGCGCTGAAGCCCGACGCCGAAGGCGTCGAAGGCTGCGACCAGGATCGCGATGGCGAACCCGACGATCACCGGATAGATGGGCGATACGAAAAGGTTCTCATTGCCGGCGGCCAGCATGGAGCCGAGCGAAGCGTTGGGTGGCGCCACGCCGAGGCCAAGGAAGTTGAGGCCGGATTCAGTGAGCACTGCTGTCGATGCCGTGATCACCAGTTGCACGACCGCCGGTCCGAGCGAATTGGGCAAGATTGTGCGCAGCACGATGTCCGGCATCGATGCGCCTGCGGCGCGCTGCGCGGCGACGAACTCGCGCTCCTTGATCGTCAGGACGCTGGCGCGCGTGAGCCGCGCGAACGTGGGCACGGCGACAATGGCGATCGCGATGATCAGCGGCACGAGGCCGCCGCCCATGATCGCGACCAGCACGATGGCGAGCAGAATGGCCGGCACGGACAGAATCACATCCATCAGGCGCATGGCCAGGCCGTCGAGCCAGCCGCCGAAATAGCCGGCGACCAGGCCGATGGCGATTCCGGCAATTGCGGCCAACAGCGAGGTCGAGACCGCGGTAAGCAGCGACAGCCGCAAACCGAATAGGATGCGGGAGAAAATATCGCGGCCGAGTTCGTCGCTGCCGAGGATATGCTTCGCCGAGATCGGCTCGAACGAAAGGCTCGTCTGCGCCAGCGGATCGTAAGGGGCGATCCAGGGTGCCAGCAGGGCCATGAGCGCCAGCCCCAGGAGCGCGATCGCGCCGGCGAGGCCGATCGGTGTTTCCGCAAGGCGACGCCATGCGCCGCGGCGCTTGCTCGGCGCTAACTCTGGCGGCGCGGCATGAGCCTCAGCCGTCAACGCATTTCCTCCTTGCATGCCAAATTGGCAACCGTTTGCACAATCAAACATGGCCAAGCCACCAGCGTCAAGAGTGTGTCAGTGATTTCAAACGTAATGGCCCAGTGGGGCAGGCTCCACTCTCGCGCTGCGGTGGGGACTGGCCCGAATTCCCACGAAACTCATGAAATTCGTGCTCGACATGCCGTTTCGCCACGACAGTGACCTCATTCAACTGCGGCCAGGAAGTAAGGCGATCTTCATCCGAGATCGCGCTTTTGCTTTTACTTCCGGTCTCCTGCATGTGCATCGCCGCGCTTGACGTGGCAACCGGTTGCCGTTTATGTTTTCTGCGATCTTCACGGCCGAAACGGCCGCACACCCCGGCGCGGAACCCCAACTGATGCTCGCTAATCCCGTCCTCATCGTCGGTCCGCTGAACCCGCTCGCGACCAGCGGCCTGTCGGCTGCCACCCGCACACTCCATCTGCCGGAAGGTTCTGACCAGGCTGCGTTCTTGGAGTGTCACGCCGGCGAGATCGAGGCGCTTGTCCTTGCGCGCGCCGTCGATGTGCCGCTCGTCGACCGTTTTCCGCGCCTTCGCATCATCGCCAATTTTGGGGTTGGCTACGACAATCTGCCAACCCTTCACTGCGCGTCGCGCGGCATCATCGTTACGCACACGCCGCACGTGCTCACCGACGACGTGGCCGACACGGCGATAGCGCTGATGCTGATGGCGGTGCGCCGCTTCGGCGCCGCCGAGCGTTACCTGCGCGCCGGCCGCTGGTCGGCGGAAGGCATGTTCCCCCTGACCGGCAGCCTGAAGGGCCGCACGCTCGGCGTCCTTGGGCTCGGCCGCATCGGTAGGGCAGTGGCCCGCAGGGCCGAAGGCTTCGGCCTGCCGATCGCCTATCACGACATCGCCCCTGCCCCGGACCTGTCCTACACATTTCACGCGTCGGCGCGTGAGCTGGCGAAGGCCGTCGACATCCTGATCGCCGTCCTGCCGGGTGGACCTGGCACGCTGCGTATGGTCGATGCGGGCGTGTTCGAGGCGCTCGGGCCTGACGGGATCTTCGTCAATGTCGGGCGTGGCACCGCCGTCGACCAGCCCGCGCTGATCGCCGCGCTGCAGTCGGGGACCATCGCCGGCGCGGGGCTCGACGTCTACGAGAGCGAGCCCGGCGTGCCGCAGGCGCTGCTCGACATGGAACACGTGGTTCTGCTGCCGCATGTCGCGTCCGGTTCGCATGCAACGCGCGAGGCGATGAGCCGGCTGGTGGTCGACAACATCACCGCCTTCTTCACCACCGGCAAGGCCTTGACGCCGGTGCCAGAGACCCCCAACCCGGCGTGAAGCCGCCACCTCTTTCCGCATTCATTCACGAGGACAATCAGATGATACGCGTCGCCGTTGTCGGCATGGGCCTCATGGGCATGCTGCATGCCCGCATTCTCAACAATCTGCGCGATGTGGAGGTGGTCGGCGCGGTCGACATTTCCGACGAGCGGCTCGATGCGGTGAAGCGCGAGCTGGCCATTCCCGTCTATAAGGACCTCGCGGCCGTGATGGACGAAGTCGACGCCGTGTCGGTGACGCTGCCGGACGAGCTGCATGTCGCGGCCTGCACGTCGGCGCTGCAGGCCGGCAAGTTCGTGCTGGTGGAGAAGCCGCTCGCCACGACGGTCGCGGACGCCCGCAAGATCCTCGACGCGCAGCTCGAGCCGAACCGGTTGATGGTCGGACAGCTCCTGCGCTTCGATCTCCGGCTCGGCGAGTTGAAGCGGCGCATGGATGCAGGCCAGTTCGGCCGGATCGAATTCGTCAAAGTGCACCGCGCCAATGGCCGCGCCGCGGTGGCGCGGTTGAAGGGCCGCGCCTCGGTGACCGCCTTCCTCGGCGTGCACGATCTCGACCTGCTGCTCTGGCTCACCGGCGGCAGCATCGCCAAGGTGCAGGCGATGGGCCGCAAGGTGTTCTCCGGCCAATGGGACCTTTCGCTCGCCCATATCGAACTCGACAACGGCGTCATCGCCTCGGTGGAGAACCACTGGCTGATCCATGCCGCATCGGCGCGCAGCGCCTTCGCCGGTATCCAGGTGTTCGGCGACAAGGGCACCGCCTCGCTGGACCTATCCACCGACGAACTGGAGCTGGCGACCGACGAGCTCGGCATGACCCGGCGCATCGACAGCCGCAACTGGAGCCATGACGGCGGTCTCTCGGGCGGTTCGTTGCGGCGCGAACTGGAAAGCTGGATCGAGGCAATCCGCAGCGGGGAGCCGATGCCGGTTTCCGGCGAGGAAGGCCTGCGCGCGGTGACGGCGCTGAACATGGTCGAGGCCGCGCTGGACCGTCAAAATATGTGAGGGTGGGGCGCCCTCACCCCCACTCGACGGTCACTTCGAGAGAGCTAATCGTCCGCCGATCGCAGGATCGACCGGGTGACCTCCTCGAGTCGATCACCGTTCATCCAACGCAGCACGATCATGATATCGCGATCGCGGTCGATCGTGACGGAGTTCTGCGCCGTCGTTCCGGCGTCGCCACGCGTGCTCCCGGTTGTATAGAAAACCGGCCGTCGTGGCTGGCCGTCAGTGCTCGGGCGAATGTTCCAATTGACGAAGCCGTAGGCGGGATTGGCCTCGCCCGGGGAAATCTCGCGTTGTATCCAATCGCGCGATAACATTTCGACGCCGTTCCACAGCCCCTCCCTCAAAGTGAGCAGGCCCCAAAGGGCCAGATCACGGGTGGAGATGTGAAGGCCGCCGCCCCAGTGGCCACCACCGCTGACGGACTGAACCCACTGACCCGACAGGTTAACCCAGGAGTTCTTGTAGCCGAACCAATCCCAGGTCGTCGTTGCACCAATTTTGCCCATGACACGCTCGCGCAGAATCTGCGGGAGAGGTCTGCCCCAAACTCGCAGCAAGGCGAATGCGAGCAGGTTCACGCGCACGTCGTTATACTCGAAAGCGGCACCGGGCTTGATGTTCGTCGGGCCGATCGCGCCGGCCGCTACGCGATCCTTGTTCACCGCCCAGGCCGGTTTGTCCCACAAGACGCCTTCCCATGCGCTCGTCTGACGCAGCAGATGCTCCCAGGTGATGTCCCGGTTCATACCCTCGTCGAACAGGTCAGGGACGGAATGGCGCACCGGCGTGTCAAAGTCGAAGAGCCCTTCCTTCCAAGCGAGACCGGCTACCGTGGAGAGGAAGGATTTCGTGATGCTGAACGCCATATCGACGCGGCGCACGTCGCCCCATTCCGCAACGATGCGTCCATGGCGGACGATCATTCCGTTATGGTCACCACGGTTGCGCATCGGTCCGATGATTTCGGTGTACGCCTCCCCTGCGCATCCCAGCCGCGTCATCGTCTCGATGTCACCCTCGCTCTGACCGACGCTCGAACTCTGGGCCAGCGCGACGGCAGCCTCGAGGCGCATCGGGTCGAAACCGGCTTCCGCCGATGTCACGCTTTCCCACCGGAGGGACGATGCGGGGTGGTACGTGTCGGTGGTCATCCTGTGCTCATCGTGAAGCGCTTGAAGTCACCTGCCGCACGGCCGCTCCCCTATCAGTGCTGGACCTATAGAGGTGACAGTCCACGCCGTGTCCGCGGTCGAAGCTTGTCCTTGGTTCGACCGTGGCACACGGTTCGAAGCGCTGCGGGCATCGCGGATAAAAGCTGCAGCCCGCGGCGGAGTTATCGGACTGTTGGGCAACCGTATTGACGGCAGGCAGTCCGAGTCCCGGCTCCGGCGTAAGCACGGAGTTCATCAGGATCGACGTGTAGGGATGCTTGGGCTTGGCGAAGATCGTGGCCGCTTCGGCTTGCTCAACCAGCTTCCCAAGATACATCACACAGACACGCGTGCTCATATGGTCGACGACCGCCAGGTTATGGCTGATGAAGACGAAGGTGAGCCCCATCGTCTCACGCAGCTCGTGCAGCAGGTTCAGGATCTGAGCCTGGACCGACACGTCCAGCGCCGACGTAGGTTCGTCACAGATGACCAGGTCCGGGTTGAGGATAAGCGCCCTCGCGATCGCCACGCGCTGGCGCTGGCCACCTGAAAGCTGGGCCGGGAAAGCGTTGAGGAACTGGCTGTCGAGCCCGCAGCGCCGCAGCGTCTCCTCGACACGGCCCTCGCGTTCCGATCGGGCGCCCACTTTGTGCAGATTGAGCGGCAAGGCGAGGATGTCGCGCACGCGCCATTTCGGATTCAGAGACGAGTACGGATCCTGGAATATCGGCTGGACGATTCGTGCGAGTTCCCGCGGCGCGAAACCGTCCAGGCGGCGGCCCGCCACGTAGACCTCCCCTTTCGTCGGCGGCTGCAGGCCGAGCACGATGCGCGCGAGCGTACTCTTGCCGCTGCCGGATTCCCCGACAAGGCCCAGAACCTCTCCGCGCCTGACCGTCAGATTGACGCCGCGCACGGCATGGATCGTACGCTTCCTGCGCGAAAACTGCCCGCCCAGTTGAAACGTGCATTCGACGTCTCGCAGTTCGAGCAACGGAGGTTCCTGCGAATTCATCAGAGCGCGGCGCCTTCGAATGAAGCGTGGATGCAGCGCGCCTGATGATCTGCGGCGCCGTGGAAGAGCGGCACCGGCATGCTGCAGCGATCGACCGCGACCGGACACCGATTGCGGAAGCTGCACCCCTCGTCGAGATCGCGGGGCGCCGGCACGCTGCCGGGAATGGATACCAGCCGCTGCGACGGACCAGCGTTCTGATGTATAGGCAGGCATTTGAGCAGACCCCTGGTATAAGGATGCTGAGGGTTGCGGAAGACGTCCTGGACCGCACCCGATTCAACGACCTTGCCGGCATACATGACAGCGACCCGATCGGCGAACCGGGCGACGATGCCCAGATCATGCGTTATGAAGATCAGCGCGAGGTCGAGTTCCCGCTGGAGCTCACGCAACAGGACGAGAACCTGGACCTGAATCGTCACGTCGAGGGCAGTCGTCGGCTCGTCTGCGATGATCAGCTTGGGACCGCACATCAACGCCATCGCAATAAGAATGCGTTGTCGAAGTCCGCCCGAAAGCTGGTGAGGATATTGCAGCATGCGCTCGGCCGGATTGTTGATGCCGACCTTGCCGAGAAGGTATTCGGCCCGCTCGCGTGCCTCGGACCTTTTGCCCGACCGGTGACGCAGATAGGTTTCGATGAGCTGCTCGCCGACAGTGTAAAGGGGATTCAGAGACGTCATCGGATCCTGGAAAATCATCCCGATGTCGCGCCCGCGAATATTGCGCAACCTTGCCGGGCTCGCCTCCAGGAGGTTCACGCCCTGAAAGTTTATTGCCGTCGCCTTGAGGCCGGTGCCCGGCGGCAGCAAACGCATCAATGCCAAAGCGGTCAGCGACTTCCCGCAGCCGGACTCACCGACGATGCAAAGGGTCTCGCCACGTTTCACGTCGAGCGTTATCCCCCTCACCGCGTAAACTTGCGACTCTGCGCCGCCCACGCTGACCATGAGGTCGCTCACTTCCAGCAAGGGAGATCGCCCTTGAATCGCGGCATTGCCGGCGGCATCAGAACTTCTCACGGGAGATGCCTTCGAGAACGTCTCGCAATCCATCTCCGACGAGGTTGATAGCGAGGACGAGAATGGTAAGGGCGATACCCGGCATCGCGACGAGCCAGGGGCTGAACAGAATAAAGTCGCGCGAGTCCGCCAGCATCAGGCCCCATGACGATGTTGGGGGCTGCGCGCCAAAGCCGAGAAAGCTGACCGCCGCTTCGAGAAGAATGGCGTTCGCCATTTCCAGGCTCGCGATTACGAACAGCGTGCCGCTGAGGTTGGGCATGATTTCGCGGAACAGGATGTGCCAGTTCGAGCAGCCGAGAACCCGGCTTGCCAGAATGAACTCGCGATCGCGCAACTGCATGGTCGCGGCCCGGATGACAACGGTGAAGCGTGGCCAGAGCAGCAACCCGATCAGAAGGGTTATCATCTCGAGTGACGAGCCGACCACAACGGTGACCGCAAGCGCGACAAGAACCACTGGTAGGGCCAGGCGGCAATTGACCAGCAGCATCACCAGTCTGTCGACGCGGCCGCCGAAATACCCGGCACACAAGCCCAGCACGGTTCCGACGACGCCGGAGATCACCGCCGCGACCAGACCGACGGTGATCGAGACCCTTGCTCCGTAGACCAGGCGCGCCAGCAGGTCGCGCCCGAGCTTGTCGGTGCCAAGCAGAAAGCGGGGATCGCTGTTGTCATGCCAGAACGGAGGCAGCAGCCGCCGGGTGAGATCGAAATCGTAGGGGTCGTGAAGCGGTAGCAAGGGCGCCAGCACGGCCAACAGGCTGAAAACAAGGATGATGACGCCGCCGATCAGGAACCCATAGTTTCGGGTGAAAGCCTTTGCTAGATCGAGGCGCAGCAATCCGGGACGGGACCGCGTCGAATATCTCGGCTGTGATCCAATCACCGTCTCGCTCTTTTGCATTCCAGCCATCAGCCTCTGGACCTAGGAAAGGCGAATGCGGGGATCGAGGATCGCGTTCACGACGTCAGCCGCCCACGTGAGAACGATAAAGAAGGCGGCGACGACGAGCACTACCGCTTGCACGACAGGAAGGTCGACGCGAAGGACCGCATCGTAACCCAGCCAGCCGATCCCCTGGATCGCGAAAATCGTTTCGACGATCACCGATCCGCCGAGCATCATGCCGAATTGCACCGACGCCAGAGAAACGACAGGAACGATCGCGTTGCGCAACGCATGTTTGACGAGGACCTGCGTCTCCAGAAGACCTTTCGCGCGCGCGGCGCGAATGTAGTCGGTGGCAAGCACCTCGATCATTCCCGCCCGTGTTACACGCATAAGGGTCGGGAGCGCATAGTAGCCCAGCGCGATGGTCGGCATGACGTAATGTAGCCAGGACGAAGAGCCGGAAACCGGCAACAGGCCGTAACCGACGGCCAGGAACGAGATCAGCATCAGCGACAGCCAGAACGTCGGCACCGCCTGCCCGACGACGGCGATTGTCAGCGCGATGCGGTCTATCAGCGAATTCGGCCACACGCCGGCGATGACACCGAGCGGCAGCGCGAGCATCAGCGCGAAGGTGATCGACGTCAGCCCGAGAACGAGTGTCACGGGAAGCCGTTCGGCGATCATCGTCGCCACGGGCTGGTGATAGTGGTAGGAGGTGCCGAAATCGAAGCGGAGCGCTCCTCCCATCCACGAGAGATATTGCTGGTAGAGCGGACGATCGAAGCCGTATGTCTTCCTGATCTGCTCTATCTGCTCCGCGCTCGGGTTCTCGCCGGCGATGACCGCTGCTGGATCACCGGCGAGATGGCTGATGCTGAACGCGGCGATGGAGACCACCAGCAGGATGAATACGGCCGAAACCGTCTGCCGGGCAATGTATTGCAGCATTGCGCCGCTATCCTGTTCTCCCCGCTCGCGCTTATTTGCTCCAGCTGTATTCGAAGAGCCGAAGGATCTCGTCCCCTGAAGGCTTCATGGCGAGCTTGTCCGAGTGAACATAGTGCCGGACATGGCTGGACATCGGGACGTGGTAGGCCTGGCTCGTCACTTTCGCGATTGCCTTGGCGTAAAGCGCCTTCCGGGCTTCAGGATCCATCGTCGCCTCGGCTTCGGCGAGCCATTGCGTCACTTCCGCGTCACGGCTGTAGTCGTTAGGCCCGCCGCCGAAGAAATAGCCAATGCTGGCCGAGGCATCATTTATCGAATAGGAGCCGTGATTGTCCGCCAGTATCGGAACTTCGCCGCTGGTTATCTTCGGTGAAAGCGAACCCCACGGCATCGCATTCACCTTGAGCGTGATGCCGATCTTGGCGAGGTCGGCAACCATCGGATCGACCCATACCGCTGGTACGGTGAACAGCGAAAGCTCGATTCCGTCCGCGAACCCGGCGTCCGCAAGCAGCTTCTTCGCCTTCTCCGGATCGTACTCATAACGGACCGCATTCGTATCGTCGCAACCGAACTGCGACGGGTAGCATGACACATGGATGTTTCGCGCAGAGTCGCCGAAGAGTGCCTTCCGGTACGCTTCCCGGTTGAACCCCAGATTGATAGCCTGGCGGACATTCAGATTGCTGAGATATTTGTCGCCGCTCCGCCCGGTGGCATCGAGACCGAGATAGCTGATACGCATCGTCTCGCCCGTCGTGACGGTCAGGCCGCTCATGTTCTTGAGCTGCGCCGCCTGGTCGGACTGAATGTCGGCGCTCAGGTCTATTCCGCCGCTGACGAGTTCGGCGACCTGCGTCTGGAGGTCCTGGATCTCGCGGATGATCACATTGCCGATTTTCGGAGTCTGTTTCGGGCTGCCCCAGGAATAATCGGGATTTACCTGCAGGTGATATTCCCGCGTCGGATCGAGCTTCGCAACCTTGTACGGACCGGTACCGACGGGATTCGCAGCCATGCCGTCGCGGCCAGCCGCAGCCATGTATTCGTCCGGGTAGATGGGCAGCGTCGTCAGATAGTCGAGCGCCACGGGAAAGACTTTCTTCGAAATGATCCGGACCGTGTTGTCGTCAACTTTCTCGGCGCGATCGATCCATGCGGTTTCACGCGCCTTGAGGACACCGCTCGCCGGGTCGACAGCCCAGTTGATCGTGGCGACGACATCGTTCGCGTTAAACGCCTCGCCATTGTGGAACTTCACGCCTTGGCGGAGTTTGAACTCCAGCGTCAAATCGTCGATCTGCTGCCACCCTTCAGCGAGTAGCGGTTCGTACTGCATCGTCTCGGGATTGCGATAGACGAGAGCATCCCAGACGTTCATCGCAAGCCAGATGCCGGTGCGGCTATTGGTGAAATAGACGTTGGCGGTCTCCAGAGGTCCCGCGCCTCCACCCCAGGCAAGACGCAAAGTGTCGTCGGCTTCCGACGCGTTGGCGGGCGTCGCCAAAAACGCGACGGACGCGACAGTCGCGGCCCACGAAGCAAAGAGTTTTCTGCGGGATTTTCTGTGTTTTGCCATCGTCTTCCCCTGTCCGCACCCACTCGGGTGTCATTTGAATATCATTTAGTATTCGATATGGTATTCAATGTCAATTTGCGCGGGTTGCTGTTGCATGCGGCTGGTCTTGCCGCCGTCGACGCGCAGCTCGGCGTCGCGAACGAGCGACAGATCGGAATCTCGGTTGGCTGCGATATGAGAACCATCCGGCATTCCGGTGTGCTGGCCGGCGGGCTATGATTGCCCCCTCTTGTCGGCATCGCGGAAATCATGGACAAACGGCTCAGTACAGCAGCTGTTGCACGGCTGCCGCGCCCGCGGCAGGCAAGC
Source organism: Rhizobiaceae bacterium (assembly GCA_035503715.1). Lineage (GTDB taxonomy): Bacteria > Pseudomonadota > Alphaproteobacteria > Rhizobiales > Rhizobiaceae > OAS926. The sequence continues at coordinate 23,070 of DATJTE010000195.1, read as the reverse complement.
TTCCGGAGATCGTTTGGAAGGTTGAAGCCACCGAAACTCCATGAGCAGCGGCCTTGTGGACGTCGACGGAAGCGGCGGGGTGGAGAGGCAGATGGGAGTTGGTGGTTGACCAACGTCGATACGCTTGAGGATCCATACGAATCGGAGTCGGAGGTCTCGGGGACCATCCTTCACGACCGCGTTGTGGACCATTTGCGGGAGATGATCATTACCGGTGAGCTGGAGCCAGGCGAGCGCATCCCGGAGAGGAGCCTCTGCGCCAAACTGAAGATCTCCCGGACGCCCCTTCGGGAGGCGCTCAAGGTTCTCGCGGCCGAAGACATGGTAGCGCTCCTGCCGTATCGCGGAGCAGTGGTCCGCAAACTGTCAGCCGAGGAAACGCAAGATATTCTGTCGCTGCTCGGCACGCTTGAGGAGTGGGGCGCGAAGCTGGCCTGCGAGAGGGCGACGTCGGCGGAGATCGAAGCCATCGCGGCGAAACACGCGGAAATGATGAAATGCTATGACGAGGGCGATCTGGAGGAGTACTTCAAGCACAATCTCCAATTCCACGAGAGCATCATCTCCGCCTCGCACAATCGGGTGCTCGAGAAGAGCTACAAGTCACTGAACAACCGGGTCGTGAAGCAGCGGCTTGCGTGGAACGGAAAGATCCAGCGCTGGAAAGACTCGGTGCTCCAGCACGAGAAGATCATCGCTGCACTGGCCAAGCGCGACGCCCAGGCGATGGCAGCGGCTGTCAGCGAGCACTACACACAGTCAAAGATGGACATTCGCCCATCGGCTCGCACACGCAGCTGACGGCAGCACACGCGGCTACCGCTCGGCGCCTATCCGGCAATCACTCAGCCTGGTTATTCAGGTCGCACCCGAAAGCAGAGGGACCAGTTCCCGCAGAGCCGCATTGAGGTGGTCCTTGCCGCCTCGCCCGCGCAGGTCGCCCTGACGCACGACCACCAGGTCCAGACTGGGAACGATGATCGCGTAGTTTGAGCCACCGCCAGCCGCGAAATAGGCGTCGGCGGGAAGGTCGAACTCCGCGGGGCGGTCGTCGCGCTGCTGGTTCACCCAGAACCCGCCGCCATAGGTGGCACGGTGCCAGCTCGAGTCAGCGCCAACCCAGGCAGGGGCGACCTGCTGCGCGAACTGCACGTAGTTTTCGTCAAAGATGCGCTGCGTGCCAGCCCTGCCGCCGTCGAGCATCAACTGGGCGAAGCGTGCCCATCCCCGTGCGGTGACATAGGTCAGTCCAGTGAATATCGGATTTCCATGCGCATCGGGGCAAAGGCAGAACTGGCCATCGCCCAGGATGGGATTCAATTTGTCATAAACCCAGTGGACGAAATCGCCACCCTCGGACTCGACGATTTGTTTCGCCACGGCCGCCGCTGAGGCGATATCGCAGTTCCTGTAACGGCCGACGGTGCCGGGTGCATGCTCCAGCGGCATCGACGTCGAGAGTGAATAGAACTCGATCGCTTCCGAGTAGGGGAGCAAGTGATCGCTGGTCGCCTGCCCCCAGGTGTATGCCGGGTTTTCGTACCCGGAGAACCGCAAGCCACTGCTCATCCTCAAGAGATCGCGCAAGAGAATCTTGCGTCTTGGATCGCCCGCGTCGGAGGTCCAGCACGCCAAAAGGTCGCTTCGGTCCAATTCGGTCTTGCCTTCGGTCATCAGGGTGCCGATGAGCGCCGAGACCAGGCTCTTGCCCATGGACCAGCTTGCAAGCTTGGTATCCGCACCGGCCCCGCCGGCATATCTCTCGTAGAGGCATTTTCCCCTCTGCAGGACGATCAGCGACCCCGTCTTGGCCTCTGGCTCAAACGCTGGCTCAAGCGCGCGCTCAATGTCCGGTGCCGGCGCGGCGCCTGCGCTGAAGTCGATCTCGACCAGCGGCTTCTTGCCCGAACGCGGCAACGCCTCGTAGCGCTCCGTCGCAAAGAACGGCTCGTCATGCCCGCTCGGCAGCAGCACGCAGCCGATGTCGCCATAGAAGCGCGCCACGCGACGATAGTCTCGTGCGATCTGCACCAGCGTGCGCTCATCGGCGAACTCTATAGGGGCGGTCGAGCCGACCTCGTCCTTCCACCAGTCCGGATATTGGTCGGCGAGTTCGTAGGTGGCCTCGACGGCGCGGTCCATGCTCATCTTCGAAATGAAGTGCGAGGCGGCAACACTCGTGAGGTATAGGTTGGCCATATATTGGAAGTGGGAGATTGCGGGACCGGTATAGAGTTTAGGCACTGTGATCGGTTCCTGACGATTGGCTTAGCCGGGGAAATGGCAGGCGACGAGGTGGCGGCGCTGGTTTTCGACAAGCGGCGGCACGGTGGCCGCACACAGGTCGGCGGCCTTTGGACAACGCGTGCGAAAGACGCAGCCGGACGGCGGGGCGAGCGGCGAGGGAATATCCTGGGACAGTACTGCGTGCTGATGTTTGTGTCCGCGCGTGCTCGGGACTGCCGCGATCAGCGCCTGCGAGTAGGGATGCCGCGGCCGCGCGAAGAACTCGTCGCGGCCGGCTATCTCCATGATCCGTCCGAGATAGAGTACCAGGACGCGGTCGACTATGCGCCTGACGACCGCGAGGTCGTGCGAAATGAACAGGTATGAGAGACCCTCCGACTTACGGATGCGATCGATCAGATTCAGGATCTGGGCCTGTGTCGAGACGTCGAGCGCCGACACCGGCTCGTCGAATACGATCATGCGCGGTCTGAGGATGAGCCCGCGCGCGATCGCCACACGCTGCGCCTGCCCGCCGGAGAGTTCGTGCGGAAAGCGCCCTGCCAGTTCCAGCCGCAATCCGACGTCCGTCATCACTTTCTGAACCGCCTGGTCGATCTCAGACGCTGATCGCGACGAGTGAGTCGTCAGCGCCTCGGCGATCGATTGGCCCACGGTCCAGCGCGGATCGAGCGACCCCAGCGAATCCTGGAACACGACCTGCAGATCCTTGCGGACGGCGGCACGGCTTTTCCGCTCCAGCGGTTTCCCGGCCCAGAGGATGCTGCCTTCGCTCGGATCCACCAGTCCCAGCAGACTGCGTGCGAGCGTCGACTTGCCGCTTCCGGTCTCGCCGACGATGCCGAGGCTCTCACCAGGCGCCACGTCAAAATCGATGGCCGTCAATGCCTTCAGCTGTTTCTTGGGCCGCAGGAAGCCGCCCTTGACGAGGAAGCGCACACCAAGCTGCTTAACCTGCAACAATGGGCGGCTATCCGTCGGATCAGCGATCATGGATGAACGTCCGGCCATTTGATGCATCGCGAACCATGGCCCGCATGCACCGTGGCAAGTTCAGGAACATCCTCGACGCAGCGCGCCTCGGCGATCCTGCATCGCGGATGGAATGTGCAACCTGCCGGCAATTGCAGCGGATTTGGCGGCTGGCCGGGAATCGTCGCCAGTGGCGACATGATGTCGTCGTCCAGTTCCGGCACCGCCTCCAGCAATCCCAGCGTATAAGGATGGCGTGGCCCGGCGATCATCTCTCTAGTTTCACCCAACTCGATCACGCGGCCGCCATACATGACGGCGGTCCGGTCGGCGAAGCCGGCAACGATGCCCAGATTGTGCGTGATCAGCACCACCGACATGCCGAGTTCCCTTCTCAACCTGCCGAGAAGGTCGATCACGTGGGCCTGAACGGTCACGTCGAGCGCGGTCGTCGGCTCGTCTGCGATCAACAGGTCCGGCTTACACAGAAGCGCCATGGCAATCATCGCGCGCTGGCGCATGCCGCCCGAGAATTCATGCGGATACATGTCGAGCCGGCGCCGGCCTTCGGGAATCTGAACCATGTCCAGCGCCTCGACACAGCGTTCGCGGATATGACCGCCTTGCGCGCCCGTCTCGCGCGCGAGCACCTCCGCCATCTGGGTGCCGATCTTGAGATAAGGGTTCAGCGAGGTCAGCGGGTTCTGGAAGACATAGGCAATGCGCCGCCCGCGTATCTGGCGCAGCTCGCGTTCGGAGGCCGTGACCAGATCCTTGCCTTCGAACAGAACCTCGCCCGTCACGCGGGCATTACGCCCCGAGAGACCGAGGCTTCCAAGGAAGAGCTGACTCTTGCCGGAGCCGGACTCGCCGACGACGGCGAGCGCTTCATTGCGGGCGATATCTAGATTGACATTTATGACCGGCGTGACGACGCCGGCCGGCGTCGGATAGGTGACGGAAAAATTCCTGATCGAAAGCATTCGGCGCGGTGGTTCCGGGTCGGTCATTTGGTCTTGGGATCGAAATAGTCTCTCAGCCCGTCGCCAAGGACGTTCAGGCAGAAGACGGTGAGCGTTAGCGCGGCGGCCGGAAAGAAGAGAATCCAGGGCGCCGTATCCATCACGCGCGCGCCGTCCGCGACCAGCACGCCCCAGCTCGCCATCGGCTCCTGCACCCCCAGTCCGAGGTAGCCGAGTGCCGACTCCAGCAGGATGATCCGCGGCACCGTCAACGTCGTGTAGACTATGATGATGCCCGCGAGATTTGGCAGAATGTGGCGGCGGACGATCTTGCCGGCCGGCACGCCGAGAACCCGTGCCGAATCCACAAATTCCTTATGCTTAAGTGAGAGGACCTGACCGCGCACGATGCGTGCAATGTCCAGCCACTCGACCGCGCCGATGGCGATGAAGACCACGACGACGCTTCGCCCAAACAGGACGGCGAGCAGGATCACGAAGAAGATAAACGGCAGGCAATAGAGCATGTCGACGACACGCATCATCACTTCGTCCGTGATGCCGCCGATGTAGCCGGAGATCGCGCCGTACATAACGCCGATCATCAGACTCACCAGCGTTGCTGCCAGGGCCACTGTCAGCGAAATCCGTCCGCCGTGGAGTATCCGCGTCAGGAGATCACGCCCATTGCTGTCCGTGCCGAGCGGGAAGCCTTCGGAAAAGCTCGGCGGATGATCGACATAGTCCCAATGGATCTCGTTAATGCCGTAGCCCGTGAAATACGGCCCGAACGCACAGGCGAGGACGATCGCCAGGAGAATCGTTCCATAGATGCGCATCCGCGGCGTCGAGACGCCGCGGTAGACCTGCATGATCCGCGTCCACGCGCTTGGGCGGGCAACGCTGAAACCTTCGCTGGCATTGCTGGTTGCGCTCATGTCTTCAATCCATTTGCACGCGCGGATCGAGCACCGCATAGGCCAGGTCCACGACAAGATTGAGCACGATGAGCAGCGTCGCGTAGACCACCAGCGCGCCCAGCACGACGAAATAGTCCCGGTTGACCGCGCCATCGATGAAGGTGGTGCCGATGCCAGGTATGGCGAAGACCCGTTCGATCACGACGGAGCCGGTGAGCACGCCAGCCATCGCCGGCCCCATGAAGCTCGCCACCGGTATCAAGGACGGTTTGAGCGCATGCACGAAGAGGATGCGGTGGATGCTGACCCCTTTGGCGATCGCCGTCCGGATGAAGTCGGCGGCAAGCACCTCGATCATCGAACTGCGCAGCAGACGGGCGAGGTAGCCTGCGAGCGGCAGGCTGAGCGAGGCGACCGGCAGGATCTTGTTTGCGTAGGATCCCCCGCCCCAGCCTCCCACGGGCAGCAGCGAGAACGTGATGCTGAATATGTAGACGAGCACCGGAGCCAGGACGAAATTCGGCACCGCGATGCCGACGACGGAAACGCTCATGAGCGACCGGTCGACCAGGGAGCCCGGATGCAAGGCCGAGTAGGCGCCGGCGGGAATCCCGACGATCAGCGAGACGAGGATGGCCCACATGCCGAGTTCAAGGCTGACCGGCAATCCCGCTTCGATCAAACTGCTGGCCGTCCAGCCGCGCTTCACCAGCGAGGGGCCGAGATCGCCCTGGATCAGGCCAGCCCAATAATTGATCAGCTGGATGTAAATTGGATCGTTGAGCCCATACTTTGCCTCAATGGCGGCCTGAACCGTCGGCAGGAGCGGCCGCTCGGAAGTGAACGGACCGCCGGGCGCAATTCTCATCAGCAGGAACGAAAGCGTGATTACACCGAACAATGTCGGTATCGCGAACAGCGACCTGCGCAGCATATGACGGAGCATCTCACCTCCTGCGACCGCGATCCGCAATTATCCCTAGGGCAAGGAGCGGGAGGACTGCGATGGCGAGCGTTCGCCGATCGCAGCCCTGTTCACATGACGCTTGTTGGCATCGATTCGCCGATGCCGACAATCGCTATTCGCGGCTGAGGCTCAACCAGCGCGAACGATGGTCGATGTAGTTGCTGTTCTCCCAGTTGCCGACCCAGTCCTGGACCAGGTTCTTCCAGTTGAATTCGAAGAGCGGAATAATGGGCGCGTCCTTGAGGATAATCGCCTCCGCCTCGGCCATCATGGCGTTGCGCTTGGTGACATCGACCTCGACCAATGCAGCCTTCAGCAGATTGTCGACCTCGGGCGATGCGTAGCGAAAGTAGTTCATCGCGTCGCCGGTCGTGAAGCGCATCGCATAAAGCACAGGGTCGCCGCTCGGTTCAGCATCGCCCGACATCTGCAACACGAAATCGCCTGAGCGGAGCGCGGCTTCCTGTGTGGCACTGTCGGCAACGTTCTGGCTGAGGTCGACGTAAATCTGCTGCCACATGCCTGACAATCCAACTGCGGCAGTCTTCCATGATGGACGGTCCTTGATGTTCAGAACCAGCGGAAGGCGGTTGCTCTCATTATAACCGGCCTCCTCCATCAGCTTGCGCGCGGCAGCAATGCGCTCTTCCATCGGCGCGTCGCCGAGTTCGAACGTGGCAGGACGATAGTCCGGCAGCGTGTTCGGAGTGAATGACTTGGCGGGTACGGTTTCGTTGCGCAGCACCTTCTCGATCAGCGTCGTCGTGTCGGCTGCGAGCAGCAGTGCCTGGCGAATGCGTGGGTCGGTCAGCTTTTCGACATTGACGACGATATATTGACCGCCGAACATCGAGTCGACCCGAAGCTTGCCCGGGATGTTTTCCTTGATCCATGTGAGCTGGTTGTCAGGCACGCTGACGGTCAGGTCGAGTTCGCCGGCCTTGAACATATTGAAGTCGGTCGACGTATCTGAAATCGGCAGATAGTCGACGCCGTCGAGCGAAACGCTGTCAGCCGCATGGAAATTCGGGTTCTTCACGACCCGGATGTATTCCTTGGGCTTCCACTCCTTGAGCATGAAGGCGCCGTTGGACACGATGTTCTCTGGCAGCGCCCATTGGTCGCCATGTTCTTCGACGACATGCTTCGGCAAGGCTACCATGGAGAAATGCGAGGTCGCCGTCACAAACGGCGCCCAAGGTTCGCTCAGCGTGATTTCAATCGTCCTCGGATCGATCGCGGCGACGCCCAATTGGTCGATCGGTTTCGAGCCGCCGAGAATCTCCGGTCCGTTCTGAATGAAATTGAAGTATTTCGGTATCGGCGTCGCCGTGAGCGGGTCAACCGCGCGGCGGAACGAGAAGACGAAATCGTCCGCCGTAACAGGCTTGCCATCCGACCAGAGCGCGTTGGCACGAAGCGTGAAACGGTAGACCTTGCCATCCTCGCTGACGGTCCAGGATTCCGCGACGCCAGGCAGCAACTTGCCATCGGCGCCCAGCGTGGTGAGACCTTCGAACAGGTCCGTATTGATGTTGTCTTCCAGCGCCGTCGATATCGTCAGGTGCGGATCAAGCGTCGCTGGTTCGCCGCGATTGCCGCGCCTGAGAATGCTCTCGGCGTCGGCAACGACTGTAGACCCGATGACGAGGGCTCCCACGAGAGCGATGCCTCGAAACAGTGAAGTGTGTTGAGAGCCAGAAGCGCCCCAATATCCCAACTTTCTCACGGATTTCCCCTTTTCAGCATTATCCGGCACACCGTTTGGCCGAGCGCCTCCTTGTCGCCGATCGACAGGGGCACTTGGCGTGCAAAATGGTATTCAATTCTTGCGCTGTCAATCTGATTTGATGTTAGCGTGTTCATCATCGCCACGATGAGCGCTTTTGGACACCGATTAGCCGTGGCCGTTCGCGGTTCTACGTCCCGGTCAAAAGCGGCCGCGCAGCATCTGGCCCACCGCGTCAACCGCAAGGACCAATCCGAGCGTGATGAGCAGCAGGGCCGACATTTCCCGGTACTCGAATAGGCGCATGGCGCTAATCAGCTCGAGACCGAGCCCGCCGGCGCCAACCATCCCGATGATCGTTGATGCCCTGACATTGTGCTCGAAGCGATAGATCGTGACGTCGGCCAGTTGGTACCAAACCTGGGGAAGCAGCGCGAAACGCACTGCGAGCAATGGGCTGGCCCCCTGGCTGAGAATGGCCGAGACGGGTGCGGGATCGGCCGTTTTCAGGATGGTGAGATAGAAGCGCCCCAGCATGCCGAACGAGTGAAGGGCAAGCGCCCATGTGCCGGGAAGCGCGCCGAACCCAACGGCGGCCACCAACACGGTGCCGAGGACAAGTTCCGGCAAGGAGCGAAACACCGCAAAGAGCGCGCGGCAAGCAAACCGCACCGGCTTCGGCGCGCCGCACATCGGCAGCGCAACCAGCGTCAGGGCGAAAGCCAGAACTGCGCCGATTGCGGTGCCAGCGACGGCCATCGTGACCGTCTCCAGCACCGCGCGCAGCCAGACGGGCCACCGCGACCAGTCTGGCGGGACGGCTTCGGCAATGATCGTCCCCATGGCGGGCAGGAAATCACGATAACGATCGACGTCGAGCACGCCGGCGTAGGCGATGGCCGTGACGATGACCACTGTCGCCGCGAAGGCCCGCATCCGGAGGCGCCATGTCCGGCGACCCTCCGCTGCGATGATCTCGTCTTCCTTTTGCGCGAGGCGCATCAATCGTATCGCTCGATATCGTCGATCCAGCTCCGGACGATGTCGTAATCGCTGTTGCTGGACGGAATGTAGCGCACGGCCTTGGTCGTCTTCAGGACTACCGGGTCGGTGATCGACAGGAACGCCTGGCGCACCTTTTCCTTCAAGGCCGGATCGAAGCCGGGGCGGAAGACCCAGGAATATTCCGGAATGTCCTCGGAGACGCCCACCACTTCAACCTTCGATCCATCGATTTTGCCTTCGCTCACAAGCCTCCGGAAGATCGGCTCGCTGATGCCGCCTGCCGCCGCGTTGCCACGTTCCACCGCCTTCGCCACGGCATCGTGCGATCCGAGATAGACGGGCTGGTAGTCTCTAGCGGCGACGAGTTCTTCACCGAGAAGCATGTGGCGCGGCACCCAGTGCCCGGACGTCGATGCCGGGTCTCCGAAGGCGATCTGCTTGCCCCGCAGGTCATCGAGGTTGGTGGCAGAACCTGCGGGCGCGATAATGAGCGCCTTGAATGTCGAGCCATGCTCATGTTCAGGCCGCGCGAACGGCTCCAGATCGGCCTTCCTGCTCTGAAGGACATAGGTGACCGGGCCTAGATAGGCGATGTCGACGCGTCCGAAACGGATCGCCTCGCCCGTGGCGGCATAGTCGGTGCCGACAAAGAGTTCGACCGGCATGCCGAGTTCCCGTTCAAGATAAGTGCGGAGCGCTTCGTTCTGCCGGATGATTTCGGGCGCAGACTCGCCGGGCAGCAGCCCGATCAGCAGCCGGTCCATCGCTTCGGCTGAACCCGACAGCGTCGTGACCAGGAGCGCGGTCGCAACGACGAAAAACGTCGTCGCCAGTCGCATCAGTCTAGGGAGGGTTGCCGCCCGAGAGCGAATGTGGACGTCTGGGGACAGAAGCATCGGAATTATCCTTTCGGGTCGAAGAACTGTTCCGCGATCGCGCGGATGGAGAGAACAAGGCTGCGAGATCGCGGCGTCCGAGATCGGCCGCGGGGCAGTCGAAGACCACCCTGCCCTGCTCGAGACCCACGACACGCTGGGCCAGAGCCGGCAGCAATTCCGCCTGGTGCAGCGCGATCACCATGCCGGTTCCTTTTGCCGCCTGGCGGGCGAAGGTACGCACGAGATCGCGCGCAAGTTCGGGATCGAGCGAATTGAAAGGTTCGTCGGCAAGCAGGAGCGCAGCGTCACGAATGAGCGCGCGCGCCGCTCCGACACGCCGGCGTTCTCCCCCGCTCAGCCTGTCGACCCTGCTGTGGGCAAGGTGACCGATGCCGAACTCCTGCAGGAGACGGGCGGCGGAAAGAATGTTTTGACGACTCCAGCCGCGCAGCAGATCGATACGCGAGCGCCTTTCGGCTAGGCCGATCAGCACGTTGTGAAGAGCGGTCGCCTGCTCGACCAGCGCCAAATCCTGAAAGATGTTCGCCATGCGCAAGCGGTGCAGCCGCCAGCGCGTTGCCGTCGAAAGAACGCCAATCTCAGGTGCCTCGATCAGCCCGTGCGCGATGGGCAGGAGACCGTTGAGAACGGCAAGCAGCGTCGATTTTCCGGCTCCCGAAGCACCGACGAGCGTGACGATCTCACCGGGCCTAACCGTCAACGACACGTCCCTCAGCACGGTTTGACTGCCGCGAACCACGTCAACCTGAGCGACCTTCATCAGAGGCGCCGCGGCTGGGACAGCCTGGCCCGAGCCTACGGTGACCGGATTGACTTCGGCTTCACTCATGTGAGGCCTGGCTGACCCTCGTGGCCGGAGGCAGCGGTAAACGCTGCATATCAGCGTCTCTAAAGGCCGTGCTCTTCGAACCCATCGACCGATCCAATCGATAACGCTCACCATATTGAATACCATTTGGTGTTATGTCAATATTGTCGACAATCTCGATGGTGGTCGCTCAAGAGAGCGAAGAGTCCGGAGTGTGGGACGAACGAAATTGCAGGCAGCGGCGACAAAGCATGATGGGTCGACTGTTCGCCAACCTGTCCACGGGCAGTTGGTGGATGCTTTGGTGCGGATGATCATCAGCGGCAAGTTTCTCCCGGGCGCCAGGCTGCACGAGGCGGCGCTCGCCAGTTCGCTTGGAGTTTCGCGAGCGCCTTTGCGCGAGGCTTTGAAAACGCTCGCGACCGATGGCTTCGTCGAGATCGTGCCGAATTGCGGCGCCCATGTTGCCGAGATGGACGCTTGCACCTATCGCGACATCCTAAAGATCGTCATCGCGCTTGAGATGCTAGCCGCCGACGACGCTTGTCGGAATGCGGCCGATGCCCAGATCTCGGAGATCGCCGACCTCCACGGTCGAATGGTCGAGCTCGCTGCTCGCGACGACCTCCCCGGCTATTTTGACCTGAATGTCGCGATCCACCAGAAGATTGTCGACCTTGCGGGAAATCCGACCCTGTCGGCCACATACAGCAAGCTCAACAAGCTCATCTGGAGGCAGCGCTATCTCGCACACCTCGATCTCTCGGACCCGGCTGAGGCCCGGCCGACGCCCCGCCAGGACCAATTCGCGAGAAGCATTCCGTCGCACCAGCAGATGGTGGTCGCGCTCAGCAACCGGGACGCGACGGGCTTGAAGGCGGCGCTCCACAGTCATTACGAAACCGAGCATGTGTCGTCTTACCTGGAGCAGGTACAGGCTCTGCGTCACGACGCGACAGGCAAACCTGCTCCGGCCATGGAATGAAGCTTCATGCTCTTTGTTGAAAATACGCTCGGCGGCGACATCTCCGTCATCGATGAGACGCAGCTCAAGGAGGTGTCGCGCATCGACCTGGGCGACGTCCAGCCCGATGACGTAGCCTCCAGTCCCGATGGCGAGACCATCTATTGCAATGCCGTGATTCCGGACGGCCATCCTCATTACGGCGCCTGGAAGGACAGCGTCGTGGTCGCCATCGACGTCGCGACGCTGAGCGAGCGCTGGCGGGTCCATCTTCCCAATCACGTCGGCCACATGGCGATCTCGCCAGACGGTCGGCATCTCTACGTCGCGCTCTTCGAAACCTTCCACGTCGCGGAGATCGATGTCGAAACGCGTGCGGTCTCGTACATCCCGGTGATGTTCTCCGGCGGCCACGGCATACGCGTCTCCGCGGATGGCAGGCGCCTCTATGTCGGCTCGATCCTGATGAGCAGGCTCGACCTTGTCGATCTCGAGAAAAGGTCGGTGGTCCGCTCCTACCACTTTCCCGAAAACGTTCGCCCGTTTCACTTCAATGCGGACGAGTCGCTGCTGTATGTCCAGAACACGCGCATGCACGGATTCCACGTCGTCGACGCGGCAACGGCCACGATATTGCGGACGATTTCGTTGCCCGCGCTCGCGCCCGGCACACCGACGATCGACCAGTATCCCCACACCGTCGATCATGGCCTCGAAGTAACGCCGGACGGCAAGCTGCTTCTCGCAGCCGCGACGACAGGCGGATATCTCGCCGCCTATTCGCTCCCCGACCTCACCCTCAAAGCAACGATACCGCTCGGCGATGAACCCTACTGGGTGACCATCAGCGCCTCGGGCGAGCGCGCCTATGTCAGCAATCGCAACAGCGACGACATCTCAGCCATCGACCTCGGCTCGCTGAAGGAAATCGCGAGAATTCCAGTCGGCCGGCTCCCGCAACGCATGACTGTTGCGAGGTCACTTGCCGCCTGAAGCCGAAGTGCGCCGATTATTCGCCGTGTATGTCTGAAGACGCTGGACAGCCGGAGCCTCGACAATTATAGCTCGAAAAATTGAATACCATTTTGAATTCACATCTTTGGAGGGGTTACAGTGCTTTTCTCGGAGAACACGCTTGGCAAGGATTTCACGGTTTTTGACGAGAAAACCTACGAAAAGCTCGGTGCGTTCTCGCTGGGAGACGGCATTCTTCCGGATGATATCTGCGGTAGCCCCGACGGGAGCACCATCTATGTGAATGGCGCGCACATGCCGACAGCCCTCACCGGCGCCGGCGGCAAAGCATCACGCGCAAAACTCCTGGCGGAATATGATGGCAAGCCACAGCCCGGCGAAGATGAGAAGAATTCATCTGTACACCTCATGGCCTCGGACCGCAGCGTTTTTGCAGCATTCGACGCCAGGACGTTCAAGGAACTCTGGCGGGTCGATATAAACGGCCATGTCGGCCACCTGGTGATCTCGCCGGATGGCCGCTATGTTTTCAACGCACTATTCGACAAATTCTTCGTCGCGCGCGTCGACACCGCAACGCGAGAGATCGAATACATTCCGGTGCCCTTCTATGGCGGGCATGGCATGAACATCAGTCCCGATGGAGAGAGCCTCTACGTGGGTTCGATCGCCATGGCGGAACTGGCTGTGGTCGACACCAAGACGTCGAGCGTGCGCCAGCGCGTTTTCTTCCGGGACAATGTCAGGCCTTTCGCCGTGACCCGCGATGGCAAGCTCGCATATGTGCAGAACAGCTTCTTCCATGGTTTCCACGTGGTGGACATGGTCGCGAACCGCATCCTGCGATCAATCGCGCTTCCTGCACTGCCGCCGGGCACGCCGGTCATCGAGGCATTTCCGCATACCGTTGATCACGGCATGCTCCTGACGCCCGACGAAACGCGCCTGCTTGCGCTCGCGACGACGGGAAACCACGTCGCCATCTATAGCCATCCGCAACTGGATCATCTGGGTTCTGTTCAGCTCGGCACCGAGCCGTCATGGATCATCGGTGATGCCAAGGGCGAGTTTGCCTACTGCTCGAACCGGGTGAGCGACGACATTTCCGTGGTGTCCATTGCCGAGATGCGCGAAGTCCACCGTTTTCACGCGGGCCACTACCCCCAGCGCATGTGGCTGATCGAATAGCCGACGAGTTCGAAGCGCCGACCGTAGCGGCTTTCCACGCCGCAGAGGCGTCTTTTGCGATTTTTACGGATTTGCCGGGACACAAGGCGTGGTCAGACCTGCTTGTAGTCGGCACGCAGCGGCTCCCAGATTGCGATGTCGCGCTCCTCCTCCAACATGGCGGGGAGCGCTTCGTGCCACGCGCGGCGATAGGGTTGGTGCAACTGCACGTTCACCACGTCCTCGTGACTCTGCCAGGTCTCATAAAGCATGAAGCGGTGATCGGACTCGGGATCCTGATGCTGAACAGCCTCTTGGAAGGTCGGCTCCTCGCGCATCGCGTCGAGCACGACTTCCAGAAGGCCAAGGAATTGATCGCGGCGTTCCGGCACAATATGAAACTTGATTACATAAGTGACTGACATACACGGCTCCGTGCTCGCGCCGGCCGAGGGCTACACAGGGTAGAACATGTAATCGACGAGGACGCGCCCATCGTCGCCGACAATCAGAAACTCAAGCCCTCTTCCCTCAACTTTCTCGCCGTCAGCTCGCAGCATCTCCCTGTGAAACGTCACAAGATCGTGTAGTCGGCGGGCATCCTGTACCGCGCGAAACCTGTTGCCGCAGCTTTACGAAGGTTGTGCGGACGAGCTTCTGCGCAAGCCAATCAATGCCGTTCGTCTGATCCTGCATCCGCTCGGGATGGGCCCTCGAATCTTGAATTTCAGTCAGTGGCGCGCCCATACGGTCACCGTCCTGAAGCAACAAATCGAGGCGAGAGCCGATCCGCTTGTTCGGGCACTGTTGGCTGAGGTGATATCCTATCCGGCTGCGGACGGCGCGATGGCACGGTCAACCAGCGATGGCCAGCAGCGCTATGCCACACCGCTCCAGATTGCCACACGGCTGGGAACGGTCTCATTCTTGAACACGACGACGATCTTTGGGACGCCGACCGACGTAACTCTGTCGGAGCTCGCCTTGGAGATGTTGTTCCCGGCCGACGAGGCCACGGTAGCCATCGTCAAGTCGATGGTCGAGGAGGATGCAGCACAGCCTTCGGACCACCTCCGTCGGCGACAGGTTGGTTGATCCGAGGCTTCGGGCCATGCGCCGGGCTTGCGGCCGCCGCAACGCCATTCAGGCCGACGACCCAGGATCGGCGTCCCTCAGAAATTTTTCGAGACGGCCCAAGGCTAGCGGCACGCCGCCGGCAAACTCGTCCCCGCGCGACAGGCCTATGTCGCACACGGACGCGATTCCCCTGTTTCTTTTATCGATAAGGGGATAGGTCATTATCGAACACTGTGGAACTTTTTATGGAAAAGAGAAAGTTTCTTTATGGATGACTTGCGCGAACTCGACCTCTATGCCCCCGGCTTTGTAGCCTTTGACGCCACTGTGCGCCTCGGCAGCTTCACCGCAGCCGCCGAAGAGCTGAACGTAACCCAGCCGACCATCAGCTATCGGATCCAGACGCTGGAGAAGCGCCTCGGCATCACGCTGTTCCTGCGGCGCGGACGGGCCACCGACCTGACATTCGAAGGCCGGGTCGTGCTTGGGCAGGTGCGCGAAACAATGTCGACGCTCCTGGCCTCCGCGCGCGCCATCAAGCGCGCGCGCAACGACCCGAACACCGTCACGGTGCTGTGCTCGCCTTCATTCGCCACACATTGGATCCTGCCGCGGCTTGAGCGGTTCAAGGCCGCCGCGCCCGACGTCAAACTCCGGATCCTGACGACCGACATGACGCCTGAGGAAGTCCGGGACACGGTGGATCTGTGGTTCACCCGCGGAACGGGCACGTTTCCCGGCCGGCAGGCCTGGCGCGTCTGCCGGCAGCTTGTCACGCCGGTTTGCGCGCCTTCGGTGCGATCGCTCCTGTCGGTGGAGAAGCCGCTGGACGATCTGGCGCGTGTCGACCTGATCGACCTCAACGACCCGCGGCATCCCTATCTCACATGGAGTCAGTGGGCGCTGATCTCCAAGCGGAAGCTGCCCAACGAAGGACCGCGCTACGTCCTCACGGACTATGGAATTGCGGTCAAGGCGGCGCTGTCGGGAAATGGCCTGATGCTAGGCTGGAGCTATCTCGTGCTGGACTACCTGCGCGAGGGCCGGCTGGTGGCCCCGACCGATCAATGGATCCCGGCAGGCAATCCCTTCTGGCTGGCCCAGAACGAAGAGACCCGGGATCTCTCCAGCGTGAACCGGCTGCGGGAGGTCATGCTGGCCGAGGCCGCCAGCCTCATGGAATTCTGAACTCAGGGACGATGCGGGGGATATGGCGGACGAAAAACACGCGCTAAGCGGACTGACGCGCGAGACGATTTACCTCGTTGCATCGTGCCTTCTGCTCTACATGCTCAGCACGTTCCTGCGCAATTCGGTCGGCGTGATCGCACCGGACATCTCGCGTGAACTCGACCTCAACGCCACCGAACTGTCCCGCCTGGTCTCGTTTTTCTTTCTGTCCTTCGCGCTCTGCCAGATCCCGGTCGGCGTGCTGATCGACGTGCTCGGACCGCGCCGGATCATCCTCGGCTCGCTCTGCATCATGCTGGTCGGCTGCGTCATCTTCGCTACAGGTTCAGGCTATCTGCAACTCGCGCTGGCCCGCCTGCTGATCGGCATCGGCTGCTCCAGTTTTCTGATGGCGCCGCTCGCCGTCTACGCCCATCGCTTCTCGCCTGACCGCTTCTCCACGATGATCGGCATCCAGATGGGCGGCGGCATGATCGGCATGCTTGTCGCGACAGCTCCGCTCGCATCCGTCGCCGCCACCTATGGCTGGCGCAGCGTCTTCTGGGCCACGGCCGTCGCCGGCCTGGTCGTGCTGGTGGCGATCGCGGTTTCGATGAGGGACGAAGCGCCCGCCTCCGCGCCGCAAAAAGCCAATCCGTTCAAGCTGCTTGCCTCCTCCGTCACCGGCCTGAAGCACGTCATTCGCATGCCCGGCTTTGCGCCGGTGATGGCCATGCAAATCATAACCGTCGGCCCCTCCTCCGTGATCCTCGGCCTCTGGGGCGGTCCGTGGCTGCACGACATCTATGGCATGGAGCTGGTCGAGCGCGGCAACACCTTGCTGGCCAACGGCATCCTGGCTGCCCTCGGCACTTTTCTGTGGGGCATGTCCGATCGGTATTTCCAGAGCTACAGGAGACCGATCCTGATCGGCAGCAGCATCACTTGCGTGTTTCTGGTGGTTCTTGCGACGACGAAGATCCCGCGTGATTTCCTGCCCTTCTTTTTGGCAGGCCTGGGCCTGTTCGGCGCCTTCGGGCCATTGGTCTTCGCCTATTCGCGGAGCCTGTTCCCCAGGGAATATGTCGCACGAGGCCTGACGCTGATGAACACGGCGCAGATCGGCGGCGTCTTCATCCATCAGGCGATGACCGGCTACCTGATCGACCTCTACGAACCGGCAATGACCTCGAACGGACCGCAATATCCGCTGCAGGCCTATCAGCTCGTTTTCGCGCTGCTCGCCGTCGAAGCGGCCTTTGCCTTTCTCTTCTACTGGCGAGCAAGGGAGGTCTACCCGAAGCGGTAGATATCAACGCTCGAACGCTAGCTCGATGGACGCAGCGCCTCCTGAACCCCGCGCAGCATGAAGAGCCGGCTGGTGTGGTCAATCGCGCAGTTTTCGAGAACGATGGGCTCATCCGGCTCGATGACCTGCTTGGCCATGGCGCCCTCAAGCAACCCGATCGGGATCGATTCCCGCCACCGCACTTCATCGATGCGCATTGCGACATTGCGATAGTCCGCGTCGCCCGTGCCGGCCAGGCGTTCACCCGGCTTGACGTCGCGAACGGCAATTGCGCAGACATCCGCGACGGGACGGTAGGTGACTTCCGGCAGTTCGCGATCCTCATCCAGGGCTTCGGCGATGCCGGCAAGCCAGCCATGTTCGAAATGGACGACCGGGCTGTAGACGGTTCGGAATGTCGGCTCTGCGTCAGCCGTGCCGTCTGCCGGCTCCTCGACCACAGCGTAGACACCATGCTTACCGTCGTCGAGCACTACATAGTCGATGCAGTTGTCGACAGCGAGAATGCCGCCAGCCTCCATCGGCCGATAATGCCGGGCCAGTTCGTCCAGGCTGCAGCGTAGGCCGTTCATTCCCGGCCGTTCGAGGGAGATGCCGGTCGCATTCGCCAGGCACGCCATCTCGATCATGACCGAAGATGCGTCGGAGGGTGAGAGCGCGTCATCGCCCTCCCCCGCAGGAACGGCGGCGCCGAGCGAAACAATCCTTAGCCCGGCCAACTCGAGCGCGTGCCGCAATTCCAATGCGGAGCGAACCGTTTCGGGCTGCCAGAAGACATAGCGCAAACCACGGCTGTGCGCCTGATGCCGAAGGTAGCGGCCAAGGGCAAGGTCGGTCCGCGGATTGAGCGAAACGATCGTATGGCCGTGATCGATCGCAGCCTGGCAGACCATGGCGCCTGTCAGGGTTCGCCCGGTCGCCTCGATCACCAGGTCCAGACGTCCCTTCGCGATGAATTCCCGGATGGCTGCTTCCATCTGAGCCGCCAGTTCTCTCGAACGGGCGGAGACATCGAAATCGGCAAAGGCGCCATCGGTTTCGAGCTCGAACGTCACGACGTCCAGACCGGGGAAGCGGGGGACCGAACCCATCGCATTTCGCGTCTCGGCATCGCGCACGAGACCTATTCTGAGGGGATTTGCGGAACGACGCGCCGACAAGGTTCGGGCCAGGCGGGCGAATTCCTGGGCCGGCAATTTCAAAACGTCACTACCCATCGGGAACCTCCTTGGAGCACGCCTGCGACACGTCTATTTATCGTATGTTGGCATTTTGCTTTTTGAAAGCAGTCTTCTCTTCAATGCAAAATAAACCCGATTGGCAGTCACATTGCGACGCTTCAGGCCGCATCGTGGACAGATTCATCTGGACTTCCCCGCCATCGTGACGAGCGCGCAGAGACGTTCGGAACGAAGCGCTAGCGGGAGGACGACGATGGGTGTCCACGATCTCCAGTTTTATGTGGACGGGAAATGGATCGATCCGGTCACGCCGAGGACGTTCGATGTCATCGACCCGGCGACCGAGACCGCCGCCGGACAGATCTCGATGGGCAGCGAAGCCGACGTCGACCGCGCCGTGGCCGCTGCAACACGCGCATTCCGGACATTTGGGCGGAGTGACCGCTCGAAACGCATCGATCTCCTCACACGCATCGTCGAGGAATACCGCAAGCGCCAGAACGATCTCGCCTCAGCGATTTCCCGGGAAATGGGTGCGCCGACATGGTTTGCCCACGAGCGCCACGTCGCGATGGGGCTGAAGCATCTTGAAAAAATGGTCGAGATCTTGACCTGGTTTCCGTTCGAGCATCCGCGCGGCGACGCCATGGTGGTCAAGGAGCCGATCGGCGTCGCGGCCCTCATCACGCCGTGGAACTGGCCTCTGAACCAGGTCACCTGCAAGGTGGCCCCGGCGATTGCCGCCGGCTGCACCATGATCCTCAAGCCGGCCGAGCAGTCGCCTCTCAGCGCCATCATCTTCGCGGAAATCATGGACGCGGCTGGAACGCCGGCCGGCGTGTTCAACCTCGTCAACGGTGATGGCGCGACCGTCGGTTCGGCGCTGTCACGCCATCCGGGCATCGATATGGTGTCCTTCACGGGTTCCACCCGTGCCGGCGTGCTTGTCGCCAAGGCTGCGGCCGACACGGTGAAGCGCGTCCATCAGGAGCTAGGCGGCAAGTCTGCCAATATCCTGCTGCCGGATGTCGACCTGGACGAGGCCGTAACAAAGGGCGTCGCCGGCTGCTTCCTGAACAGCGGACAGTCCTGCGTTGCGCCGAGCCGGATGTTCGTGCACAGCGACCAGTATGAGGAAGCGGTCGGCCACGCACGGGCGGCCACCGCTTCCTTTGTCGTCGGCGCGCAGGACAAGAAAGGCGCCATGCTCGGGCCGGTCGCGAGCCGCATGCAATACGACAAGGTCCAGGAGCTGATCGAAAGCGGCATCAAGGAAGGCGCGCGGCTCGTCGCTGGCGGTCTCGGGCGGCCGGATGGGCTGAACCAGGGCTATTTTGTCAGGCCGACCGTTTTCGCGGATGTGACGGCCGACATGCGGATAGCCCGGGAAGAAATCTTCGGACCGGTCCTCTCGATCCTGCCCTATGACGATCTGGAAGCGGTCATCGACGAAGCCAATGCGACCGTTTACGGACTGGCCGCCTATATCCAGTCGAAGGATATGACGCTGGCGAGGAAGGTTGCTTCCCGGATGCGCGCGGGCAACATCTACATCAACTATCCCGCGGCCAACCCGGACATGCCGTTCGGCGGTTACAAACAGTCCGGCAACGGTCGCGAATGCGCCGAATTCGGCCTCGAGGAATTTCTCGAGATCAAGGGCATTCGAGGCTATGCCGCCGCGTGATCCGCTATGCCTGGGGTGACGACGCCCTCGATCGAGAGCGCAAGTCGCACACGGGGTAATTGAATAAAGACGAAGTGCCTTCATCATAAACAGGTATAAGGCTGCACTGTTTGCTCTGATCTTCTCGGCCGATGCCCGTCTGCATTGAACGGACGTGATGGATATATTGCCGGACGCTGGCGACTAGCGCTAGGCGAACCTCCGATCGCCATGCAAACGGCGTCATTCTGGCGGCACACGCCAGGTTGGCGGGAATGTTCAAAAATGCCGCGCCAGCCGCCGCGTCAAACCTCCCAAAATAGCCGACTGCGAGCGACGAACGGCCAATACAACCATAAAAGAAAAACTTTGTTTCGATAAATATACCACCCTACAAGTCTGATCTCCGTTGCGTTAGCGTTTTCGCAACCCAGCAGCGGAGTAGCCAGGGATGGATCAGAAAGTACCGCCACGCGTCGACCCGGAATCCACGCGCTACACACGCAATGCGCTGACCCGCACATCCATCGGCAAGACTGTCAGCGATCACGGCGCAGCGCAGATGGACATGGTCGCCCTGCGCGCCTACCGGCTGGGCCGGGTGCAGGAGCAACTGCGGAAGAACGACATTCCCGCCATTCTCCTGGCCGACCCGATCATCACCCGCTATGCGACCGGCATCCGCAACATGCAGCCCTGGTCGATGCACGCCAACAACCGCTGCGCGATCGTTCCGGCCGAGGGCAAGGCGATCCTTTTCGAGTACGCGGGCTCCGAGCATCTGGCTGACACCCTCGAAACGGTCGAAATCTCGCTGCCGTCCAAGGGCCGCTACAATCTCGACGCCAAGACCTATGAGGGCGGCAAGTCATGGGCGGAGTACATCATGTCGTTCCTGCCGCCACAGAAGGTCGGCAAGCGTCGTCTCGCCGTCGACAGCCGCGTCGAATATTTCACCGGCCTTCACCTGCAGAACGCGGGCATCGAGGTCATTGCCGGTGGTCGCATGCTGTCGGAGGCGCAAAAGATCAAATCCGCCGAAGAGATCCAGTGCATCATGGCGTCGCTGTCGATCGCGGAAGTCGCTTTGCACCGGATCAAGCAGGCCATCGAGCCCGGCAAGACCGAGATCGGTCTGTGGAGCATCCTGGAGGCCACCAACGTCGAGTTCGGCGGCGAGTACATCGACACGCGCCTGCTTTCGTCAGGCCACCGCACCAACCCGTGGTACCAGGAAGCGACCGACCGCATCGTGCGGCCGCGCGAACTCGTGGCGCTCGACACCGACATGATCGGACCGTTCGGCTATGACGCCGACGTTTCGCGCACGTTCCTGTGCCCGAGCGGCCGCCCTTCCGGCGAGCAACTCACGCTGTACGGCACGGCATACGACCAGCTTCACCACAATTTGGAGCTGACCCGCGCCGGCGCAAGCTTCCGAGAAATGTCCGAGAATGCATATGATCTTCCCGAGCGGTTCAAGCAGCAAATGATGCCCATGACCTGGCACGGTGTCGGGCTCTGCGGCCAGGCGCCGACGATCGTCGGCCGCGGCCATCACGAAAAATATGGCGAGGACGGCGTGCTGGAGGAAGGCATGGTGCTGAGCTGCGAAAGCTATTGCGGCGAAGTCGGCGGTTCCGAAGGCGTCAAGCTCGAGCAGCAAATCGTCGTGACGAAAGATGGATATCAACTGCTGTCCGACTTCCCCTTCGAAGAAGAATTGCTGAGCAGGCAATTCTAGCCCGCTCGATTAATCCGGGACTGACTTGAGTCCCGACCCACTCACCGGCGCGGAGGAGCGCTAAAAAAGAGGAGGAACCGATGATTACTTCGGTCAATCGCCGTCAGATCATGGCCATGGCGGGTGCGCTGGCCAGCACCGCTTTGGTGCCAGTTGCATTCGCACAGGACAAGAAAACAAGACTGCAGATCCGCACTCGACGCGACCTTGAAGTTCTGGACCCCGCATTCCGCGCCGGGGCCGAGGATGCCGGCGTCTGCCGTTCGATCTACCAGAGCCTGATCATCTACAAGCCGAACCAGGTCGACACCGAGGCCACCGAACTTGTCATCGAGATGGATGCGGCCGAGTCGTTCGAGATGGTCAGCGACACCGAAGCCCGCTTCAAGCTGAAGCCGGGCCAGATGTTCACAGATGGCTATGGTGAAATGACAGCCGAGGACGTCAAATATTCATTCGAGCGCTTCAGCCTCGCCGCGCCCGAGGGCAAGACAAGCCCCTACGCTTCCGATTGGGTGCATCTGAAAGGTGTCGAAGTCGACGACAAATACAGCGGTCGCATCCTCTTGGAACGCCCGCGCGCCTCGCTCGAATACATCCTGGCAAGCACGTCGGGTTGCATCGTCTGCAAGAAGGCCGTCGAGGAACGCGGCGTCGAACACAACATCCAGCCCGTCGGTTCCAACGCCATGAAGATCACCGGCTTCGAGCGCCAGCGCCAGACCACCATGCAGCGCAATTCCGACTTCAAGGGTCAGCCGAGCGGCTTCGACGAAATGATCATGCGGGTCGTTCAGGACCCGAAGACCGTGGAGCTGGCGCTGCGCTCCGGCGAACTGGATTTCTCGGACGCCGACCCTGTGCTTGCCGACAGCCTTGCCAATGTCTCCGAACTCAGCGTTGACCAATTGCCGGGCATCGCCGATGTGTGGCTTGGCATCAATGTCGAACATGCGCCGTTCGACAACATCAAGGTGCGCCAGGCCGTGCGCGCCGCGCTCGATATCGATGAAATGCTGCTCGCCGGCTACGACGGCAAGGTGGCGCGGGCCAATTGCATGATCATGCCGCAAATCCTCGGCCACTGGAAAGACGCGCCGGTCCACTCGCGCGACACGGAGTTGGCGAAGAGCCTTCTGGCCGAAGCCGGAATGCCCGACGGCTTCAATTGCCAGATGCTGGTGCTCAACCAGCCGGCCTTCACGAACATGGCGCTGGTGGCCCAGGCGCACCTCGCCGAAGTCGGCATCAATGTCGAACTGGACGTACGCGACGGCGGCAGCTTCTGGTCCGCCGGAAAGGGCGACG